>RDDZ01000129.1 GCA_003852775.1 Microbacteriaceae bacterium | reverse complement strand
GGTTCGTGAAGCGGTTGAACTCAACAGCTCCACTTCACAACCGGAGGTCTTCGCCCTTCAGCACCTCAGACCGTGTCGCCGAAACAACGTCCCCGGACATCACAACTAGCGCGTCAGCAGCGGCTGGTACTCGGGGTGGCGCTCGATGTACGCCGCGATGAACGGGCACTGCGCGACGACGCGCGTGCCCTCCTCGGCGGCCACCGCATCCAGCGCGCCCTTCGCGAGCGCCGAGCCGAGGCCGCGCTCCTGGATCTCCGGGTCGACCTCGGTGTGCGTGAAGGTGATCACGCCGGGCTCGCGCCGGTAGATGGCCTTGCCGATGTGCTCGCCGTCGCGCTCGAGCACGAAGCGGCTGCGTTCCGGGATGTCCACGACCTTGTCCGTCATCCTCCGACGCTAACGGCTCATTCGCTCCCGCGCTCGATGATGCGCGTCGGCATCATCGTGATCTGCGGCACGGTGCCGCCGTCGATGAGGTGCAGGAGCACGTCGACCATGCGGCGGCCCTGCTCGACGGTGGGCTGTTCGACGGTCGTGAGCGGGGGGCTCGACGACTGGGCGGCGTAGTCGTTGTCGAAAGTCACGAGGCCGAGGTCGTGCGGCACGGCCTTGCCGTGGCTGCGCAGCACGTTGAGCGCCCCCTGGGCCATGAGCGAGCTCGCGGCGAAGACGCCGTCGATGCCGTCGTCCCGTGCGAGCAGCCGGCGCATGGCCGCCTCGCCGCCCGCGGGGCTGAAGTCGCCGTGCTCGACGAGATCGGTCGGGATGCCGGCGGCGTCGAGCGCCTGCCTCCAGCCCTCGAGGCGGTCGAGGCCCGCGGACATGTCGGCGGGTCCCGCGATCGTCGCGATGCGGCGGCGGCCCCTCTCGATGAGCCGGCGCGTGACGTTGCGGGCCGCCTCCACGTTGTCGACGTCGATGTAGTAGGCCTTCGACCCCTCCTGGCTCATCGGACGGCCGCCGAACACGACGGGGATCGACCGGGCGAGCTCGGTGTAGGAGCGGTCGTCCGAGTGGTGCGACAGGATGAGCGCGCCGTCGACGTTGCCCGCCTGCAGGTAGCGGCGGGTCTTCTCGCCGTCCTTCTCCGCCGCGATGACGAGGCTCAGGGTGTAGTCGGTGTCCGAGAGGTACATCGCGATGCCCTGCACGACGGTCGCGAAGTACGGGTCGGCGAAGAACCGGGCCGTGTTCTCGGGGATCACGAGGGCGATCGACTGCGTGCGGCGGCTCGCGAGGATGCGGGCGGCGCGGTTGGGCACGTAGCCGAGCTCGTCGATCGCCTTGCGCACGGCCGCGAGGGCCTCGGGAGTGACCTTGGGCGAGTCGTTGATGACGCGCGAGACGGTCGACCGCGAGACGCCCGCCGCCTTCGCCACCTGCTCGAGGGTGGGGGCGCTACCTGGCTGTTCCGGGGTCATCGAGGGGTCCTCCTGGCCGGGGTCGGCCCGTCCATCCTACTTGCCGAGCGTACGCGCGGCGGCGGCGACGGCCGCGAACGTGTGGCCGGAGTCCTTGATGATGCGCTCCTGGGTCTCGTAGTCGACGTACACGATGCCGAACCGCTTCTCGTAGCCCCACGCCCACTCGAAGTTGTCCATGAGCGACCACGCGAAGTAGCCCCGCACATCCGCGCCCTCGGCGATCGCCTGCGCGACCGCCTCGAGGTGCCGCTCGAGGAAGTCGACCCGCTGCGCGTCGTGCACGTGCCCGTCGGGGGCGACCACGTCATCCCACGCCGAGCCGTTCTCGGTGATGTAGAGGGGCGGGAGCTGGGGGTACTCCCGCCCCAGGCGCACCAGCAGGTGACGGAGACCATCCGGATTGATCTCCCAACCCATCGCGGTCTGGGGGAGGCCGCGACTGGGGCTCGTGAGGAACTCGGAGCCGACGAACCAGGAGGACGTCCTCTTGTCGGTCGGCGCGAGCCCCTTCGGGTGATCCGCGGGGAGCGGATGCCCGGAGACGTTGTCGTCGTGGTAGTGGTTCACCCCGAGGAAGTCGATCCTCTGGTGGATCGTCTCGAGGTCGCCGTCGTGCACGAGCTCGGCGAACCGGTGGGCGGCCACGTCCTCTAGGAAGTCCTCCGGGTAGGCGCCCAGCAGGATCGGCTCGAGGTAGGCGCGGTTCCAGAGGGCGTCGAGCCGGCGCGCCGCGTCGAGGTCGACGGGGTCGCTCGGGTCGTTCGGCACGGCGTTCGTGAGGTTGAGCGTGATGCCGAGCTGCTGCGCGCCGCGCAGCCGCAGCTCCCGCACGGCGAGGCCGTGAGCGAGGTGCTGGTGGTGCAGGGCGGCCAGCCCGGCGCGCGGCTCCTGGCGGCCCGGCGCGTGCTCGCCGCCCGCGTAGGCGATGAGCGACGAGCACAGCGGCTCGTTGAACGTCGTCCAGTGCGTGACGCGGTCGCCGAGGGCCTCGTGCACCGCGATCGCGTAGTCGAGGAACCGGTGCGCGGTGTCGCGGTTCGCCCATCCGCCGGTCTCCTCGACCGCCTGGGGGAGGTCCCAGTGGTAGAGCGTGAGCCACGGCAGGATGCCGTTCTCGAGCAGCTCGTCGACGAGGCGGCTGTAGAAGTCCAGGCCCTTCGGGTTGACGGGGCCGTCCGCGGGCTTCACGCGCGCCCAGCTCACCGAGAAGCGGTAGCTGTCGAGGCCGAGGCGCGTCATGAGCTGCACGTCCTGCGGCATCCGGTGGTAGTGGTCGACGGCAACCTCCGGGGTGTCGCCGTGCGCGACGTTGCCGGGGATGCGGGCGAAGTGGTCCCAGATCGAGTCGAGCTTGCCGTCCTCGTGGGCGGCGCCCTCGACCTGGGCGGCGGCGGTCGCGGCGCCCCAGATGAACCCGGTGGGCCACTGGAACCCGCCGGGGAGCTCCAGCGCCATCAGCCCTTCACCGCCCCGGCCATGATGCCCGACACGAGGAGGCGCCCGGCGAAGAAGAAGAGGATGAGCAGCGGGATGGTGGCGAGCACGGCACCGCACAGCACGATCGTGTAGTTGACGTACTTGGCCGATTGCAGCTGGCTGAGCGCGACCTGCAGGGTCGGGTTGGAGCCGGCCACGATGAGAGGCCAGAGGTAGTCGGTCCACGCGGTCATGAAGGTGAAGAGCCCGAGGATCGCCATTGCGGGTCGCGCGGCGGGCACGCCCACGTGCCAGAAGGTGCGGAACTGGGTCGCGCCGTCCATGCGGGCGGCCTCGATGAGCTCGTCGGGGATGACGTCGACGAGGTACTGCCGCATGAAGAACACGCCGAAGGCGGTGACGAGCGTCGGGACGATGATCGCGCCGAGGCTCCCCGTCCAGCCGAACTGCTTCATGAGGATGAAGAGCGGGATGATGCCGAGCTGGGTGGGGATCGCGAGCGTCAGGATGACGAACAGCATGAGGCCGTTGCGGCCGCGGAAGCGCAGCTTCGCGAAGGCGTAGCCCGCGAGCGTCGAGAAGAACAGCACGGAGATCGTGATCGTGCTCGCGACGATGACGCTGTTGAGCAGCGCGCCCCAGAAGTCGATCGTGGTGAAGACCTCGCGCGCGTTCTCCCAGAACCGGCCGCCCGGGAGGAGCGGCGGGTACGGCACGGTGAGGACGCTCGTGTCGCTCGAGCCGGCGACGAACGACCACCAGAGCGGGTAGGCGCTGCCGACGAACCACGCCGTCAGCAGTCCGTAGGTCAGGAAGCCGGGCCTGCGTCCTCGGATGGGGCGCGGCGCCCGGCGCTTCTCGGCGACGATCGCGCGGGGGGAGGCGGTTGCGGTGCTCATGGGTCAGCGCTCCTGACGGATCTCGATGGAGGCGGGGACGGCGGCGCGCTCGGCCTGGCGGTACCGGTCGAGGCGTCTCGCGGTGCGGCGGCGCGAGATCTTCGTCTCGTTCGTCGCGATGCTCTTGGAGAGGAAGTAGTTGATGAGGCCGATGAGCACGATGATCACCAGGAGGATGAAGGCGATCGCCGCGGCCCGGCCGAAGCGGTCCTGGTTGAACGCCATGTTCCAGATGTAGAGGGTCGTCGTCTCGAACTGGTGGTACGCACCGCCGGGGGTCGCGCGCGTGGCGTCGAAGAGCTTCGGCTCGGTGAAGATCTGCAGGCCGCCGATCGTGGCGGTGATGAGCACGAACACGAAGGTCGGCCGGATGCTGGGCAGCGTGATCGAGAAGAAGCGGCGCACGCGTCCCGCGCCGTCGAGCGACGCCGACTCGTAGAGCTCGGTGGGGACGGCCTGCATGGCGGCGAGCAGGATGAGCGCGTTGTAGCCGGTCCAGCGCCAGTTGACCATCGTCGCGATCGCGACGTGGCCGGCCCAGGTGTCGTGCTTCCACATGACCGGGTCGAGACCCCAGGCTGTGAGCAGGTTGTTCACGAGGCCGTACTGCTCGGAGAAGATCTGGCTGAAGATGAGGGCGACGGCGGCGGGCGTCACGACGTAGGGGAGCAGGACGCTCAGGCGCCAGAAGGTCTTGCCGCGGAGGTTCTGGTCGAGCACGGCCGCGATGAAGGTCGCGGCGGCGAGCTGGGGGATCGACGAGATCAGGAAGATGCTGAAGGTGTTGAAGAGCGAGTTCCAGAACCACGGGTCCTGGAGCTCGATGACGTAGTTGTCGAAGCCGACCCACTCGCCGGGCCCGCGGAGCAGGTCCCAGTCGTTGAGCGAGACGACGAACGTGTAGAGGAGGGGGAAGAGCCCGACGAGGCCGAAGAGGATGAAGAACGGCGCCACGTAGACGTAGGGCGAGTACTTGACGTCGGCGCGGCTGAGGCGCTGCCGGAAGGTGAGCGCGCTCGTGCCCGCGGCGGGTGCGGGGGAGGTCGTGGTCATCGGTGTCTCTTCGTGTCCGGGTGCGAGGCCCCCCGGGGGGGGCGTGCCGCTCCGAGGGGCCTCGCGTGGGTGGTGCTTCGGGTCAGCCGACCAGCTGGTGGAGCGTCTCGATGAGCGTCTTCCACGAGGTCGGTCCGTCGGCGTCGCCCGCGTCGAGCGCGGTGCGGGCCGGTCCGACGACCTGCTCCTGGATGAGCGCGTCATCCGGGCCCTTGAACTGGGCCACGACACCCTCGGCGCGCGAGGCGAGGATCTCGCCGACCGGGGCGTTGTTGAAGAACTCCGACAGCTCGTTCGCGCCCGTCACGCCGGGGTCGCTCTGCGCCTCGACGACGCTCGGGAACGTGCCGGCGGCCTGGAAGGCGGCGACCTGCTGCTGGGCGGCGGTCAGCCACTCGGCGAGCTCGGCGGCCTCCTTCGGGTGCTTCGACGTGGTGGGGACCGTCAGGAACGAGCCACCCCAGTTGGACGCGCCGCCGGGGAAGACGTCGGCGAAGTCCCAGCCGGTGCTGGCGTCGCCGCCGCCGGCCTCGGTGTTGCCCTTGACGACGCCGAGCATCCAGCCCGGGCAGACGAAGACGGCGAAGGTGCCGTCGACGAACGCCTTACCGCCGCCCCAGTCCCACTGGGCCTGGTTGGCGGAGAGACCCGCGGCCTGGGCGTCGGCCAGCTTGAGCCAGAAGCTCTCGAGGGTCTTGTTGCCCTCGACGTTCAGCTCGCCGTCCTTGGTGTAGTAGCCCTCCTCCTGCTGGTTCACGAAGGAGTTCCAGATGAAGCCGGACTGGTCGTAGAACGCCTTGCCGGTCTGGGAGACGTACTCCTTGCCGACCTCGAAGAACTTGTCCCACGTGGCGTTGTCGCCACCGAAGAGCTCCGCGACGGCCTCGCGGTCGCTCGGCAGGCCGGCGGCCTCGAAGAGCTTGCCGTTGTAGCAGAGGCCCTGCGGTCCGATGTCCGTGCCGTAGCCGATGATGCGGCCGTCGGGGTCGGTCGCTTGACCGACCTTCCAGTCGAGCCAGCGGTCCTTGATGTCGTCGGCGCCGTACTCGCGCAGGTCGACGAAGGTGTCGGACACCTCCATGACCGAGCCGAGCCAGCCCTCCTCGACGGCCTGGATGTCGGGGAGGCCGCCCGAGGCCTGCTTCGTCTTCCAGTCGGTGAGCGCGTTGCCACCGGTGTCGATGTTCGTGGCCTTGATCTTGATGTTGGGGTGCTCGGCCTCGTACTGCGCGTAGAGCCCGTCGAGGCCCATGGTGCCGAACGTGGTGATCGTCAGCTCGATCTGCTCGTCGCCGCTGCCGCCGTCGCCGCCGTCCGTGGCGCACCCGGACAGGACGAGGGCGAGGGAGGCGGTACCGGCGATCGCAGCGACAGTGGCGGTGCGTCGTGAGAAGTTCACGGTCACTCCTTTGTGTGCGTGGATGGGGTCGACTTCTGTGGGAGCGCTCCCACAGCGAAGGCGTGGGAGCGCTCTCACGAAATCGGACGCAACGATACGGGCGCGTTCCGAGCGGTGTCAACAGGAATTTCGCCGGTCGATCGGAGTGCGCGGAAAACCCCAGGTCATAGGCACCTTGGCTCGGAGTTCGAGCGCCAAGAGAGCGCTCCCACGCCGGGGTGCGCAGACCGGGCTGTCCATCCACGCCAGAGGCGTGACAGCCCGGTCAAGACGCCGGCCAGGGCGTCCCTCGAGTGTCGGAGCCGACGGCTCAGGCGAGGGCTGCCGCCGCGGCCGTGCGACCCGCCGCGCGACCGAACACGACGCAGTTGATCCACGAGTTCCCGGTGCCCACGTACCGGTCGCCGAGCGTCCCGCCGGTGCACTCGCCGGCGGCGAGGAGGCCGTCGACGACGCCGCCCGCGCCGAGCACGCGACCGTCGCGGTCGACCGCCGGGCCGACGCACGTGAGGCACACGGTCGCGAGACGGAGTCGAGCGGCGTAGAAGGGCCCCGTCTCGACGGTCCGCAGGAACTCCGCGCGCTTGCCGAAGTCGGCGTCCTCGCCGGCTCGGGCGAGCTCGTTGTAGCGGGCGACGGTGCCGCGGAGGGTGTCAGCGGGGAGGCTTGTGATCCGCGCGAGCTCGTCGAGGGTGTCGGCGCGTGCGACCCGTCCCGCAGCCACCTGCGCGTCGATGATGTCGCGGTCCCAGTTCGGGCTCGGGCGCCCCGGGAGCGAGGGGATCTGCAGGCGGTAGGCGGCGGGCGCCCCGGGCAGCGCGGCGTTCTTCGCCGCGTCGTCGAACACGACCCAGGCCTCGTCACCCTGCTCCCGCACGAGGCCGTCCATGAGGCCGTAGGGGAGCGACTCGTCGCAGAAGCGGAGTCCGCGGTTGTTGACGAGCATCATCCAGCCCGGGAGATAGCCCTCGAACGCCTCGGTCGTGAAGCCCGGAGTCGTCATGACGACGCCGCGGCCGTGGCCCACGATCGGGACGCCGAGCGGCTCCACGAGCCCGAGGGCGTCGCCCTGCGCGCCGTCTGCCCCGATGTACCAGAGCCAGTCCCCCGCCTTCTGCGTCGCGGGGATGAGTTCGCGCACGAGGTCGAAGTTCGCGCCGAAGCCGCCGGTCGCGAGGATCACCTGCCGTGCGGTCACGCGCTCGTCGGCCGTCTCGACGCCGGTCACCCGTTCGCCCTCGGTGAGGAGGGAGGTGACGCGGCTGCGGCAGCGGATCTCGATCCCGCGCTCCGCGGTGCGCTCGAGGAGCGGCTCGATCACCCCCGCGCCGCGGCCGACGGCCGAGTGCGTACGGGGGACGCCGTCGTAGCCGGCGTCGGAGAGGAAGTCGTAGAACTCGACCCCCATGCCCTCGAGCCAAGCGATCGAGGGGGCCGAGTCGTCGGCGATGCGGCGGGCCGCTCCGGGCAGGACCTTCCACTGCGTGTGCATGAGGTAGTCGTGGTAGAACGCGTCCGCACTGTCCTCGATGCCGTGACGGCGCTGCAGCTCGGTACCCGCCGCGAGCATCATGCCGCCCGAGATCCGGGATGAGCCTCCCGGTTCGCCCTGGGATTCGAGCACGAGCACTCGGGCTCCCGCGTCGTGCGCCTCGATCGCAGCGCACAGGCCTGCGGCTCCGCTTCCGACGATGACGACATCCCACTGGGGTTCGCCCATTGGATTCCTCCGCGATTCGCTCACATAACGAACGTCGTTGTTCGTTATTAGTAAGCATTCAGGCACAGCGCGGCCTGCGCGTCAAGAGGGGCGAGTCGGCGAGAGCTCAGCGGCCAGCCGGCTCGACCGGCCGACGGGCGGCCCGACGGTCGTCCTGCCAGCGTCGCATCCGGCTCTCGAGAGGTCGCTCGACGTACACATGGAGCACCCACGAGAGCGCGATCGACACCGCGAGCACGAGGGTGAACCACAGCAGACCGTTCCAGCCTCCGCCCTGCGTTCCGAGGAAGCCCCGAACGGCGTAGAGCACGGTCGCGTGGACGAGGTAGAACGCGTAGGACCACTCGCCCAGGGCGACGATCGGACGGGCGCGCATGACCCGGGTCCTCCCGCGCAGTTCGAGCGAGGCGACCGTGACGATCAGGAGCGCGCAGAGGACGGTGACGACCTCGTTCGTGTACTGCCCCAACGCGGCGGCCAGCGTCGCGAGGCCGTCCACGCGGGCGGACGCGAGGATCCCGCCGAACCAGAGCGCGAGAAGGCCGAGCGGCACGACGAGCGGGATGCGGGGGAGCCATCCCCGACGGAACGCCCAGGCGAGGCACATGCCCAGCACGAACTCGTTGAGCCGCAGGATCGGCCACGGGAGGTCCGCGACGACCCCGGTGGGGTTCACGGTGATGTACCACCGCGTCCCGAACGCGACGACCACGACCGCGACGGCGGCGAGCAGCGCTCCGATCATGGTCAACCGGCGCAGTACCCTGCTGATGAAGGGGTGCGTCGCGTAGAAGAAGGCCTCGGCGGTCAGGGTCCACGACGCCGGGTTGCCGGCGAAGAGCACGGTCGACTCGCGCGACCACCCCTGCAGGAGCAGGGCGCACAGCAGGAGGACGACCCCGTCGACGGCCTTGACCCAGGTCTGCGCCGGATCGGGCGCGAAGCTGTAGAAGACGGGCACGGCCAGCAGGAGCGTGACGAGGTGGAGCGGGTAGATGCGCGCGAACCGTCGCCAGTAGAACGTCCGCTTGTCGACCTCCGGGCGCCATGACCACGTGAGCACGAAGCCCGAGAGCACGAAGAAGAACGCGACCCCCAGGTGGCCGAACTGGGCCGCCTCCTCCAGCGGCCCCGGAAGCGTCACGAGGTTGCGGATGTGGAAGACGAAGACGGCGAACGCCGCCCACCACCGCAGGCCGGTGATCGCGTCGAGCCGCGGCATCCTGCGCGTCGGCGCGTCATCCGTCACGGACCCCGAGTCTACGCGGGCTCGCGCGTCGTCCCCGCGGGGTCGACCGCGGCTCAGGCGAGGGCGGCGTCGACGATGCGCTTCGCCTCGGCCTGCACGAGAGCCAGGTGCTCCGGTCCTCGGAACGACTCGGCGTAGATCTTGTACACGTTCTCGGTGCCCGACGGCCTCGCCGCGAACCACGCGTGCTCGCTCTGCACCTTCACGCCCCCGATCGCTGCTCCGTTTCCGGGCGCGTGGGAGAGCTTCGCCGTGATGGGGTCGCCGGCGAGCTCTGTCGCGGTGATGTCGTCTCCCGAGAGCCTGCCGAGGCGCGCCTTCTGCTCGGGGGTCGCGGCCGCATCGACGCGTGCGTAGGCGGGGTCGCCGAACTCGGCGGTGAGCTCGCGGTAGAGCTCGCTCGGGCTCTTCCCCGTGACCGCGCGGATCTCGGCCGCGAGCAGGGCCAGCAGGATGCCGTCCTTGTCGGTCGTCCAGGCCTCGCCGTCGAGCGTGAGGAAGCTCGCGCCGGCGCTCTCCTCGCCGCCGAAGCCGACCGACCCGTCGACGAGGCCCGGCACGAACCACTTGAAGCCCACGGGCACCTCCCACAGGCGCCGGCCGAGGGAAGCCGCGACGCGGTCGATCATGGAGCTCGACACGAGCGTCTTGCCGATCGCGGCATCCGGCCGCCAGCCGGGGCGGTGGGTGAAGAGGTACCGGATCGCGACGGCGAGGTAGTGGTTGGGATTCATGAGGCCCCCGTCGGGCGTCACGATGCCGTGCCGGTCGGCGTCGGCGTCGTTGCCCGTGAGGATCGCGTAGTCGCCGGCGCGCGCCACGACCGAGGCCATCGCCGACGGCGACGACGGATCCATGCGGATCTTCTCGTCCCAGTCGAGCGTCATGAACGACCACGTCGGGTCGACGTCGGGGTTCACGACCTCGAGGTCGAGGCCGTAGCGCTCGGCGATGAGGGCCCAGTAGCCCACGCTCGCGCCGCCGAGCGGGTCGGCGCCGAGTTTGAGGCCGGACCGCGCGATCGCGTCCATGTCGAGCACGTTCGCGAGGTCGTCGACGTACGCGCCGCGGAAGTCGTAGGTGTCGACGGCGGAGGGCTCCGCGAAGCGCACCTCGCGGTTGCCGCCCTCGATGATCTCGTTCGCCCGCTGCGCGATCCAGCCCGTCGCATCCGAGTCCGCCGGCCCGCCGTGGGGCGGGTTGTACTTGAAGCCCCCGTCGCGCGGCGGGTTGTGGCTCGGCGTGATGACGATGCCGTCGGCCTGCGGCCCGCCCGCGTGCTCGGCGTTGTGCCGGATGATGGCGCGGCTGAGCGCGGGCGTCGGCACGAAGTCGTCGAACTCGTCGACGAGCGCGTGCACGCCGTTCGCCTCGAGCACGCCCAGCGCCGTCGTCTGCGCAGGTGCCGAGAGGCCGTGGGTGTCGGCGCCGATGAAGAGAGGCCCCGTGATGCCCTGCGCGGTGCGGTACTCGACGATCGCCTGCGTGATCGCCGCGATGTGCGTCTCGGTGAAGGCGCCGTCGAGGCTCGAGCCGCGGTGCCCGCTCGTGCCGAAGACCACCCGCTGCGCGGGATCGGTCATGTCCGGCGTGCGGCGGTAGTACGCGTCGACGAGCTCGTGCACGTCGATGAGGTCGGACGGCTGGGCGGGGGTACCGGCGCGCGAGGTCATGCGACCATCCTGCACCGGTGCCCCCGCGCCGGGGAGGTCAGATCCGCGAGAGCACGCGCTTCGCGGCCAGGTAGCCCTCGGTCACGATCGGGCCGAGCGTCGCGCCCGCCGCCGGGTAGCCCTGGCCGGTGGCCGAGGCGGCGCAGTTGCCGACCGCGTACAGGCCGGGGATGGTCGAGCCGTCGGGCCGCAGGACCTCGCGGTGCGGCGTGGTGCGCGGTCCGCCCTTGGTGTCGAGCGTGCCGAGCGCGAGCACGGAGGCGTACAGCCGCCCGCTCGTGTCCAGACGTCGCATGAGAGGGTTGGGGCCGTCGCCGTCACCGAAGCGGCTGGAGACGTAGCGCTCGAACTGCGTGTCGCCGCGGCGGAAGTCGGTGTCGACGCCCGCGTCGGCGAGCTCGCCATACCGCTCGATGGTCGCACGCAGGTTCTCGACGAAGTCCGCGTCGAGGCGCGCGTTGCCCGTGCGCGGCCCCAGCTCGACGAGCTTGGCGTCGATCGCCTCCGCGAGCTCCTCGAGGCTGTCGCCCGAGACCACCCAGTAGGGGTCCGCGTCGGGGGCGGGCACGGGGTTGCCGAAGCGGTCGATGCCCCAGCGGTCGGCGACCTGCTGGTCCCAGATCGCGATGAGCGGCATGTTGGGGTAACGCAGCTCGACGGGGTCCCAGTCCGACATCACGCGGCCGTGCTCGTTGTAGGGCGCCTTCTCGTTCACGACGCGGCGCCCCGAGCGGTTGACCTCGATCATGCCGTCGCCGAGCACGTAGAAGCTCGACATGAAGGTGTCGGGTTCACGCTCCATACGCTCCGTGTTGATCGCGACCGTCCACGCCTCCGAGAGGTCGCCGAGCTCGACGCCGAGCTGCATGCCGATGCGGAGGAAGTCACCCGTGTTGGTCGGCGCCGCGCAGCCGCCCATGAAGGGGCCGTTGAGGAACTGCACGCGGTACTCGGGGTTGTGGGTGAATCCGCCGCTCGCGAAGATCACTCCCGCACGTGCCCGGATGCGGACCTGCCCGCCGGGCGTGCGCACCTCGAGGCCGACGACCGCGCCGTCCTCGCCGAGGACGACGTCCTCGACCTCGTGCTCGACGCGGATGACGGCGCCGTGCGCCTCGGCGCCCGCGGCGAGCCGGTCGACGAGCACCTGGCCCCCGTTGGCCGCGCCGAGGGTCTCGGCCTCGTAGAGCGTGCGGCCGACGGGGTTGAGGTTCTCGGGGCGGTGCCCCTGGTAGTCGGAGATGCCGAAGGGTGACGGGGCGAGCCACATCGCGCCGACGCGCTCGAGCTCGTCCTGCGCCGTCGCGGCGTTCTCGCAGAACGTGATGAGCATGTCGTACTCCCACTGCGGGAGCCCGAAGCGCGGGGCGTTCGGGTCGTAGAGCGCGGGGCGTCCGATGCGCGCGAGGAAGCGGACGACGTCCTCGGGGCGGTCGTCGATGCCGGCCTCGCGCATGAAGCGGTTGCCGGGGATCCACAGTGCGGCCGCGGATTTGCGGGTCGTCCCGCCGATCCGCGCCGCCTTCTCGAGCACGAGGACGGAGGCGCCCCCTTCGGCCGCGATCGCGGCGGCGCTCAGACCTCCCGCTCCGGAGCCCACGATGACGACGTCGAACGTCTCATCGAAATCGGGAAGGTCGGGGTGTGACATCGGAAGCTCCTTTGCGCCCTGTGGTCATTTTGCGAACATCGACGTTCACATATTGACGAGTGTGGTGAGCGTGGGTCATGCTGTCAAGGCCGAGCAGCCTCACGCGTTCGTGAGAGATCGGCACCCCGCACCAAGGGGGAACCGGCGCAACGAAGCGCGAATCCAATCGGAAGGAACAACGTGGTTTCGAAGATCCTGGGGCCCGCGGTGGCCCTCACCACAGCCGCAGCCCTCGTGCTGACCGGCTGCGCGGCGGACGACGGCGGCACCGGTGGCACCGGTGGCGAAGCGTCCGGCGGCACCTACACCGTCTACGCGAGCCTGTCGCTCACGGGAGCTCTCGCCGGGTCGTCGAAGGCCCAGCAGGAGAGCCTCGAGATCGCGGTCGACTCGATCAACGCGAACGGCGGCATCGCCGGCGAGCAGGTCGAGCTCATCATCGTGGACGATCAACTCGACCCGACCAAGGCGGTCACGCTGCTCCAGGAGCAGATCGACAAGGAGGCGCCCGACCTCGTCATCCACGGCGTCTCGAGCGCCGTCACCCTCGCCATGCTGCCGCTCCTGACCCGCAACGAGATCCTCTCGATCGGTACCACCTACGCTAACGCGATCAACGACCCCGCCACGTACCCGTACGCGTTCGGCACCAACCCCGTCGTCGCGCTCGACCCGCAGGCGGCGGCCGAGCTCTTCGCCGACGAGGGGTACACGAAGATCGCGTACCTCGGCGCCAACGACGCGCTCGGCCAGAGCATCGCCGAGGCGTTCGCCGCCGAGCTCCCCGGCAAGGGCTTCGAGCTCGTGCAGGAGGCGTACGCGCCGACCGACCTCGACATGACCGCGCAGCTGCAGCGCCTGCAGGCGGGCAACCCCGACGCCCTCATCATCCAGGGCTACGGAAGCGCCTCCGGCTACGCGCTCGAGAGCCGCACGAAGCTCGGCTGGGACATCCCGACCTACGGCGACGGCGGACTCGGCAACGGCAACAACCTCGCCCTCATCTCGAGCGAGGCCGATTGGAACAACCTGTACCTGCGCGTGTTCCCCATCAACACGGCGGAGCGCAAGGTGACGGGGACGACCGCGTTCGAGTACCTGACGAGCGAGCTCGAGAAGCGCGGCAGCTCGTTCGACCAGCTCATGCAGCTCTACACGCACCTGTGGGACGGCCTCTACGTCGTGAAGCAGGCCGTCGAGCAGGCCGGTTCGAAGGACGCCGCCGCCGTGGCCGAGGCGCTCGAGAACCTCGAGCCGCTCTCCGGCGAGTCGCCCTACCTCACCTTCCCCGAGTTCAACAGCTACACGGCGGAGAACCACTTCCGGAACGTCGGCACCGACGCCTACATCGTCGTGCGCCCCGGCCCGGTGGTGAAGGGAACGATCGAGTCCATCGAGTGACCGATCCCGCCGCCGGCCGCACCCCGCGGCCGGCGGCGGTCCATCCGATCCATCTCGACCCGGAAGCCCTCACATGGTCACAACCCTCTGGGCCGGTCTCTCGATCGGCGCCGTGTACGCGCTCGTCGCCATCGCGTACAACATCGTCTTCATCGGCACACGCGTGTTCAACTTCGCGCAGGCCTACATCCTCATGGTCGGCACCTTCATCGCCGTCGAGGCGGCCTCGCGCTTCGACCTGCCGCTCGGCGTCGCGATCGTCGTGTGCGCCGTGGCCGGCGCGCTCATCGGCGCCGTCGAGGAGTTCATCGCCGTGCGCCCCCTCGCGCGCAAGGGATCGCACAACGAGCTCGTCACGACGCTCGGCATCGGCGTGATCCTCTCCGGCATCGCTCTCGTGCTGTGGGGCTCGGAGCCCCGCGCCATGCCGTACCTCAAGGAGTTCGGCGTGCTCGACGTACTCGGCGGCCGGGTCACGGTGGGCGAGCTCTCGCTCATCGTCGTCGCGATCGTCGTCGGCGTCGGGATGTGGCTGCTCAGCACCCGCACGTCGATCGGGCTCACCGCGCTCGCCACCTCCGAGGACCGCGACGCGGCCATGCTGCGCGGCGTCAACGTGCGCGGACTCGCGACCGGCGCGTTCGCTCTCGCGGGTGCACTCGTCGGGGCCGTCGCCCCGCTCGTCGCGACCAAGACCTACGCGACCTACCACCTCGGCGAGGGCCTCGCCGTCAAGGCGTTCCTCGTCCTCGCGCTCGGCGGGTTCGGCAGCATGCTCGGTTCGCTCCTCGCCGCCGGCATCGTCGGCATCCTCGAGATGTTCGCGGCGCGCTATCTCGGCAGCGACTGGCAGAACATCACGGTGTTCGTGCTGCTGCTCATCGTGCTCGTCGTCCTGCCGCACGGTCTGTTCTCGCGCGGCAAGGCTCAGGAGAGGGTCGTCTGATGCGCATGAGTCTCCGGCGCTACCTCACCGCGCCCCTCTGGATCATCCCGCTCGCGCTCGGGGCCGTCGTGCTCGCGCTGCCGTACCTCGGCACGGCGCCCGCGGTTCTGCGGATCATCGTCTCGATCTGCCTCCTCGCGCTCCTCGTGGTCGGCCTCAACGTCACGTTCGGCTACAGCGGCGAACTCGCCCTCGGCCAGGCGGCGTTCTACGCGGTCGGCGCCTACCTCGCGGGCTACCTCGCGATCCAGGGCTTCGACCTCTCGATCACCGTGCTCGTGGCGCTCGTCGCAGCGGCGGTCGTCGGCCTGCTGACCGGCATCCCCGGCCTGCGGCTCGGCTCGTGGTCGATGGCGATGGTCACGTTCTTCCTCGTGCTGCTCGTGCCCGACGTCGTCACGCTCCTCACGGAGCACACGGGCGGGCCGTCGGGCCTCACCGGCATCCCGCTCCCCGTGCTGTTCGGGGCGCGCCTCAGCACGACCGGCTACTACACGCTCGTGGTGGCTGTCACGATCGTGTTCTTCGTCGTCATCCGCAACTTCATCGTCTCGCCCCACGGCCAGGCGCTGCGGGTGATGCACACGAGCCCCGTGCTCGCCCGGTCGCTCGGTTTCTCGGTCACGAGGCTCAAGCTCACGGCGTACCTCATCGGTGCGGCCCCGGCGGGCGTCGCGGGCGCGCTCTTCGCCTACCAGGACGGCTACATCTCGCCGACCTCGTTCGGGCTGTCGATGGCGATCGTCATCCTCGCGGCGACGATCATCGGCGGGAGCGCGAGCATCTACGGCGCGGTCGTCGGCGCGGCGATCATGGTGATCGGACCGCTGCGCGCCACGGGCCTGCAGCAGTACTCGCTCATCATCTTCGGTCTCATCCTCCTGGTCGGCGCGCTGTTCTTCTCGGGTGGCATCGCCGGTCTCGCGCGCAAGCTCGTCCGGCGGTACCTCGTCCGCGACGAGGTGCTGCCCGACGCGCAGGCCGCGGTCCCCTCGGACGACCTCATCTCGCGCCTTCGCGGCGAGACCCTCGAGGTGAAGGGCCTCGTCAAGAGGTTCGGGGGCAACACGGCGCTCAACGACGTGAGCGTGACCTTCGCCGAGGGCACGGTCACGGGGCTCATCGGACCGAACGGCTCGGGTAAGACGACGCTGCTCAACGTCGTCTCGGGCTTCTACCGACCCGACGAGGGGACGATCCGCCTGGGCGGCGACGATCTCACGACGCTCCAGCCGCACCGGATCGCGCGCCGCGGCGTGGCCCGCACCTTCCAGACGCCGATCATCCCGCAAGGTCTGTCGGTCGTCGAGACGATCGCGATCGCCATGCAGAGCGCGCACGGCGTGACGCTCGCGTCGTCGATCCTGCGCCTGCCGGGCTTCGCGCGCACCCGCCGTCGGCACCGCGCGCAGGCGCTCGAGCTGCTCGCGCTGCTCGACATCGCCCATCTCGCCGACGTCGAGGCGAGTTCCCTCCCGCTCGGCACGCGCCGCCTCGTGGAGGTTGCCCGCGCGCTTGCGGCCGACGCGAAGCTCGTGCTGCTCGACGAGCCCGCCTCCGGACTCGACGAGGGGGAGGTCGCCGAGCTCGCCGCCCTCATCCGCAAGCTGCGTGCGTCGGGGGCGACGATCGTGCTCGTCGAGCACAACTTCGAGATGGTCATGTCGGTCTCCGACCACGTCTACGTGCTCGACACAGGGCGCATCGTGTCGGAGGGCGACCCGGATCACGTGCGCTCCGATCCGCGCGTGACCGA
The DNA here is from genome assembly GCA_003852775.1 of Microbacteriaceae bacterium. Classification (GTDB taxonomy): domain Bacteria; phylum Actinomycetota; class Actinomycetes; order Actinomycetales; family Microbacteriaceae; genus Homoserinibacter. The sequence goes on along the minus strand of RDDZ01000129.1, from coordinate 52,734 downwards.
GGTCTATCTGGGCACGGCCCTCGGCGCCCGGGAGGAGGAGCGATGAGCGGACTCTCGATCCGCGGACTGTCGACCGGGTACGGCCAGATCCAGGTCATCCGCGACCTGAGCCTCGACTGCCCCTCCGGGCAGATCACGGCGGTGCTCGGGCGCAACGGCGCAGGGAAGACGACCCTGCTGTCGGCTGTGGTGGGGCTCATCGGCTCGACCGGGACGGTCGAGTACGACGGGCAGGCCATCACGGGTCCGGCGTACGCCCGCGCCCGCGCCGGCATCGCGCTCGTGCAGGAGGGCAAGCGCGTCTTCCGCGCCCGCACCGTGGAGGAGAACCTCCGCATCGGGGGGTACGTCCACCGGCGGCGTCGCGGCTACATCGCGCAGGGGCTCGAGGCGGCGTACGCGCGCTTCCCGATCCTCGGCGAGAAGCGGAACCTCGCGGCGGGGCTCCTGTCGGGCGGGCAGCAGCAGATGCTCGCGATCGCCCAGGCCCTCATGCTCGAACCGCGCGTGCTGCTGCTCGACGAGCCGTCGGCGGGCCTCGCGCCCGCGATCGTGCAGGAGGTGTTCGGCGAGGTGGCGCGACTGCGCGACGAGGGGCTGTGCGTCGTGCTCGTGGAGCAGCTCGTCGACAACTCGCTCGCGATCGCCGACCGCGTCGCGGTGCTCGACCACGGCCGCGTCGCGCTCGACGAGCGCGTCGCCGACGTCGCCGACTGGTCGATCTTCCGCGACATCTATCTGGGAGAGGAGGCGCGATCGTGAGCGCCGTCATCGGAGACCTGAACGTCCAGCCGCGTCCGCGCCCGACCGCATGGGGCGAGCTGGGAGCCCTGGCGCACCGCGTCGAGTACGTCGACGCCGGCGGGTGGCGCACCCGCTGCCTGATCGCGGGCGAGGGGGAGGAGACCGTCTTCCTGCTCCCCGGCACGGGCGGGCACCTCGAGGCCTACACGCGGAACGTCGCCGCCCTGGCGGCCCGGTTCCGGGTCGTCGCCTACGACTACCCGGGGCACGGCTACACGACGCTCACCGACCACGACCTCGAGCTGCCCGAGTACGTGGAGCACCTCGCGGCGCTCATGGACGCCTTCGGGGTGCAGCGCGCCCACCTCAGCGGCGAGTCGCTCGGCGGGTGGGTCGCCGTCAAGTTCGCGGCCGCGCACCCCGACCGCGTCATCCGGCTCGTGCTCAACACGCCGGGCGGCACGATGGCGCGTCCCGAGGTAATGGCGCGCATCCGCGAGCTGAGCCAGGCGGCGGCGGACGACCCGAGCCGGGACCGCGTCCGCTCGCGCCTGGAGTGGCTCATGGCGCATCCCGAGTCCGTGACAGAGGAGCTCATCGACATCCGGCAGGGGATCTACGCGCGGCCGGGGTTCGCCGAGTCGATGCGGCACATCCTGTGCCTGCAGGACCCGGAGATCCGCCGGCGGAACCTCATCACCGACGAGGAGCTGCAGGCCATCTCGGCCCCCACGCTCGTCGTCTGGACGAGCGACGACCCGTCCGGGCCCGCGGGAGCCGGCATCCACATGGCCGAGCAGATCCCGCAGGGCCGGTTCGAGCTCATCGAGGACGCGGGGCACTGGCCCCAGTGGGAGCAGTGGGAGCGCTTCAACGACCTCGTGACCGCCTTCCTCGGAGGTGAGGAGTAATCGTGGCAAGTCCTCATTTCGGCCCCTTCCGCGGTCCTATCATCGAGTGATGACCGTGGAGCAGGGCCAGCAGCAGACGTCGTCCTCGACACTCGGAGCACAGACGCTCGTCCGCGGTCTCCGCGCCCTCCGCGCGGTGGCGCTCTCGCCGACGGGCACGAGCATCGCGGAGCTCGCCGAGTATCTCGGGGTGCATCGTTCGATCGCCAACCGCATCCTCGCGGCGCTCGCGGATGCGCGCCTCATCGCCCGCGGACCGGACGGCCGGTTCCGTGGGGCGGTCGGGCTCGTGAGCCTCGCCGAGGGAGGCCTCTCCGCCTTGAGCATCGCGGTGAAGCCCCATCTCGCGGCGCTCGCCGACGAGGTCGGCGCGACCGTGTCGCTCTTCGTCCGCGAGGGCGACGACGCGGTGGCGCTCACGGTCGTCGAGTCGGCGCGGCAGGGTTTCCGCATGGGCTTCCAGGTGGGTGACCGGCACGTGATCGACCGCGGCGCCGCGGGTCTCGCGCTCCGGGTGCTCGAGCCGCCGCGCGACTCCGACTCCGACCGCGTGAAGGACGCCCGGGCGCGCGGCTACGCGCGCACTTTCGGCGAGGTGGAGCCCAACCTGCACGGTCTCGCGATCCCGCTGCAGATCTCGGGGATCGACTGCTGCATCAACATGGTGAGCAACCGTCCCGAGGTGCTCGACGCCGCACTCGATCCCGCGCTCGCCGCCTGCGCCCGGCTCGCCGAGTCGGTCGAGCAGTCCGCCTGACGGGCCTTCGCTCGCGACCCGTCTCCCGGGTGCGCCGTGCCCACGGCGCCGTCCCGGCATGCCGGCGGATGCCGCCGAACGTCCCTGTTGACGCCTCGGCCAGTCCGCGCTAGCGTCCATCTCACAACATGTGAACCACGGTGTTCACTAATTGAACGTCGAAAGGTCAACGATGACTTCCTCGTCAACCCGCGGGTCCGTCCGCGAGGCGGACGTCACGATCGTGGGGGCGGGTCCGGCCGGTCTCTCCATCGCCAACCTGCTCGGACTGCGCGGCGTGAGCGTCAACCTCGTCGAGGCGCTTCCCGAGCTCATCAACTACCCGCGCGGCGTCGGCATCGACGACGAGTCGCTCCGCTCGATCCAGACGATGGGCCTCATCCAGGACGTGCTGCCGCACACGACGCCCAACCACGTCATGCACCTCGTCAACGGTCGCGGGCGGATCCTCGCGGCGATCGCCCCCGCTGCCGATGAGTTCGGCTGGTCGCGTCGCAACGCCTTCGTGCAGCCGGCCGTCGACCGCGAGCTCCTCAAGGGACTCGAACGCTTCCCGCACGTCCAGGTGCACTTCGCACACGAGGCCGAGCGCATCGACGACCAGGCCGACCACGTCGACCTGCACGTCCGCGCGGGCGACGAGGTCGTCATCTTCCGCAGCCGCTACCTCGTCGGCGCGGACGGCGGCCGGAGCTTCACCCGCAAGCACATGGGCGTCGCGTTCGACGGGCAGTCCCCGTCGACCCGCTGGATCGTCATCGACATGGAGGACGATCCGCTCGGTCTGCCGAACGTGTGGGTCGGCGGGGATCCCAAGCGCCCCTACGTCTCGCTCGCGCTTCCGCACGGGCTGCGCCGCTTCGAGTTCATGCTCTTCGACAAGGAGGACGAGAAGCTCGCCGAGGACGACGCGTTCATCGCGCGCCTCCTCGCGGCGCACGTGCCCGATCCGTCGAAGGCGTCGATCATCCGTCGGCGCGTCTACACGCACCACTCGCGCATCGCGAGCAGCTTCCGCGCCGGTCGTTGCTTCATCGCGGGTGACGCCGCCCACCTCATGCCGGTATGGCAGGGCCAGGGATGGAACAGCGGGATGCGCGACTCCACCAACCTCGCGTGGAAGCTCTCGGCCGTCGTGCTCGGCGAGGCCGACGATGCGCTGCTCGACACCTACACGGTGGAGCGTCAGCCCCACGCCAAGGCGATGATCGGCATCTCGGTGGCCTTCGGGCGCTTCGTCAGGCCCACCAACCGGGCGGTCGTGCTGCTGCGCGATGTGGCGGCGCGCCTGCTCGGCGCGGTCCCCGCGGTCAAGCAGTACTTCGTGCAGATGAAGTACAAGCCGATGCCGCGGTACACGCGCGGCGTCGTCGTCGACCCCATCGACGCGACGCCGGGCGAGGCGCGGGCGCGCCTCGAGGGCAAGAAGCTGCTCACCTCGTACCGGCACTTCCGCGACGTCCCGTCACCCGTCGGCACGCAGTTCATCCAGCCGCGGGTGCGCACCGTCGACGGCGCTGAGCACCGCCTCGACGACGTCATCGGCTACCGCTGGGCTGTCCTCGCGTGGGGCAGCAACCCGCTGGCCCACCTCGACGAGGCCCAGCGGGCGAAGCTCGAGCGGCTCGGGGCCGCCATCATCTGGCTCCGTCCCGCGACCCAGCTCGTGGACGACGCACCGGGGGCCCAAGTGCTCGGTGACGTCGACGGCCGCATCAAGAAGTGGTTCGACACCCGTCCGACGGCGGCGCTCATCCTGCGCCCCGACCGCTTCATCGCCGCGGCGGGCACCGTCCAGGAGCTGGGGCGGATGCTCGACGCGACGATCGCCGCAGGCCACCTGCGGGTCGAGACCCAGGAGACCGACGCGGCGACCGCCGAGCAGGAGGTGAGCCGCGCATGAGCGACGACCGTATCCGGGCCGCGGCCCGCGCCCTCACCGAGGCGCTCGAGACCCGCGTCCCCATCGCGCCCATCGCGTCCAGCCTGCACAGTCTCGAGGAGGCCTACCAGGTGCAGGCGTTGCACATGTCCGAGCGCGAGACGGCCGACAACCCGCTCGTCGGGCACAAGGTCGGGCTCACCTCGGAGGCGGTCCGCCGTCAGCTCGGCGTCGACCAGCCGGACTTCGGCATCCTGCTCGCCGACATGGAGATCCACGACGGCGGGCAGATCGACATGCGCCGCCTCATCCAACCCAAGGTCGAGGCCGAGATCGCCTTCGTGCTCGACACCGACGTCGACGAGGTCGACCGCGAGTCGGTGCTGCGCGCGGTCGAGTACGCGACGCCTGCACTCGAGATCGTCGACTCACGCATCCAGGACTGGCGCATCGGTCTGTTCGACACCGTCGCCGACAACGCCTCGAGCGGCATGTACGTGCTGGGTGAGGGCACCGTCGACCCGCGGCGCGTCGACCTGCGCGACGTCGTCATGAGCATGGCGATCGATGGTGAGGTCGTCTCGACAGGCCGCGGGTCGGACTGCCTCGGCGACCCCGTCGAGGCGCTCGTGTGGGTGGCGCGCGTCGCCGCCGAGCAGGGCCGACCGCTGCGTGCGGGGGAGGTCGTGCTCTCGGGCGCGCTCGGGCCCATGGTCGCGCTGCGGCCGGGCATGTCGATCGTGGCGGAGGTCGAAGGGCTCGGCCGCGTCACGGCGTTCGCAGGAGGGGAATCATGAGCAAGGTCGCGATCATCGGATCGGGCAACATCGGGACCGACCTGATGTTCAAGGTGCACAGGCTGTCGTCGGTGCTCGAGATGGGCATCATGGTCGGCATCGACCCCGAATCGGACGGCCTCGCGCGCGCGGCGCGTCTCGGCTTCGCCACCACGGCCGACGGCGTCGAGGGCCTCATCGCGTGGGAGCACTTCGACGAGGTCGACATCGTCTTCGACGCGACCTCGGCCAGGGCGCACATCGCGAACGCCGAGAAGCTCAAGCCGTACGGCAAGCGCCTCGTCGACCTGACACCCGCGGCGCTCGGCCCGTTCATCGTGCCTCCCGTCAACCTCGGGCAGCACCTCGACGCCGAGAACGTCAACATGGTCACGTGCGGCGGTCAGGCCACGATCCCGATGGTCGCCGCCGTCAGCCGGGTCGTGCCCGTCGTGTACGGCGAGATCGTCGCATCCGTCGCGTCCCGCTCCGCCGGCCCTGGCACGCGCGCCAACATCGACGAGTTCACCGAGACGACGGCGCACGCGATCGAGACGGTCGGGGGTGCCGCGCGCGGCAAGGCGATCATCATCCTCAACCCCGCCGACCCGCCCATGATCATGCGCGACACCGTTCTGACGCTCACCGCGCGGCTCGACGAGGCACAGCGCCAGGCGGTCGCCGCCTCCGTGACGCAGATGGTCGCGGACGTGGCTGCCTACGTGCCGGGCTACCGACTGAAGCACACGGTGCAGTTCGCGGACGTCGGCCCCGAGGTCGACCCGGTCGTGCCCGCGTCCGAGCGACTCGAGGCCTACACGAAGACCACGGTCTTCCTCGAGGTCGAGGGAGCCGCGATGTACCTGCCGGCCTACGCCGGAAACCTCGACATCATGACCTCCGCCGCGCTCCGCGTGGCCGAGGAACTCGCCCAGGGAGCACGCGCATGACCGGCAACCGCATCTACGTGCAGGACGTCACCCTCCGTGACGGCATGCACGCCCTCCGCCACCAGGCCTCGCTCGACACCGTCCGCGACGTCGTGCGCGCCCTCGACCGCGCCGGGATCGACGCCATCGAGGTGACCCACGGCGACGGGCTCGGAGGCTCCAGCCTCACCTACGGCCCGGGATCGCACTCGGACCTCGAGTGGATCGACGCGGCCGCCGAGGTGATCGAGAACGCGGTGCTCACGACGCTCCTCCTGCCGGGGGTCGGCGTGATCGAGGACCTGCGGGCCGCGTTCGACCACGGTGTGCGCTCGGTGCGCGTCGCGACCCACTGCACCGAGGCCGACGTCGCCGCACAGCACATCGCCACCGCGCGCGAGTGGGGGATGGACGTCTCGGGCTTCCTCATGATGTCCCACCTGATCGGACCCTCCGAGCTCGCCCAGCAGGCGAAGCTCATGGAGTCCTACGGCGCGCACTGCGTCTACGTGACCGACTCCGCCGGGCGGCTCACGATGGGCGGCATCCGCGACCGCATCCGCGCCTACCGCGACGTGCTCGACGAGGGCACCCAGATCGGCGTCCACGCGCACCAGAACCTGTCGCTCTCGGTCGCGAACTCGATCGCCGCGGTCGAGGAGGGCGCGTATCGCGTCGACGCCTCGCTCGCGGGCCTCGGCGCCGGCGCCGGCAACACCCCGATCGAGGCCTTCGTCGCCGTCGCCCAGCTGGAGGGCTACGACGTGCCCGCCGACGTGTTCGCCCTGCAGGACGCGGCCGACGACCTCGTCCGCCCGCTGCAGGACCGGCCCGTCCAGGTGGACCGGGAGACCCTCACGGTCGGCTACGCGGGCGTCTACTCGAGCTTCCTGCGGCACGCGGAGCGGATCGCCGGCGAGTACGGCATCGACGCGCGCACCCTGCTCGTCGAGGTCGGGCGCCGGAAGCTCATCGGCGGCCAGGAGGACATGCTCGCCGACGTCGCGCTCGACCTGATCGCAGCGCGCAACGACTGAACACGAACCACGGAACAAGGAGACGACGATGTCCATCCACGCTGACCGCTACGACCCGGGCCCTCGCATCGCGAAGACCGGCTCGATCGACCTCGGGACCAAGGATCTGCAGGCCTCGCTGAAGTTCTTCCGCGACATCCTCGGGATGGAGGTCGTGGCCGAGGAGCCCGGCACGGCCTACCTGCGCGGCTACCAGGAGCTGCACCACCACTCGCTCGTGCTGCGCGAGCAGGCCGACGCGGTGGTCAACTCCCTGAGCTTCCGTGTGCAGCGGCCGCAGGACGTCGAGCTGTTCTACAACGAACTGCTCGAGCAGGAGATCGAGGTGCTCGAGGTCCCGGCGGGTGCCGAGCTCGGTCGCGGCACGGCGATCCGCTTCCTCATGCCCTGGGGCGGTCACCCGATCGAGCTGTACCACGACATGGAGAAGACCCAGACGCCGCACGAGGAGCTGCGGTCCAAGCTCCCCACCAACTCCTCCAAGCGGCGCGGACTCGGACTCCGCCGCATCGACCACTTCAACGTGCAGACGAGCCCCGGCAACATCAACAAGGCCGAGGCGTGGCTGTCGAACGCGCTCGGTTTCCGTCGCCGCGAGTTCGCCTACATCCCCGACACGACGACGATCCTCGCGTCGTGGATGTCGGTCACGTCGCAGATGCACGACATCGCGATCGTGGCCAACATGCAGGAGAAGACGGCGCAGATGCACCACGTCGCATTCAACCTCGAGAACTTCTCGGACGTCCTCACGGCGGCCGACATCCTGCGCGACCACGACGTGTCGTACGGCGTGGGCCCCGGCAAGCACGGCATCGGCCAGGCCATGTACCTCTACGTGCACGACCCCGGCTCGGACCACCGCGTCGAGCTCTACGCGGGCGGCTACCAGATCTTCGACAACGACTGGGAGGCCGTCGAGTGGCGGAAGGAGGACATGCCCGAGGGCATGACCTGGTACGGCGACCCGATCGACACGCGCCCGGGCAGCCGCGGCCGTGACACGACGGGCTCCGCTCCTCTCCACCGTGGCTGAGTCGTCCCGGCGCGGGCCCGAGGGTCCGCGCCGGGATCCCCTCGTCAACGGGCGCTTCCTGCTCGCGATCGGCGTGAACTTCTGCATCGCGGCGATCTTCTACCTTCTCGTCACGACGATGGCGCTCTACGCCCTCGAGGTGTTCCGCAACGACGAGCTCGTCGCGGGGATCGTCGCGGGCGCGTTCGTGGTCGGCTCGATCCTCGCGCGGCTCATCGGTGGGAAGTTCCTCGACGTCATCGGCAGGAGACGCACGCTCCTCGTGTGCCTCGCCGTGTGCGTCCTGCTCGCTCTCGCACAGCTCGCCGTCGGCGAGCTGTGGGCCGTCGTGCTGCTCCAGGGCCTCATGGGGGTGGCTTTCGGCGCCTCGAGCAACGCGGTGAGCGCCGGCGCGTTCTCGCTCATCCCCGCCGCGCGGCGCGCGGAGGGCGTGGGGTACTACGGAGTCTCGACGACCATGGGGTCCGCCGCGGGGCCGTTCCTCGGCACGATCCTCGTGTCCGAGCTCGGGTATCCGGCCCTCTTCATCGCGACGGCCGGATGGGCTGTCCTCGGGCTGGCCGCCGCCCTCGCGCTGCGGCTGCCCGAGCGCGAGCTCGACGAGACCGAGCGCGCGGCGCTGCGGAGCTGGGGCCTGTGGACGTTCATCGATCGGCGCTCGTTCCCGGTGGCGTCCCTCATGATCGCGGCGGGCGTCGCCTTCTCCGGAGTGCTGAGCTTCGTGAACCCCTACTCCGTGGCCGAGACAGGCGTCGCGGTCGGCGGCACCTACTTCGCGCTGTACGCGGCCGTCGTGTTCGTCGCGCGGCTCTTCGTCGGCCGCCTCCAGGACCGCTTCGGCGACAACGCCGTCGTCTACCCGCTCTTCGGCTGCCTCGCCGCGGGTACGGGCATCCTCGCCGTCGGGATCGACGGATGGATCCCGTACGTCTCGGCCGTGCTCGTCGCGTTCGGCTTCGGCGCGATGATGCCGACGGTCCAGGCGATCGCGGTCGGGCTCGCCGGCCCGCAGCGCGTCGCTCTCGCGACGTCGACGTTCTTCCTGGCGGCCGACATCGGGATCGGCGTGGGGCCCGTCGTCGACGGCGCGCTCGCGGGGTCGATCGGCTACCCGGGCCTCTACGCGGTGCTCGCGGGTGTCGCCGTGCTCGGCGCGGTCGGGTACACGATCGTGCACGGCCGCTCCGCTGCGCGTGCGCGCGTCGCGACGAGCGGCTGAGCGCGCCGATAGGCTCGCAGGCATGAGCGAGCCGACGACCCCCGCGCGGTACAGCTACCTCGGGCCGGCGGGCACCTTCACGTGGGCGGCCCTCACGCAGGTGCCGGAGGCGCAGGGGCAGGAGTGGCGGCCGGTCAACAACGTGGGCGAGGCGCTCGACGACGTCGTCGAGGGGCGCAGCGTCGCCGCGATGATCGCGATCGAGAACTCGGTCGAGGGGGGCGTCTCGGCCACCCAGGACGCGCTCGCCAACATCCCGGGCCTGCGCATCATCGGCGAGTACCTCGTGCCCGTGAACTTCCAGCTCGTCGGCCGCCCCGGCACGCGCCTCGAGGACGTCAGGGTCATCAACGCCCACCCCGTCGCGTACGCGCAGTGCCACCTGTGGCTCGACGCCACCCTGCCGACGCACGGCCACATCCCCGCGACCTCCAACGTCGCCGCGCCGCAGGCGCTCCTCGAGAGCGACGCCGCGGATGCCGCGATCGCCCCGCCCGGGATCACCCAGCACCTGCCGCTCGAGGTGCTCGCCGAGGACATCGCCGACAACCCGGAGGCGGTCACGCGCTTCGTGCTCGTGTCGCGTTCGCTCGCCATCCCGCCCCGCACCGGAGCCGACAAGACGAGCGTGATCGTCGAGCTGCCGAACGACCGCCCCGGCGGCCTCGTCGAGATGCTCGAGCAGTTCTCGACGCGCGGTGTGAACCTGAGCCTGCTCGAGTCGCGTCCCATCGGCGACGCCCTCGGCCGCTACCGCTTCATCGTCGACCTCGACGGGCACGTGCTCGACGAGCGCGTCGCGGACGCGCTGCTCGGCCTCAAGCGGTTCAGCCCCAACGTGCAGTTCCTCGGCTCGTACCCGCGCGCCGACAGGGTGCGCGTCGTGCACGACAGCCGTTACGACGACCAGGTGTTCATCGACGCGCGCGACTGGCTGCGGGACATCCTGAGCGGGGCGCCGGTCGACTGAGTCGAGCGCGGGCTGGTTTCGACACGCGGCCTGCCGGCCGCTACTCAACCAGCGGCATCACTCGCTGGTTGAGTAGCCCGCGAAGCGGGCGTGTCGAAACCAGCCCCCGTGATCACGCGGTGTCGCGCGGCATCCTCACGAGCAGCGCCGCCGGGTCCACGCGGGCGCGGAACCCCGTGATGACGCCGCACTCGTCGCCGTCGAGCTCGAACTCCTCGGGTCGGTCGAGTCGGCCCTCGATGCGACGGCCGCGCAGGTAGCGCAGCGCGCGGACGGGCTTCGAGCGCATGTCGAGCAGCTTGCGGCCGATCGTGCTGCGGCGCAGCACCCCGTTCTCCCACACGATGCCGACCCACACGCGCGCCCACCCGGTGAGACCCTCGGGCCGCAGGGTCACGATGTCGAGCAGGCCGTCGTCGATCTCCGCGTCGGGCAGCAGCAGGATGTTGCCGGGAAGCGCGCCGCAGTTGCCGATGAGGATCGTGTGCACGCGCGTGAAGCGCTCCTCGCCGCCGTCGAGCCGGTAGCGCAGGCGCAGCACGTGCTTGTCGACGAGGGAGCGGCCGATGGCGTCGACGTAGGCGAGCCAGCCGACCTTCTTCTTCAGCTCGGGGTTCGTGTTGGCGATCATCTTCGCGTCGAGCCCGAGGCCCGCCATGACGACGAAGGAGTGCGTCTCGACGCTGCCGTCGGGGCGATCGATCTCGACGACGCCGACGTCGATCGCCTGGTCGACGCCGGTGAACGCGAGCTCGACGAGCTGGTCGACGTGATTGGCGTTGACGTCGAGTCCGAGGTTGCGGGCGAGCAGGTTGCCCGTGCCCGAGGGCAGCAGCGCGAGGGGCACGCCGGAGTTCTGCAGCCCCTCGGCCACGGCCCGCACGGTGCCGTCGCCGCCCGCGGCCATGACCACGGATGCCCCCTCAGCGAGCGCGCGCCGGGCCTGGCCGACGCCCGGGTCCTCTTCGCTCGTCTCTATCCAGAGGCTCTTCGCCCAGCCGGTGGCGCTCTCGGCGGCCGCCACGATGTCGCGCAGGCGGTCGACGTCGATCTTGATGGGGTTGTAGATGACGGCAGCCCGACGAGGCGTCGCGGCGTCCGGGGGCGTCATGCTCTCACGGTAGGCCATGAGGGGCCGCGCCGACAGGCTCCTAGACTTGAGACGTGATCGACCCCGTGCTGCTGCGTGAGAACCCGGATGTCGTGCGTGCCTCTCAGGAGCGCCGCGGCGCATCCGTGGAGCTCGTCGACGAGGCGATCGAGGCCGACGCGGCCCGCCGCCAGGCCATCGCCGCGTTCGAGTCGCTGCGCGCCGAGCAGAACGTGTTCGGCAAGCAGGTCGCGCAGGCGCCCAAGGAGGAGAAGGCCGCGCTCGTCGCGCAGGCCCAGGACCTCGCGGCCCGGGTGAAGGCCGCGCAGGCGGCCGCCTCGGATGCCGAGGCCCGCTTCCTCGAGGTCGTCGGCTCGATCCCCAACATCGTCATCGACGGCGTGCCCGCGGGCGGCGAGGACGACTTCGTCACGCTGCGCGAGGTCGGCGGCCGCCCCGAGTTCGACTTCGAGCCGCGCGACCACCTCGCCCTCGGCGAGCTCCTCGACGCGATCGACATGGAGCGCGGCGCGAAGGTGTCGGGCGCCCGGTTCTACTTCCTCAAGGGGGTCGGCGCGCGCCTCGAGCTCGCGCTCATGCAGCTCGGCCTGCAGCGCGCCCTCGAGGCCGGCTTCACGCCCCTCATCACCCCGACGCTCGTGCGCCCCGACATCATGGCCGGCACGGGCTTCCTCGGCGCCCACGCCGACGAGATCTACTACCTCGAGCGCGACGAGCTCTACCTGACGGGCACGAGCGAGGTTGCCCTCGCCGGCTACCACAAGGACGAGATCCTCGACCTCTCGGGCGGCCCGCTCCGCTACGCCGGCTGGTCGACGTGCTACCGCCGCGAGGCCGGGTCGGGCGGCAAGGACACCCGCGGCATCATCCGCGTGCACCAGTTCCAGAAGCTCGAGATGTTCAGCTACATCGACCCGGCGGATGCCGAGGCCGAGCACGAGAAGCTGCTCGCGATGCAAGAGGGCATGCTCCAGAGCCTCGGCCTCTCCTACCGCGTGATCGACACCGCCGCGGGCGACCTCGGCACGAGCGCCGCGCGCAAGTTCGACGTCGAGGCGTGGGTGCCCACGCAGGGCACGTACCGCGAGCTCACCTCGACGAGCAACTGCACGACCTTCCAGGCGCGTCGCCTCGACATCCGCCACCGCGGCGAGGATGGCAAGACCTCGCCCGTCGCGACGCTCAACGGCACGCTCGCCACGACCCGCTGGATCGTCGCGCTGCTCGAGACGCACCAGCAGGCCGACGGCTCGGTGGTCGTGCCGGAGCCGCTGCGACCGTTCCTCGGCCTCGACGTGCTGGAGCCCGTGAAGTGACGCTCGCGCCGGAGGACCGCTGGCTCATCGGCCTCGACATCGACGGGACCGTGCTCACGGAGGACGGTCGGCTGCACTCGCGGGTCGCCTCCGAGATCCGCCGCGTGCGCGACCTCGGGCACGAGGTCATGCCGTCGACCGGGCGCTCCGTGTCGATGACCATGCCCGTCATCGACCGCCTCGGCATCGCGCCGTCGTACGCGGTGTGCGCCAACGGCGCGATCGTGATGCGCCGCGACAAGGAGGCGCCCGTCGGCTGGGTGCGCGACCGCGTCGAGACCTTCGACCCGCGGCAGGTGCTCACGACGATCCACGAGCACCTCGAGGGGGCGAGCTACGCCGTCGAGGACGAGGAGGGCCTCTTCCGCTTCACGGGCCAGTTCCCCGAGGGCGCGCTCGCGGCGGGGCGTCTCCAGGTGGAGTTCGAGGACCTCCTCGACGCCCCCGCCACGCGCGTCGTCGTGCTCTCGCCCGACCACGCCGTCGAGGACTTCCTCGCCGTCGTCGAGCGGATGGGCCTGCACAAGGTGAGCTACTACGTCGGCTGGACGGCGTGGCTCGACATCGCCCCCGACGGCGTCAACAAGGGCACCGGCATGGAGTACGTGCGGCAGCAGCTCGGCATCGCGCGCGAGCACGTCATGGTGATCGGCGACGGCCGCAACGACATCGACATGTTCGAGTGGGCGGCGTCCGGCGGCGGCGTCGCCGTCGCGATGGGGCAGGCTCCGGACGAGGTGCGCGCCGTCTCGACGGACGTCACGGGCACCGACCACGAGCAGGGAGTCGCAACCGCTCTCGCACGCTATTTCCAGGCTTAGGCCCCCGGCCTCCCCTACACTCAGTGCGATGTCGGACGAGCAGCTGAAGCGCGATCGCTCGAGGCGCGCGCGCGTCGCCTCGCCCGGGTCGATCGCCCGCCACGGGCGCCTGCCGCGCTCGCGCGCCTGGGTCACCGTGCTCGCCTTCCTCGGCGCCGCCATGTCGGTCGTGCTCGTCGCGACCACGGCCGTCGCCGGCATCGCGATCTACCAGTTCACGTCGGATGTGGGCGACAAGGCCGTCGACATCAACGACGGCAGCGCCGCGCCCATCCCCGAGATCGGCGCCTACGAGGGCGGCTTCAACATCCTCGTGGTGGGCTCGGACGAGTACCACGACCGCGACAGCGTGCTCAACGACGTCAACATGCTCGTGCACGTGTCGGCCGACCAGACGAGCGCCGTCGCGGTGAGCTTCCCGCGCGACATGGTCGTGCCCTTCCCCGGCTGCGTGAACCCCAAGACCGGCAAGACCTGGGGCATCGGCACGGGCCTGCCGATCAACAACGCGCTCTACTACGGCGGCCTGCCGTGCGTCGTCAACGTCATCGAGAACTTCACGGGCCTCGACATCCAGTACGCGGGCATGATCGGCTTCGACGGCGTCGCGAACCTCGCGACCGCGGTGGGCGGCGTGCAGGTGTGCCTCACGCGCGCCATCCACGACAAGGACTCCGGCATCCAGCTCGAGGCGGGCACCCACTACCTCTCGGGCTGGGACGCGCTCGCGTTCCTCCGCACCCGCAAGGGCGTCGGCGACGGCTCCGACCTCAGCCGCATCGCGTCGCAGCAGGCGTTCCTCTCGGCGCTGCTGCGCAAGCTCAAGTCGGAGGAGACGCTCACCAACGTGGGCAAGCTGCTGAGCCTCGCGAACGTCGCACGCGACAACATGACCCTGTCGACCGAGCTCTCGCAGCCGGCCACGATGGTCGCGATGGCCAAGGCACTCAGCCGCATCCCGATGGACCGCATCACCTTCGTGCAGTACCCGGGCACGACCGGCGGTACGGGCATCTACGCGGGCAAGGTGCAGCCCGACAAGAACCGCGGCACCCTGCTGATGGACGCCATCCGCGCCGACCAGCCCATCGGCGTCGAGAAGCCGGCCGACGGCACGAGCACCGAGGTCGACCCGAACGCGCCGCAGCAGCCGGTCGACCCGAGCGCCTCGCCGAGCGACGCCCCGGTGCTGCCCGACAAGGTCGTGATCTCCGGCGTGCGGGGGCAGACCGCGGCCGACCAGACCTGCACGCGCGGCAACGGCTGACCCGACGTCCACTGCAGGGGCGCGCCCGGGCCCTGCTCGGGGTATTTCCAGGCTGCGCGGCCCCATCTCCCCTACACTCGACACGGTCAACCGAGGAGGGCTGTCCGAGCGGCCGAAGGAGCCGGTCTTGAAAACCGGTGGGCAGTGATGTCTCGTGGGTTCGAATCCCACGCCCTCCGCTCAACAGCGTTCGTCACCCGTTCCCGAGGAGAAGTGCGCCCGATGTCAGCCGAGGAGCTCAAGCGCGACCGCTCGCGGCGCGCCCGCGCGCCTCAGCCGCGCGCCATCGCCCGCCACGGCCGCCTGCGCCAGTCGCGCGCTTGGAAGACGGTGCTCGGGTTCATCGGGGCGTCGCTCGCCGTGACCTTCGTCGCCACGGCATCCGTCGCCGGTCTCGCGCTCTACCAGTTCACGAGCGAGGTGGCCGACAACTCCGTGGACATCAACGGCGCGGTCGCCGCGCCCATCCCGGAGATCGGCGCCTACGAGGGCGGCTTCAACATCCTCGTCGTCGGCACCGACGCCTACTCCGACCGCGAGGGCTCGCGCAACGACGTCAACATCGTCGTGCACGTGTCGGCCGACCAGACGAGCGCCGTGGCCGTCAGCATCCCGCGCGACATGGTCGTGCGGTTCCCCGGCTGCGTGAACCCCGACACCGGCAAGACCTGGGGCGTCGGCACGTTCCCGATCAACAACGCCCTGCTCTACGGCGGCCTGCCGTGCGCGGTGACGGTAATCGAGAACTTCACGGGCCTCGACATCCAGTACGCGGGCATGATCGGCTTCGACGGCGTCGCGAACCTCGCGACCGCGGTCGGCGGCGTGCAGATCTGCCTCACCAAGGCCATCCACGACAAGAAGTCGGGCATCGACCTCGAGGCCGGCACCCACTACCTCTCGGGCTGGGACGCCCTCGCGTTCCTCCGCACGCGCTACGGCGTCGGCGACGGCTCCGACCTCACGCGCATCAGCTCGCAGCAGGCGTTCCTCTCGGCGCTGCTGCGCAAGCTCAAGTCGGAGGACACCCTCACGAACGTCGGCAAGCTGCTGAGCCTCGCCAACGTCGCGCGTCAGAACATGACCCTCTCGACGGAGCTCTCGCAGCCGGCGACGATGGTGGCGATGGCGAAGGCGCTCAGCCGCATCCCCACCGACCGCATCACCTTCGTGCAGTACCCCGGCTCGACCGGCGGCACGGGCGTGTACGAGGGCAAGGTGCAGCCGAACATGAACCTCGGCAACCGGCTGATGGACGCCATCCGCTCCGATCAGGCGATCGGCCTCGACTCGGCCGGCGACGGGCGCGGCGCCGAGCTCGACCCGAACGCGCCGCCACCCGCCGACCCGGCCGTGCCGGACCCCTCGGTGACGCCCGACCCGACGACCTCGCCGACGGATGCGCCGGTGCTGCCCGAGAAGGTCGTGATCTCCGGCATCCGCGGTCAGACGGCCGCCGACCAGACCTGCTCCGTCGGCCGCGGCTGAGCGGAGCATCCGCCCATGCCTGTATGGGTATGATAGGCAGGCAATACCGGGAGACGTCGCATAGTCCGGTCGAGTGCACCACCCTGCTAAGGTGGAGTCCCCTCCGGGGGACCGAGGGTTCAAATCCCTCCGTCTCCGCCATTTCGCCCAGGTCAGAGGCCGTTTCTACGGATCGACTGTCGGATGTCGGCGGTCAGGGCCCGAGGCTCGGACCCTTCGAGGTGACCCCAGGTGACCCCCGCTGCGACCGAAGCTGCGACCGAAGTCCTCGGCGGCCGCGAGGCGGCGCACCTGGTTGCGGCGGCGCCCTTCGCCGAGGAGGTGCTCGTAGACCCCCTGGGCGATCCGAAGCGGACGCCGGACTTCTACGAGCTGGTCGTCCTCCAGCACGGCCGGCTCACCCGCCGTGGCGACCCGAACCCGTCAGCGACGATGGCCGAGATCAGCGGCGTCGCGCTCTCCACGGCGCAGGGCTGGGTCACCCGGCCCCGCGCCCGAGGGCTGCTCCCACCCGGACGCCAGGGCCGCGCAGGGTAGGCCGGCGCCCGCCTGCCGGTGCTGATCGGGATCGCGCTCGTCGACCACGTCGCCGCGCGTGTGGCGACCTCCGGTGGCGTGGCGGCGCGTCGTGCCTCGATTGCGGCGACGACGAGCAGCACCATCGCGGCGATGGGCAGGTACAGGTCGCTCCACAGGATCGGGTCGGCGTCGCCGAAGGTCATGTTGCCGATCGTTGACCAGAGCGTCCTGCCCAGGAAGTCCTGCGGTCGTAGACGTTCCCGGGGGCTACTAGGCAAGGAGCGTTTCGCCGATGAACCCGTCACGGTCGCAACCGGGTGGGATGGCGAAGACGGCGGAGCCGATGGGGATGGTCCATTGGTTGAGGAGGTCGAGTTCGTCCAGGCGTCGCTGGATGGGGAGAAACTGGGCGATCACATCGGATTGGTAGGACGCGAAGATCAATCCTGACTCCGAGACGCCGTCGCCGGTGGGTGGGAGGTCGTAGTTGTAGCTGCGGCGGTAGATCCTCTCGGTGCCGTCGCCGCGGGCGCGGCGTATGTGGGCGAAGTCGGGGATGACGGGGAATCCTGCGGTGCCGGTGGCGGTGAAGTCGGGTTCGTCGGTCTCCTTTGTGCCGGTGAGCGGTGCTCCGTTGGACAGGGTGCGGCCGATGGACTGTTCGCGTCCGGAGCGGTCGAGTTCGTCCCAGGTGTCGAGGGTCATCCGGATGCGGCGGATGACGAGGCTGGTGCCGCCGGCGACCCATCCATCGGTGGCCCAGACGACGGCGTCGAAGTCGTGCGTGCCAGGGGTGGGGTTGACGGTGCCGTCGACCTGGCCGAACAGGTTCCGCATGGTCGTGCCGGGTTGTTCGGTTCCGCGGGCGCGGCGGAAGCCGTCCTGTCGCCAGCGCACGGTCGCGAAGCGGCGTGCGTCTTTGAGGAGCATCCGGGCGGTGTGGGCGACGGTGAGAGGGTCGTCGGAGGCGATGTCGATGAGCAGGTCGCCGCCGCTCCAGGCGTCCTCGAGCCGGTCGATCGAGAACGCTGGCAGCGGGGCGAGCCATTCAGGGGCGTCGCCGCCGGCTCGGGCGACGAGGCCGGGTCCGAAGCCGAACGTGACGGTGAGCCGTGCGGGAGCGGCTGCGAGCTCGGCCTCGGAATCGGCGAGCGCGGCCTCGCCCTGGGTGAGTCTCGCGGCGTCGTCGGTGAGGATGCGCATCATCCGGCGCAGCCCGTCCCGGCTGGTGGATGGCCGGAGGTCGAGCGCGATGAAGGTGGCGTGCGCCTGCGGGACGGCGGCGATACCGGCCTGGTGGGGGCCGTGGAACGCGATCGTCTCGCCTCCGGTGACCGCCTCGGTGCCCGTGGTCGGTGTCGAGGATGCGCGGTCCTGGGCCGTGAGGGCGAGGTCTGCGCCGATCGCGGCGGCGGCGCCGAGGCCGGCGACAGCCCCTCCGATGAGAAGCTGTCGCCGGTTGACGCCCCGCCCGGAACCGGCGTCCCGGACGGGGGTCATCAGTCGTTCCCGCCCATGTTCATGTCGTCGCCCATGTAGGTCTCGTTGGCGCCGGAGTAGTCCTTTGCCGGGGCAGTGAAGGCGTAGTCGGAGCCGTCGGAGAACGTGAGGGTGAACTCGATCTCGTCACCTGCGAGGATCGGAGCGGTGAGGTCCATCAACATGAGGTGGTTGCCGCCCGGTTCGAGGGTGAGCGTGCCGCCGGCGGGGATGGTGAAGCCGCCATCCCTTTCCTGCATGACCATCGAGCCGCTGCCGTTGTCGACGGTCTCGTGCAGCTGCATCGAGGTCGAGGCCGGGCTGGTGACCGAGACGAGGATCACGTCGGCGTCGCCGGTGTTGGTCAGGTCGCCGAAGGCGGCGGACATGCCGTCGTCGGCGGCCTTGACCCAGGCGTCGGTGATCGTGACGCTCTGGCCGGCGGTGGCCGGTTCGGCGCTCTGATCGGGCGCGGTCGTCGCGCATCCGGCGAGTGCGAGCACGGCAGTGGCGGCCAGCGTGAGGGTGACCGCCGGGCGGTGGGTGGTACGCGTGTTCATCGGAAGAGCTCCTTAGGTGGTTCAGAAGTGGTTGGTGCGATCACGGGGATCCGGACTCGTCCGGGCCGTGGGGGATGTCGCGTCTGCGGAGGAGACGGCTGGCGAGCCAATAGCCTCCGCCTGCGATGACGGCGCCGGCGAGCCCGACGAGGGTGATCCGTATCGCCCTCGCAGCTCCCGGCTCCCCGGTGTCCGCGCTGTCCTGCTCGGCCGCTGCTCCTGGCGCCGTGGCGGCCGGTGAAGGCCGTTCACCGGCGTCGCCGACCGCGAACGGGATGATCCCGCTGATCGGATGCCCGTCGCGAGAGACGACCTGCCAGCGGATCTCGTACCAGCCGTCAGGCATGCCGTCGCGCAGCGCGATCATCGCCCTGCTGCCGTCGTAGACGAGGTCGCCCTCGGTCCACGACTGCTCGGCGGCATCGGTCACGACGATGATGCCGCCGAGCTCGATCAGCTCATCGGTGAACTGCAGCATGACCTCATCCGGCGGAGCCGGAAGCACCTCGCCCTCAGCAGGGGTCGATTCGATGAGCTGGTCGTGAGCCTGGGCAGGCTCCGCGATCCAGAGCAGGCCACAGGCCACCGCGGCGACCGCAAGCGCGGCCGCGACGATGCGTGTCCGCCCGGAAACGGGTCGTGACATGGTGCATCCAATGCTGGTCCGACACGGCAACGCCGTACCGGAGTGCGAGCCAGGTTGTCGCCGCCGACGACGGCCGGCCGCGCAGGAGCGACCTAGCCTCGACCTCCGCCCGGAGAGTCCAGGGCGAACGACGGCGGCACACCCCGGGCGCGTGCGACCCGGAGCGTCAGGAGAGCGCGAGCAGCACGGAGCGCGGCGGCCCTCTGCGGGAGATCGACGCCCCGAGCAGCCGATGCGAGAACGGGCGTCGGCTCAGGAAGCCGCCCGAGAGACGCGGCAGAACCACCCGGATGGCGTCCGGACGAGGCAGCCGCGGGAACAGCGTGCGCACCAGCAGCATCGCGAGCTGCCATAGGCCGACCAGGGCGGCCTCACCACGACGGATCAGCAGGATGGTGACCACGGCGGCGATGCCGTGCCCGACCCACATCCAGCCATCGCCATCGGAGTGGTCCATGTGGGACGCCATCTCAGTCCCGGTATGCAGCATCGTGATCGTCTGCAGGTGATGCCCGGCGTGGCCGGCGGGCGCGTCTTCGATCGGGAGGACGCCCTGGCCGGAGGCACCGAGCACGAACAGCCAGTGGAAGAGCAGCTGGCTGACCAGCACGGAGAGCACGAGCCGCGGCAGCGACAGGACGCGCCCGGACAGCGGAAGGCACGCGAACGTCGAGAACGCCAACGGCACGAGGATGCCCGGCGCCTCCGGCACCGCGCCTCCGGCAAGCACATGCGAGACCAGCGCGATCAACGTCGAGAGCACCGCGACGAGCAGCGCCTTGCCCACACGCGCCTGCCGCGACAATCGCGCCCCGCGCAGCCGCGCGGAGACGGACTCGCCGTCTCGGACTGCTGTAACGCGCGGCCTCATCGACCTCATTCTAGGGAACCTCGTGAACCCATCCGAAGACCTCACGGCAGGAGGCGGCAGGCATCCCGACCAGGTACCAATATACGGTAGGGGGTATGTTTGGTCGCATGTCGGAGTCCACGACCGCGACCCCCTGCCTTCGGGTGCAGCGGCGCACGTTGCTCCTGCTGTCGCTGGCGCAGGTGCTCAGCGGTGTCGGCGCGGGTGCCGTGGTGTCGACCGGATCGCTGCTGGCGGTCGAGCTGTCGGGATCGGAGGCGTGGGCAGGGTCGGTGACCACGACGATGACCCTCGGCGCGGCGATCGCCTCAGCTGTCCTGATGCGAGCGGCGATGGCCCGGGGCCGCCGGGTCGCGCTGTCCGCCGGGCTGCTGGTCGGCGCCGCCGGGGCGGCCGGCGTCGTGCTCGCCGCCGTCACCGGGGCGTTCTGGCTGCTGGTCGCCGCGGGGGTGCTGATCGGCTTCGGGAGTGCGGTGAACCTGCAGGCCCGGTTCGCGGCGACCGATCTGAGCGAGGCCGAGCATCGGGGCCGCGACCTGTCGCTCGTGGTGTGGATGAGCACGATCGGCGCGGTCGCCGGCCCGAACCTCGTCGGCGCCGGCGGGTCGCTCGCCGCCGCACTCGGCATCCCGGCCCTGTCCGGGCTGTTCGTGATCTCCGCGGCCGGGATGCTGCTGGGCATGGCGGTCGTCTGGGTCGGTCTGCGCCCCGATCCCTACCTGGTCCTCACCGGAAGGCAACCTCTGGCCGGCGCCGAACTCACTGCCGCTCCGGCGCTCACGGTTCAGCGGCCAGGGCCACGGCAGGGGATCCGCGCACTGTGGTCGCACCCGACGTCGAGGGCAGGGCTGATCGGCATCGTCGCCGCACACGCGGTGATGGTCGCAGTGATGTCGATGACTCCCGTGCACCTGACAGGTCACGGCGCCTCGATCACGATCGTCGGCCTGACGGTGAGCCTGCACATCGCCGGCATGTACGCGCTCGCCCCGGTGATGGGCGTGCTCACCGACCGGCTCGGCGGGCGCATCGTCGCCGCAGCCGGGATGGTGACGCTGCTGGTCTCGGTGCTGCTGGCCGGGTTCAGCGGCGACGCCCACCTGGTGACGGTGATCGGGCTGATCCTGCTCGGCCTGGGCTGGTCGGCCGCGACGGTAGCGGGGTCGGCGATGATCGTCGCCGCCACCCCCGTCGCCGAGCGCGTCGCCGCCCAGGGCGCCTCCGACACGCTGATGAGCCTCGCCGGCGCCGTGGGCGGACTGCTCGCCGGGGTCGCCCTCGCCGCGATCGGCTATCTCGGCCTCGGCGTTGCCAGCGCTGTCATCGTCCTCATCACCCTCGCGGTCCTGACTTGGACCGCACGAACGAATCGGAGAACCCCATGAACATCCTCGCCTTCCTCAGTTCCACTGGCGGCCGGTGGACCCGCGCCATCCTCGGTGCCATCCTGATCGCGCTGGGCGCGATCCTCGGTGGCTGGTGGTGGCTGCTCGCCGCACCCGGGCTCTTGTTCGTCCTCGTCGGCGCGCTCGACGTGTGCCTGATCGCGCCGCTCGCGGGCAAGCCGCTGCGCGGCAAGGACTTCCGCGCCGCCCTCGACCGCTGACCGACCGACCGAACGGATCGCATCATGCGCAAGCTCCTCGCCCTGCTCTCACTCGCCTTCGCCGCGACCCTCGCCCTGGCCGGCTGCTCCAGCCCTGCCCCCGTGACCGTCGGCGAGGACACCGTCATCATCGACGTCCGAACTCCGGCGGAGTACGCCGAAGGGCACCTCGACGGCGCGGTGAACATCGACGTCTCCTCCCCAGGATTCGCCGACGCCATCGCCGAGCTCCCGGTGGACGGCGAGTATGTCGTCTACTGCCGGTCGGGCAACCGCTCCGCCCAGGCCGCCTCGATCATGCGCGACCAGGGGTTCGAGCACGTCATCGACGCCGGCGCCCTCAGCGATGCATCGACGACCACCGGGATCGGCATCGTCACCGAGTGAGCGTCCGCCGCGCCGCTCCTCGCGGTGACATCACGATACCCCCTGGGGTATACTGCGTCTATGGCTACCCGAGAGATCACCCTCGACAACCTCGAGTCCACCGTCGCCGGGAACGACATCGTGCTGCTGGACTTCTGGGCCGGATGGTGCGGCCCGTGCCGCGCGTTCGCGCCGGTGTTCGAGACCGCCTCGCAGACCCACCCGGATGTGGTGTTCGGGAAGGTCGACACCGAGGCGCAGCGCGAGCTCGCCGCGGGGTTCCGGATCACCTCGATCCCGACCCTCATGGCGTTCCGCGAGGGCGTGCTGGTGTTCGCCCAGCCCGGCGCACTCGCCGCCCCGCAGCTGGAGCAGGTGATCGCCGCCGTGCGCGGCCTCGACATGGACGAGGTCCGCGCCCAGCTCGCCGCCCAGGAGCGGAGCGAGCAGGGGGCGTCGCGATGAGGATCGTCATCGTCGGCGGGGTCGCCGGGGGGATGAGCTGCGCGGCCCGCGCCCGGCGTCTGGACGAGTCCGCCGAGATCATCGTGCTGGAGCGCGGCGAGCACGTCTCCTATGCGAACTGCGGGCTGCCGTACTTCGTCGGCGGGGAGATCGCCGACCCCGCGCAGCTGCTCGTGCAGACCCCGCGATCGCTGCGCGCCGCACTCAACCTAGATGTGCGGACCCGCCACGAGGTCACCGGCCTGGACGCCGAGGAGCGGGTCGTGACCGTCGAGACCCCGGACGGGACGGAGCGGATCGGGTACGACGCGCTCGTGCTCGCGCCCGGCGCGCAGGCCGCGCGTCCGCCGATCCCCGGCCTGGACTCGCCCCGCGTGCGCACCCTGCGCACCGTCGAGGACGCGATCGCGCTGCGCGAGCAGGTCGAGACCGGAGCGCGGCGCGCGATCGTCCTCGGCGCCGGATTCATCGGCATCGAGGCCGCCGAGGCCCTCGCCCGCCAAGGGCTGGACGTGACCGTGGTCGAGCTCGCCGGGCATGTCCTGCCGCCGCTGGAGGCCGAGCTGGCCGCCCTCGTGGCCGACGAGCTGCGCTCGCTCGGCGTCGGGATCATAACCGGCATCGGCGCCGCCGGCGTCCAGCGCGGCGTCGAGCACGACATCGTCCGGCTCGGCGACGGCACGCTGCTGCCGGCGGACATCGTCGTCCTCTCGGCGGGGGTCAGACCCGACACCGCCGTGTTCGAGCAGGCCGGAGCACGGTGCGAGCGGGGCGCGATCGTCGTCGATGAGCACGGCCGCACATCCCTCCCCGGTGTCTGGGCCGTTGGGGACGCGACGGTCAGCACTGACGCGGTCACCGGCATCCGCCGCCCGTTGGCCCTCGCCGGGCCGGCGAACCGGGCCGGGCGGCTGGTCGCCGACGACGTCCTCCGACCCGGGGCAGCACGGCCGATCCCGCACCCGGTCGGCACCGCCATCGTCCGCGTCGGCTCCCTCACCGCGGCGCTGACCGGCGCGAACCGCGCCGCGCTCGACGCGGCGGGCATCGGCTACCGGACGATCCACCTGCACCCGAACCAGCACGCCGGCTACTTCCCCGGCGCTGCCCAGCTCCACCTGATCCTCCACCTCCGCGAGGACGACGGGCTGCTGCTCGGCGCGCAGGCGGTCGGTGCCGAAGGGGTCGACAAACGCATCGACGTGCTCGGCACCGCGATCCGCGCGGGGATGACGGTCGAGGACCTCATCGACCTCGACCTCGCCTACTCGCCGCCCTACGGGCAGGCGAAGGACCCGGTCAACCTCGCCGGCATGGTCGGCGAGAACCTCCGCACCGGTACCCTGAGCCTCTGGTACCCGCAGGATGTCGACCGGGTGCTCGCCGGAGCGCTCGTGCTCGACACGCGCAGCCGCGCCGAGTTCGCCACCGGTCACCTGCCCGGCGCGCTGAACGTCCCGCACACCGAACTGCGTGAGCGCCTCGATGAGGTCCGCGCCGCGGCGGCCGGCAGGCCCGTCCGGGTGATGTGCGCCTCCGGGGTCCGCTCCGCCATCGCCCACCGCGTCCTCGCCCAGGCCGGCATCGACTCCGCATCCCTCTCCGGCGGCATCCTCACCCTCCGCGCCGCGCTCGGCGACCGAGCCGCCGAGCTGCTGCGCTTCGAGGGGGCGACGCAGGATGCCTGAGTCCCGCACACGTCGCTCCTGCGCGACGTCGCCCGTCGATCGGGTCGTGCGTGCGATCGCCGCGGTGATCGTTGGCGCGTTCGCGCTGAGTATGATCGGCCAGCTCTGGTGCGCGATCCCCGCCGGTTTCTGCTCGGTCCTGCTCGCGATCGGGGCGATCACCGGCTGGTGCCCCACCGACCTGCTCCCCACCCGCCAGGCTGAGACCGTTGAGCAGAACACCCTCGGCTACACCGACGCCCGCCAGCACATCGACATCACCTGACCGTTTCCGACCGAGAGGAACCCCATGCGCACGACCGACCCCGATGTCCAGCGCCGCATCCTGCACCGCCTCCGTCGCGCCCGCGGCCAGCTCGACGCCGTCATCGGCGCCGTCGAGCAGGACAAGCCCTGCCGGGACGTCGTCACCCAGCTCGCCGCCGTCTCCAGCGCCCTCGACCGCGCCGGCTTCGCGATCGTGTCCAACGCGATGCAGAACTGCCTTACCGACCCCGACACCGCCCTCGCCGACGAGGGCATCACCACCGAAGAGCTCGAGAAGCTCTTCCTGATGCTCGCCTGACCCCGAAAGCGCCCCGACACGACGACCGAGGAGCACGTCCATGTGCCAACAAATCACCTGCCAGAACTGCGGCCGACCCACCTGGATCGGCTGCGGCCAGCACATCGAGGAGGCGCTCGCCGGCGTCCCCGCAGCCGACCGCTGCCACTGCCAGGAGGCGTAACCGCATGTGCTCGGCGACGACCTGCACGACCTGCGGGAAGACCACCTGGACCGGCTGCGGCCAGCACGTCAACCAAGTCCGACGAGGAGTGCCCGCCAACCAGTGGTGCAACGGCCGCCACACCCCCGAGGAGATCGCCGCCGCGAAAGCGGAACGCGGAAACTTCTTCACCCGGCTCTTCGGCCGCTGACCCCGACCGCGTCGTCGTCAGCTAGCCGAGGACGGCCGACAGGTCGGGCACGCGCTGCGGTGCCTGATCGCCGGGGACCTCCAAGGGCTCTTCGACGGGCCCAGCACCGAGACCTTCGACCCCGAGCTGCCGATGCTCACTCTCGATCTCTCCCGCGTGTCGGAGAACGCCGCGCTGCTGTCGATCCTGATGACGTGCGCTTCCGCGTGGATGGAAGCCGCCCTCATGGACCCCACCGGCGGGCAGCGGTGGGTGATCTACGACGAAGCCTGGTGCGTGATGAGCCACTCCGCCCTGCTGCGCCGCATGGACGCCGCCTGGCGCCTCGCGAGGCACTACGGCATCGCCAACATGCTCCTGTTCCACAAGCTCTCCGACCTCGACACCGTCGGCGACACCGGCACCGCCCTGCACGCGCTCGGCACCTCTCTGCTCGCCAACGCCGAGACCAGGGTGATCTTCCGGCAGGAGACCGACCAGCTCGGCCCGACGGCCAAGGCACTCGGACTCACCAGCACCGAGCAGTCGATGCTCCCCACGCTCGGGCTCGGGCAGGCGCTCTGGAGGATCAAGGACCACTCCATGCTCTTGCAGACACAGCTGCACCCCGAGGAGACCGTCCTGTTTGATACGACCTCAGCGATGTCTCGCGAAACCCGCGAGTTCAAGAATCCTGAAGCCCGGTAGACGGTTCGACGCGTCAACAGGAAGTAGGGGAGGTGACGGATGCGCTGATCCTCCAGCGATTCCCGCGCCCGTCCTTCGCCTCTGCGGACGTAGGTCAGAACTCGAATGTGGCAGCCAGCTCATCGGACAGCAGCACCGCGTGGGGCAGGTCGCGCAGTGCCTCAGCGTCAACCGAGATCCCGCGCAACCTAGCGGCCTCCGCATACTCGTGCCAGGGGAACGATCCTGGATCCGGCTCATCACCCTGGATCAGCGTCAGCACTTCCGCGACAACCTCTGCGGCAGTCCGTTTCCAGGAAGGCGGGTCGGCGTATCCGAACTTGAACGTATCCACGCCTCGATCCATGTCGAGGCGAATCATCGAATGATCCGATAGCCGCAGGTACTGGGTCATCGTCATGCTCATGCTCGGGCGGGCGTTGCCCGGTGGCGGCGGAGCGAGTTCGCAGACGATGACCAGACCCGTCACCGACAGTTTGGAGAGGTCGAAGGGCAGACGCTTGGCGGGGTCGGGTCGCGCCGCCTCGGGGTCACCGAGCGGCACGAACCGGCCCCGCCTCAGGTCGTCAGGCATCAGCTCGGATCCGGCGGGGAGCAGGAGAGGTTCTGCGGCGTGCCGTCCGTCCAGCCGTAGGGGTGCCAGAAGTCCGTCGGCTCGACAAAAACCGAGCCCCGCCAGCCGACGACGGACGTGGTCGCACAAGGGGAATGGGGCGTGGCCCAGTGACCCGTGCCCGAGCCCGGGTAGACGCCAGTCGCGACGTCGGTCGCCAGCGTGTACCAGCTGCAACCCCACATCCCGCTGCACCAAAGCGCCTGGAGGTTGACGGTTACAGTGGCCGTAGCCGGGCAGTCGCCGCTGTTGTAGACCCAGTACCCGTGAACCGATGCCTGGCCCGAGCTCACGTGCGGATAGTCCGTGACGGCGTCCCAGTCACATCCCCACCATGCGTAGAACGGCGTGACGACGGGGCCGGTGCTCTCCGTCGCATCGGCGGCATAGGGGTCGAACCCGTACTGCTTCTCTGCGACCTCGAGCGAGACGAACTCCGCGTTCGGATCGCTCGCGATCAGGCTGTTCACGTTAGAGCTGTCTGATGCAGTCGCCGGCGGTGGCGAGTCTGCCGCCGCAGCCTGAGCTGCGGCGGGAGCGATGAAGACCATCGCGAGGGCTGCTGCGAACAGCAGCCCGAGCTTCTTCGTAGATCCCATGATCGTCCATCCTTGCCGATTGTCCCGATCAGGGGGCGGCCGCGGTATCTCCGCTTACCTAGACGGTTTGTTGGGACGCCCATTCCTTACACGACACGCCGCTTCCTCGTGCCGCGCTCCACCGCGCTCACGCCGACCGCCGATATCGGCGGCGGTCTGCCGACCTCAGCAGGAGAGGTCAGTGATGCCGCCGGGCGCAATAGGCAGGGAGTCGTTCGCGCCGATGGTCGCCAGGATGCCGCCGCCCGAGTTGAGGGCGTAGACGGAGCCGCTAGTGCGTGCGTTGGCGACCGACCGCACCGTGCCGATGATGCCGGTGGGCTGCGGGGTGGCGCACGAGCTGAAGCTCAGCTTGCTTCCGCTGAGGCTGTAGCCGTTGTAGGCGCAGTAGTGGCCAGCCGTGCACGAGCCGACGTCCAGCACGCCGAACGCGGAGCCGGGAGCATCGAGCGTGAGCACCACGGCACCTTCGTCCCAGGCGATCTCGTTGGCGGCGATCTGCACGCCGCCGGGGTACTCGGCGAGCACAGCGTCGATGCGCGCCTGGAGCGCGTCGGAGTCCTTGTCCGCCGCTGATGCGGCGAGCGGCGTGCCGAGGATCAGGGCGATGGCCCCGATGACGGCGAGGGCAGCCATACGGCCGCGACCGGTCGTGATGTTGCGCATTGCTATCTCCAGAGGGTGTAGTCGGTTACCGAATCAGGGGCAATGTGGAAGTCTGGGTCGCCGGCGATACTGATTCGCTCGACGGCCAGCAGTCGCCAGGATCGGATGTCGACGACGAGCTGCGTCCGATAGCCGGGCTCGAGCTCGGTCGGCGCGATGTCCAGGACGACCCCGGCACGGCCGGCCCGATCGGTCGTTTCACCCGCCACCTGGAAGCCAGGAGCGGAGACGATCACTTCGATAGCGGTGCGCTGGGCCGCGTCGCCGAGAGTCCAGAACTGCATCAGCGAGCTGAGGGCATACAGATACTCGCCGGCGGAGCGTGACCCCGCCTCGGTGACGCCGAGCGAGGCGAGGAAGGCCTCGAGGTAGCCGCGCATCCCAGCAGCGTCCTCGGGCGGAGCCTCCGGGAAGGGCACCGGGTACTCGCCAGGTCCCCAGGTCTCCTCGTAGAGCGTGGTGCCCGGCGCGGCCGCACCCGCGGGGACCGGCTCGATCACGGAGCCATCGGCGGTCATCGGCGTCCCGGCGACGATGCGGCTGCTGCCCGAGAAATCCTCGCCCCAGGCGATCTGGACGCGCTGCGGCTGGATGAAGGTCGCCGCCGGTCGGTCGGCGTCGAGCTGAAGGAACCAGCCTTCCCACTGGGCGCCACGGCTAGTCGCGGTCGGCCGCGGGTTCAGGGGTGACGTCACGAGATCCTCGCGCAAGGTGTCGATGGTGGTCACGGTCGGGCGGAGCTCGAGCAGGTTCGGAGTCACAGCCATCGCAACCTGCGGGCGCACGGACACCAGGACCAGCGCGACGACCACCAGCGTCACGACGAAGGCCGCCCCCGCCAGCAGCGCGGGCGTCCGTTGGCTTCGAAGCGGTGGGAGGGCGACATCGTGGCGAGTCTCCCGTCGGCCCGAGATGATGTCGTCAAGCCGTCGCGTCGCGCGTTCGGGCAACGGCGCGTCCCGGAAGGGATTGTTCTCGCGCAGCAGCCGGGTCAGGTCATCCATGAGCCTTACCGCCTCGATCTCGTCGACGCGAAGGCATGACGTTGGCATCGTCCAGGAGCGTGCGCAACGCCGCGCGAGCCCGAGTCAGCCGAACCCACACCGCGGCGACCGTGCAGTCCAGGAACTCAGCGGTCTCGGCAGCGGACAACCCGTGCCAGTAGGTCAGCTGGAGCAGGAGCGAGTCATCCGGGCGCAGCTCGGCCATCGCCAGGCGGAGTCCGATGTGCTCGATGTGCAATCCCCACGCCTCCACGCTCGCGGCTTCCTCCATTCCCGCTTGCTGTACTCTGATGCGCTCTCGATCGCGTCGTTGGTATTCGTTGCCGATCAGATTCCTCACGGTGGCGAACAGCCAGCGGGGGGTGACCGCTTCCAGGCTCGGTGCTTTCTCCCAGGCGAGCAGGAACGCATCTTCGGCAAGGTCCTCCGCCAAGGCTCGGTCGTTGACACGTAGGTAGGTGTAGCGGACCAGCGTCCGGTAGTTGCTGAGGTAGAGCTTGGTGAAAGCCTCGGGATCCGGCTCCACTAACCCTCCCCCTGGCTGTAGGCACAGTCTGCTTCTCGTATAAGAGTTTGCCGAGCCGCCGAATCCTTACATTCAGATTTCGGGCGCGCTGCGCGTCGCCGCTCGACAGACCGAAGTTTGTAAGGATTCGCCGACTCAGCAAACAGAACACTCGAGGGTATTCCGATGCAGGAGGACATCGTGCTGAGACGAAGCCCCGATCGACTGTGAAGGGATGCCGGGCGCGCCCGTCCTAGACCAACGCGGGGTACGTCACCCGGGAGGGGCCGGAGTTTCCGGAGAACATCTGATGGCGAAGACATCACGCGACTGCGGAAGGTACATCATGGCGAGTCAAGGTGTTCAGCTTCGCCCCGGCGGGCTCTCGGCCTTGCGCCGGGGCCAGGCAGCGGCATACGCGATGGTGGCAGCCGCATTCCTCCTGACGGCGTGCAGCGCACCGGGAAGCGAGCCGCCCGCGCCTTCAACTTCGGACTCTTCTCTCAGCGAGGTGGCGGACGCTGCGTGGGCTCAAGTCTCTGCTCGATACCCCGGGGCGGTGCGTCCCGAAACGGACCTAGTCCGCACGGTCGCGCCACCCGAGTGGGCGACGACTATCGCTGAATGCCTGAACGGCGAAGGGTTCGATGCCGTGGCCCAACCTGATGGGTCCGTCTTCTTCGATACTGCTGAGCAAGGCGAGGCTTACGCGGTCGCGCTCTACACGTGCAAGATCCGATACCCGATCGACCCGAAGTTCCAGGGACCGCTCAACGGCGAGCAGCTGCGTCGCATCTACGACTACTCGAAGACGGTCCTCACGCCATGCCTTGAATCCTTCGGCATCGCGGTGCCGGAACCACCGAGCCTCGAGGTGTTCCTCGAAAAGCACGGAAGCCCGGACGCGTGGAACATCTACGGCGATGTTCAGAATCAGGTCAAGTCCAACGATCAATGGCAAGAAATCAACGCCGCCTGCCCGCAGTACCCGACGGATCTTTACGAGTAGGCGCTGTCGGCCCATCCGCTGAATCACGAAAGGAAGGGTGGAACCATGAGAAAGAGGAAGCGGCTCCTGATCGGAGCCTCGCTGGGAGTGGCAATCGGGCTCGGCCTGGCCGCGCCGGCCTTCGCCATGGCGAGCGGAAGCGGGCACAAGCACTGCCCGGGTGGAGCGTCTGCGGTCTCGCTGACGTCTTCCGCGACCGGCGCGGATCTGACGCACTGGATTGGCTCGCAGGTCTGGAGCTGGTCCGACACCGCTGTCCACTACAGCGTTTCGAACTACACCGACGCCAACTGGACCGCGGCCACCATCTACTCCTTCAGCAGCGGCCCGACCCCCTACTGCACCTGACGGGGAGCATCACCTGGAGTCGATGAAGGCGTCGCGCGATTCGCGACTCCAAGCGGCAGGCATCATCGCGACGCACGCGGTCGGGGTGGTGCCTGTGGCACCCGCACGTCCGACGCCGGCGCGCTGCAGTCCTAGGAGGGCCTATCTCTTGTTTATTGAGAGCCAACGACGCTTCGGTAGTACCCACTGCACCCGTTCACGCGGCCGCTTCTCGAGCTCCAAGCTGTGCGGGAGTTCGGCGGAACCGTGTTCGATGGAAGAATCGGTACGGCCGAGAGGGGGCGCATGAACTCGTCATCAGGTCGTACGAAGTCTCGCGCCCGCTGGTGGGTCGGTGGCGTGCTCGGCGGCGTCATTCTCTTGGCCGCGGGCGCAGCTGTCGGCTGGGCGGGCAGCACGATCTTCGCGCCTCCGCCCGACGTACTGGATTCGACGCCGTTCACGACGGCGGAGGTCGTTCGCGGTGAGGTCGGATCGAGCATCAACCTGAACACCGTGGCCGAGTGGAAGCCGATCCCGATTGCTGCGAACCTTGCGAGCGGCACCGTCACCTCGGTCTCGGTCACGGCCGGCCAGGAGGTCAGTGTGGGCTCGGTGCTCTATGCAGTCAACCTGCGTCCCGTAGTGATCGCGCAGGGAGATGTACCCGCGTTTCGAACCCTCTCCAGAAACACGGCCGGGGCTGATGTCGCACAACTCCAGGCGATGCTGACCCAGCTCGGCTTCTACAGGGGGGATGTCTCGGGCGATTTCGGTTGGCTGACGCAGGCGGCGGTCGAGGCGTGGCAGGAGAGCCTCGGCGTCGATGTCGACGGTGTGGTGCAAGCGGGCGACGTGGTATTCGTGCCGTCGCTGCCGACGCGGATCTCGCTCGATGCGGACAAGGTGGTGCGCGGCGCGTCACTCGGCGCTAGCGACCCCGTCATCTTGGGCCTCCCGCCGGCCCCGACGTTCCGGGTGCCGGTAACCGAGTCCCAGTCCGGGATGATGCCCGATGGGACGCGGGTCGAGGTCACCGGACCCGACGGGCAAGCCTGGGAAGGGTTCGTCGTCGACCGGGTTGCACAGCAACAGGGCGGGACGATCGACGTGATCCTCGGCGGCGCCGACGGCGCACCGGTGTGCGGAACCGAGTGCGGCACGATCTCCGTCACCGAGCAATCGCTGCTTCGCTCACAAGTCGTGACCGTCGAGACGGTGACGGGACTGACCGTGCCGAGCGCCGCGCTGGTCTCCCGCGCCGACGGCACGATCGTTGTGCTCGAGGAGGACGGCACCGAGCACCGAGTCACCGTCGTGACGAGCGCCCGAGGCATGTCCGTCATCGAGGGAGTCAGCGCGGGCCTGCGCGTGCGCGTGCCGGCAAGCGGAGGCTGACCCCATGCCAGCACTCCTCGATGCACGGGATCTCACGTTCGGCTACGAGTCGACCGTACCGCTGCTGGACCAGTGGTCGGCCTCGTTCAACGCCGGGGAGGTCGTGGCGATCACCGGCCCCTCCGGTCGGGGGAAATCGACCCTTCTGTATCTGCTGGGACTGATGCTCGCACCTGCGGCGGGGCAGGTACTGCTCGACGGCGAGCCGGTGCAATCCCTCCCCGACCGGGCACGGGCGAGGCTCCGGGCGCGGCAGTTCGGCTTCGTGTTCCAGGACGCGGCTCTCGACGCCACGCGCACGGTGCTCGACAACGTGCTGGAGACCGCGCTGTATCGGGGCGAGTCGCGCTCGGAGGCCGTGCCGGTCGCCGAGGGACTTCTCGAACGGTTCGGCGTTCAGCTGCGGTCCGAGGCGAAGCCTGGCCAGGTATCCGGAGGGCAAGCGCAGCGCATCGCGCTGTGCCGGGCACTGCTGGGCACACCCCGGATCCTGCTCGCCGACGAACCGACCGGGAACCTGGACCCAGCATCCTCGGATGTTGTCGTCGACGCGTTCCACGAGCACGCCGACAGCGGTGCGACGGTGATCGTCGTGACGCACGACCCGGTCCTGGTCGAACGCTGCGATCGGAGCATCACCCTGTGAGCGCCGGGCTCCGCCGACTCGGCGGCGTCATCCGCGAGGCGCTAGCTGCCGCGGCGTCCAGCCCGATCGCCTCCATCGCGACCATCATCATGGTCGCCGGGCTGTGCGCAACCGTCCTGCTGACCACCGGCCGCACCGTCGGCGCGGAGCAGGCTGTCCTCGGCTCGATCGACTCCGCCGGAACCCGGACGACCATCGTGCGCGCCGAACCCGCCGCCGGGCTGACAAGTTCGGTCGTGACGCGGCTGAGCACCGTGGACGGCATCGAATGGGTCGCCGCGTTCGGACCTGCCTTCGACGTGACCAACACGCTGATCCCGGACGGAACGAAGGTCGCGGCTCGCTTCGCCTATGGCGCGCACCTGACGTCGATCGGAATCCCCGAGTCGTCCGCGCTACCGGGTTCGACTGCCTGGGGAACCGCCCTGTCGCTCGGGCAGCTCGGTCTCGTCGACCACGCAGGCTCCGTCACCAACCAGAGCGGCGCGAACTACCCCGTCGCCGGGCAAATGGACATTCCAGACTGGCTCGGGTTTCTCGAGCCCGCCCTGTTCGTGCCACGGGCACCGGTCGAGCCGGAACCGGTCGCCGTGCTCGTCGTCGTGGCCGAGCGGCCAGACCTCGTCGCTGCAGTTGCCCCAGCGGTACAGTCCTTGCTCGCCGTCGACGACCCGACCAAGATCACGATCACCACGAGCGAGGCCCTGGCACAGCTGCGGGCCCTTGTGCAGGGGCAGCTCGGCGCCTTCGGACGTGGTTTGGTATTGCTGATCCTCGCCGTCAGTGGGCTACTCGTCGCGGCGATCCTGACCGGGCTCGTCACGCTGCGCCGCAAGGACTTCGGTCGGCGCCGAGCCCTGGGCGCCACCCGCGGACTGATCGTGAGCATCCTCCTCACCCAAACTCTCGTACTCGCGACCCTCGGCGCTGCACTCGGTTCGGGCGTTGCGAGCATGGTGCTGGCGTTCAGCGGCGATCCACTCCCCGGCTTGGCCTTCACCGCCGCAATCGCGGTTCTAGCGATCGCCGTGAGCGTCGTCGCGGCCTTGATCCCCGCCGTTGTCGCCGCACGACGTGATCCGATCCGTGAGCTGCGGGTGCCCTAGAGACAGTGCACCGCGCCGGATCGCTGCATGGGATCAATCGGAATCAGCTGCGGCGCCCTCCTCACAAGGTCGAGATCTTGTAAGGATTCGCCGACTCGGCAAACAGAACAGTCAAGGGCAGTTGAAGATGAAGGTCGAAGATGAAGGAGGACATCATGCTGAGACGAAGCCCACGATCGGCTGTCAAGCCAGGGTCGACGAAGCGCATGGGCAAGACACGGGTGATCGCGGCCGCACTCGCCGTCGGTCTGGCGGCGGCCGTCGTGCCGGCAGTCGCGGCCTCGGCTGCTTCGCAGATCGACGGCTACAACAAGGTCTGTTCCGGCTCGGTGCCACACGTGCAGGTGCAGTCGACGTCAACCGGCGGCATCAACCACGAGGCCAACTACATCGTCCTGGACCACTGGAACAACGGCAGCACCTCGCAGACGAGGTGGTCGCTCACCAGCTACTCGACCGTCTACTACTGGCGGGTGTTCCTCACCGGAATCGGCGGCGACATCACCTACGGGAACGCGGTCTGCCATTCGTGAAGGCTCTTCGAACGGCACTAGTCGCGGTGATGGTGAGCACGGTTGCGCTCACCATCACTGCGTGCACGCCTCAACGTGACCCCCTAAACCCCCCGGACTCGAGCGACTCGAGCGCAACGGAAGTGGACTCCGCCACCCGCGCCTACCTGGATGAGACTGCGACTGCTCTCGCGGGCCAACTCGGGATCGTTGATCCCCCCAAGGTGGAGCTCGTCCGGCTCATCACCCTCAACGAGTGGGCACCGACGCAGATCGCATGCCTCCAAGAAGCGGGATTCGATGCCACGGAAACGGCCGACGGACAAGGGATCCGCTACCCGCCGATCGAAGACCCCACTCTCCGCCAGTCCTTGAATCTGGCGATCTATACGTGCGAGCTGAAGTACCCCACCCAACTCAAGTACATGACCCCGCTGTCGACCGATGCGTTGACCAGGCTCTACGAGTACCGGACAGGTGAGCTCGTGAGCTGTCTTGAGAGGGAGGGATACAGCGTCGAGCCCGACCCGCCCAGCGTGGCCGTGTTCATCCAGACGAACGCGGGATGGTCGCCGTTCGAGGACATCGCCATTGCAGAGGCCGACATGAAGAGAGTCTTCGCGAACTGCCCGCAGACCCCCGAGAGCATCTACGGGACCTAATACGACCTCGGAGATGTCGCAGGCCACTCGCCACAGCGACGGCCCGAAACCCCCGCGGCTTAGCATCTTGACCATGAAGGCACCGCGACTACTCCGTCTCGGGGTCGCGGTCGCGTTGCTGCCAGCCCTGCCGGTGGTGCTCTCCGGCTGCGCATGCACGACCGTCGGCTACATCAACACCGATCCGATCGCGGTGAAGATCGTGGGGTCGCTGCCGGATGGCGCGATCTTGTCGGCATGCCTCGATGACGGCTGTACGCCGGCAGAGGTCGCGATCGACGGTGACGGTCGACTCGGGATCCCGCAGGAGCAGCCCTACCGAAGCGGAGACTCGATCAATCCACCGACGATCGCTCGTGTGGTGGTGACCATGAGCGACGGGACGACGCTGGTCGACGAGCGTCTCGACGTTCGCACGGCGCCGGACAATCCGATCAGGTCATGCCCGGGGCCCTTCCATTTCGAGGACTGACGCTCGAGATGACCTGAGCTGGCGCCGCGCACCGGCTCCCGGTGCGGCTATCCCTCGAGTTCGCGCGCGAGCGTCGTGAGGAAGGCTGCCCCCTGCTGGGCGATGGCGATCTGCTGCTCACGGGAGACGCCGAGCCCGCGCAGCGGATCGTCCTCGTCCTCGTCCGACTCGGCCATGCGGTCGACCAGGATCGCTGCGACCCGCGCAGCGCGCGTGAAGGCGCCGGGCGGACTGCCCGCGTCCTGCCACACCATGAGCAGCGTGTCGCGGATGCTGGCCCCGGACATCGGCCCGAGCTCGATGCTCATCATGTGGTACGCGAACGCCTTGCGGGCGAGCGAGCGGGCGACCTCGTCGCTCAGATCCGCAGTGTCGTCCACGGTGCGATCGTAGGGCTCACCCGTCGGAGGTTGATCGGACGGTCGCCGACAACCCGCTGAGGGAGGCGGAGCAAGAATCCAATCCGCGTGTAAGGATTCGGGCTCTCGCCAAACTGTATATGCGGGACGGTGTTGTCCCAGCGTGAGAGGGGAGGCACGTGGAGCCAGACATTCAGCTCTTCACGAGCCTCTACGAACGCAGCTATCGGACGATCGAACGGTACATCTGCCAGCGAGTCGACAACCGAGAGCTGGCCGAAGACCTGACGGCTGAGGCGTTCGCTCGGGCGCTGGAGAAGCATCTGTCTGGCACCACGATCACGATCCGCTGGCTACTGCGGACAGCAAGGAATCTCATCGGCAATGAGCATCAACGTCGTGCGACGCAGCAAGCCTGGATGCGACAGCAGGTGATGGAGGAGTTGCAGGAGGTGGCAACTTGGGATGGGGACCTCGAGGATGTCGAGCTTCGCCTAGCGATGACGCGATTGCCGGCGCAGGACGCCCCTGCAATCCACCTCACCTATTGGGAGGGCTTGTCTATCGCCGAGGTGGCTGCGTGACATGGCTCGCCCTGATGTTGAGCACGCCGATCGCCGCCAGCGCGACCGAGACCCCCGGCGAGAGTGCTCTGCAGGCCCGCATCGACGCGGTCCTCGCAGAGTTCCCCGGCGGAACGCAGACCGCGCCGAACGAGATCGCCTGGCACGACCGCGCCATGATCCTCACGCTCGATGATCCGAGCCAGCTCAGTCCACTGTCCGTCGGCTCCTGCGCCACCGGCTATCACTGCGCCTACTCGGGGTATGCACTCTCTGGCAGCAAGCTTAGCCTGTCCGCCTGCGACACTACCGTTTCCACCTCCGTGCTAAGCGCAGTGCGTTCCCTTGCCAACGCGCATGGCAGTGGATACGTGCAGGCGAAGAACTCCAGCGGCAGTGTCCTCGCCAGCGTGAGCCACGGCGACTCGATCGCCTACGCCCCCGCGGGCATCACTCAGCTCACCTGCGTGAGCTGAGACTGCACCCTCGCCGGGGCCGATTGTGTAAGGAAACGGGCCGCTGCCAAACCAGTTCTGTAGACGGGTCGATCCCGGCCCGGGCGAGTTCGGCGAAGTTGGCGAACTCGAGATGGCAAATGAGTGTGGGAGTCGCATCATGCGTATGAAGAAGATCCTCGCGGCCGCCGGAGCTGCGGTTCTGTCGACCGCGCTGGTCGGTGTCGGCGGTTACGCCGCCTTCGCCGACGGCAGTGCCACCGACGGGAACTGCACCGTCATCTCCGGCACGCCCTACAAGAGCGGCAGCTACATCCACGGATGGGGCTCCGCCAGCTGCAGCAACACCGCGACGCGGACCCTGCTGCTGGAAGTGCACCGCAGCGAGGGGTGGTGGCACCCGATCATCGCCAGCGGCAGCGACTCCGGCAACAAGAAGGACTACTACGTCGGCGCGAACGGCTGCGACGATGGCAATGACCACGTCTACTTCTCCGAGGCCGGCATCAACTTCGAGGTCAACAGCGGGAACAGCGGCACGCTCAAGGCGACGTGCTGACCGTCCGAGGAAGGAAGTGCATATGGGCCGATCGCCATCGGAGCACGCATCAGGGGCAGTCGCGCATGGGTTGACCATCCGCTACCGGCGGGCAGCGACTGCCGCCGTCGACGACGTGACGTTGCGCTTCGACAACGGGGTCAACGCTCTCGTAGGACGCAACGGCGCAGGAAAGACGACGCTCCTCAACGCGATCGTGACCATGCAGAGGGTTCACGCCGGGCAACTCAGCGTGCTCGGCGTGAACCTCCCTGCCACCGAGCGAGACCGCCTCCAGCTAATGCGCCAGGTCGGATTCCTGCCCCAGCAGTTCGGCTACATCCCCGGCTTCACCGTGCAGGAGTTCCTCGAGTACGCGGCCTGGCTCAAACGAGTGCCCACGACGGCGCGGCCCGAGTTCATCGCGGACGCGCTGGCACTCGTCGACCTCACCGCCCACCGGCGCACCAAACTTGGACGTCTCTCTGGAGGAATGCTGCGGCGTGCGGGGATCGCCAGCGCCGTCGTCCACCGACCTCGTCTGCTCGCCTTGGACGAGCCGACCGCGGGACTGGATCCCGAGCAGCGCATCCGATTCCGCGACACGCTGCGAGGGCTCGCCGCCGACCGCTGTGTCGTCATCAGCTCCCACCTGATCGAGGACGTGAAGGCCATCGCCGATCATGTGCTCGTCATGGAGGGCGGACGAGCGGTGTTCGCCGGCAGTGTTCCCGAGATGCTCGCGGAAGAGGACCCGAAGATGCCTGGCGATACGCCCTTGGAACGCGCCTACACTGCGCTCGTCCAGCGAGCCAATCAGACCCGACAGGCCAGTGCATGAAGCGCCCATTCCTCATTGAGCTGAGGCACTCGGGGTTCCGCTACTGGGCACCGATCTTCGCTCTGGCGGGCGCGACAATCGGCTGGCTGAACAGCTTCCCCAGGATCGCTGCGTGGGTTTCGATCGAGTCGTCGATGCTCGACGTTGCCTACTTCCTCACTCCGTTCCTCGCGGGCGCGGGGGCATGGGAAGGACTACGGGATGAGCGGCGCCGCGTTGAGTACGCACGACGGACCTCCGCGATCCCGGCGCCGCTGAGCGTTCTTCCGCGCTATCTGGGCGGGATCGCGTGGGTTGTCGCGGCCTGGATCTGCATCGCGCTCGTCCTCGTGCTCAGGTCGATGCTCATTGGGCTGTACGGAGTCCCGGAGCCGATCTTGCTTCTGCATTCCCTTGCGCTGGTTCTCAGCTTCACGACGATCGGTTTCGCGCTCGCGGAGACGATTCAGCATTGGTCAGCGATACCAGTCGCGACGGTGCTCCCGCTTGCCCTCTACGGCGCGACTCTCGCTGGGCGCGCGGGCGACGTGGCCACGTGGATCAACATCTTCCGCAAGTACGTGGCGATCGACGCGAGCCTTCCCAACGCGATGTTCTTCGGCGGCGCCGCTCTCGTCTCGGTCGGTGCGGCTGTCGTGTTCGCGGCCGCCAGCTTCATACGCCGCCGTGCTTACAGGTCACCGGCCATCCTGACGATGATCGTTGCCGGAGCCGTGATCGTCTCGGGCCTAGGCGTGATGATCGGGCAACAAGGCCGGACTAGCCGCGAGCCTGCTCCTGCAGAACTTGCGTTCATCACCCTGAATGATGCGGATACGGGCCTCACCATTCGCGTTCGCGAGCACTACGCCCCGGTGGCCGATGAACTCACCGACACCTGGAGCAGAATCGCCGATCTCTTCTCCGAAAGCGACCTCGCGTTCGACAAGCTTGAGCAGCAACTCGACTCAGACCACCAAGGGGCACCACAAGGATTCGCGCGCCTTTATCTGAATCCCCAGTCGACAGAGATCGCTAGGTTCTCTGTCGAAGGTGCGCTCGTCGACGTCATGAACTGCACCCAGGCCGGCCAAGACGGGCCGGCTGGCGACTTCGGGCTGGGCGGTGTCGTCGTCATGCAGGCATGGCTTACCGGAGATACCGCGCTTGGAGTGGGCGCCTGGAGCAACGACCCGCGCGTCGTGGACGCCCTCGATCGCCTGTATTCACTTGACAACGCTTCCGCGCGAGCTTGGGTTCAAGCCCACACGGCGAACATCCGGTCATGCGAGTGGGACGCGAGCGACTTCCAGCCGTGAACTGGCAACTGCTCCTCAGCCGGCGACTGCCCCAGATCCTGGCCGTGGTCGTCCTCATCGAACTCACGCTTCCACTATGGGCGGCGCCGGCTCTTAAGATCACACACGACGGATACCTGAGTGCAGTGCCTCTGGCAGTGCCGGCGCAGTTCGTCGTCGTCGCGATTCTCCTCTATACGGTGAGCAGCGCCTTCCACGAGTTCGAGAGGCAGGCAGCGCGATCCATGCGACTCGAGCAAGCGGTGCTATGGCTCATCACCGCGCTCCTGGTCGTCGCTTCGACAATGCTTGCATCCGTCCTCATCGGCGATACCGGCACGCTTGGCGCCCTGGCTCCCGTCAAGGCGACGCTCGGCATGTGGGGCATCGGGCTGATCGCATCAGCGTTCTTCGACCGGCGTCTCGCGGGGATTGTGCCCGCTGCCGCTCTATTGCTTCCCGCCATTGTCAGCCCAGGACTGATCCCTGGCGCCGAGATTTGGGGCTTCGCGCTCGCACCGGACGACAGCCTGGCCGCGTGGGTGACCGCGGGTGGCTTCCTGGCGATCGGAGCGACCGCGCATATCCTGATGAGTTCCGCGAGACGACGCTAACCAGTCCGCACGACAACGTCGGGTTCAATCACCGGGGATCGCAGGCTCGCCGCCATCACGAAGACGCCGCGGGGCCATGCGACCGGAAGCAAGACTCAGCGCGCGCACGGTGGCGCGGCGGGCACCTTGATTGTGGCGAATCACCGCGAGATCCACGCCGGGGTCGGTCGCGGCGATCGCGATGAGCTTGGTGGCGTCTTGCTCGAGTTGCCTCACGCGCCACCCCGACGTCGCGAAGATCAGCTCCACCGGCGGCGGACCGACCGGCAAGCGCATCGCCGCGAACGCGGCCGACCGCCTCGTGCCCGTGAGCCTCGAGCTCGGCGGCAAGAGCCCCAACATCGTCTTCGAGGACGCGGACCTCAACCGCGCGATCGTCGGCGCCGTCGCGGGCATCTTCGGCGCGGCTGGCCAGACCTGCGTGGCCGGCTCGCGCCTGCTCGTGCAGCGCAGCGTGTACGACCGCGTGCTCTCGGAGGTGAGCGCACGCGCCGGGCGCGTGCGGCTCGGCGACCCGAAGAGCACCGGCACCGAGATGGGTCCGGTCGCCAACCAGCCGCAGTACGACCGCATCCTCGGGATGATGGCGGCGGCCCAGGAGAGCGGCGAGCGCGTGACCGCGGGCGGCGGGGCCGCATCCGGCGATGACCTCGGCGACGGGCTCTTCGTGCAGCCGACCGTGCTCGCCGACGTCGACCCCGACAGCGCGATCGCCCACGAGGAGGTGTTCGGGCCCGTGCTCGCCGTCATCCCGTTCGACACCGAGGAGGACGCCGTGCGCATCGCGAACGGCACCGAGTTCGGCCTCGCCGCCGGTGTCTGGACGAGCGACGTCTCGCGGTCGTTCCGGATGACGGCCGCCCTCGACGCCGGCGTCATCCGGGTCAACACCTACCGCACGAGCGCGGCGCAGGCGCCCTTCGGCGGCATCAAGCAGTCGGGCTACGGTCGCGAGCGCGGCGAGGACGCCCTCGCGGACTACACCTACGTCAAGAACGTCATGGTCGACACCTCGACCGCGGCCCGCCGCACAGGAGGCAGGGGCGTCGGTGCTCGTGCTGGAGGCCGCGAGCAGGGAGCTGCGCGGCGGCAACAGCCGCTTCACGGGCGGCATCTTCCGCACGACGCACGACGGCCTCGAGGCCATCAAGCCGGTGCTGCACAGCGACAGTGCTCAAGGACAAGACGAGCCGCTACTCGTACCTGTACGCCCTGCTCGTCAACCGTGACGGCAGGCGCTTCGTCGACGAGGGCGAGAACAACGTCTTCCTGACCTACGCGAAGACCGGCCGCGCCGTGCTCGCGCAGCCGGGCGCCGTCGCGTTCCAGATCTTCGACCAGAAGACGCTCCACCTGCTCGAGCCGCGCTACTCGACGGGCACCCCCGTCGTCGCCGACACCCTCGAGGAGCTCGCCGACAAGCTCGGCGTCGACGTGCGCACGTTCGTCAAGACGGTCGCCGACTTCAGCGCCGCCGTGCCGGCCGACGCCGCCGACCGCAACGACCCGTTCACGCTCGACGGCGTCCGCGCCGAGCCGGCAGGCCAGCCGGCGAAGTCGAACTGGTCGCTCACGATCGGCCAGGGCCCCTTCGTCTGCTACCCCGTCACGTGCGGTGTCACCTTCACCTACGGCGGCATCAAGATCGACGCCGACGCGCGCGTCATCTCGAACGAGGAGACCCCCATGCCGGGCCTCTACGCGACGGGCGAGATCTCGGGCGGATTCTTCTACCACAACTACGGTGCCGGGGCCGGGCTCATGCGCGGCGCCGTCTTCGGCGGTATCGCGGGCACCAACGCCGCCCGCCGCGCGGCCGAGCTCTAGACGGAGGCGGCAGCGTGAGCGCCCCGGCCGCGACGCGGCTCGGCTTCATCGGGCTGGGCGTCATGGGCGGCCCGCAGGCATCGAACGTCTCCGAGCTCGCCGCCGCGAGCGACGTCGTCTTCAGGTCGCTCCCGGGCGCGCCGCAGGTCGAGAAGGTGCTGTTCGGCGACAACGGCGTCTTCGCGGCGGCCCGCCCCGGCACGATCGTCGTCGACCTGTCGACGAGCCCCGTCGCCCTCGCCACGCGGGCCGGGGAGGCGGCGGCCGAGCTCGGGCTCGGCTTCGTCGACGCCCCCGTCGCCCGCACCCGGCAGGCCGCGGTCGGCGGCACGCTCAGCATCACGGCGGGAGGCTCCCCCGGAGCACTTCGCGGCCGTCGAGCCGCTGCTGCGGACCATGGCCACCGACGTCCTGCACTGCGGTCCGAACGGCGCGGGCGCGCTCATGAAGATCCTCAACAACATGGTCGTCTTCGAGACGGTCGTCGCGCTCGCCGAGGCGATCACGCTCGTGCGCCGCAGCGGGCTCATCGACCCGGAGCTCGCGTGGCAGGCGCTCGGCAACGGCTCGGCCGCGAGCTTCGTGCTCGAGAACCACGGGCGCAAGGCGCTGCTGCCCGACGTGCACGGCGAGGGGATCTTTCCGACGACCTACATGATGAAGGACCTGTCGTACGCGCTCGAGGCGGCATCCGACCTTGACACGACCCTGCCGGCGGCGACGCTCGCGCACCAGCTGCTCGAGCGCACGGCGGCCGCGGGCTACGGCGCGAACTACCACACGTCCGTCGTGCGGATCATCGAGGGGGGAGTAGTCATGCCGGTCGCCGTCCACGAGGTCTACGGCATCAGCTTCGCAACGAACGTCACCGGCACGCGCGGCCGGTACTTCATGGGCGCGGCCGCGGTGCCGCCCGACGAGCAGATGGTGCTGCACTTTTTCACGTGGCTGCTGCGCTCGCCGGATCAGGACGTCGTACTCGACGTCGGCTTCACGGCGGAGAGCAACAAGGGCCGCCCGCGCACCCTCGTCGAGGCGCCGAGCGAGGCGCTCGCGCGCCTCGGCGCGGACCCCGCGTCGGTGCCGCTCGTGATCCTCTCGCACTTCCACAACGACCACGTTGGCGACGTCGAGCCGTTCACCTCGGCGACCTTCGTGGCCCAGCGCGCGGAGTTCGACTTCTGGACGGGTCCCTACGCCGAGCGCGGCGAGCTCGGCCACCACGCGGAACGCGACGACATCGACCGTCTCGCCGCGCTCGAGCGGGAGGGACGGATGCGGCTGCTCGACGGCGACACGGAGCTCGCGCCCGGCATCACGGTGCACCACACGGGCGGGCACACGCCGGGCACGCAGGTGACGCGCGTCGAGACGGCGAACGGGCCGGTCGTGCTCGCCGCCGACGCCTCGCACTACTTCGAGAACGTCGAGCAGGACCGGGCGTTCGCGGTGCACACCGACCTCGTCGACGTGCACCGCACCTTCGATCGCATGCACGAGCTCGCCCAGGGGGCGTCATCGTCGCCGGTCATGATTCCGCCGTGCTCGAGCGCTTCCCGGCCGTGCCGGGGCTCGAGGGCCGCGCGGTGCGGGTCGCGTGAGCGCGGGCATGGGCGAGACGATCCGGTCGGTGCAGGCCGTGCTCATGCGCGGCGGCACGAGCAAGGGCCTCTTCCTGCACGCGCGCGACCTGCCGCCCGCCGGCGCCGAGCGCGACGACCTCATCCTGCGGCTCATGGGGAGCCTCGACCCGATGCAGATCGACGGCCTGGGCGGCACCTTCTCGTCCACGAGCAAGGTCGTCGTCGTGGAGCCCGTCGACGAGGACTCCGTGCGCTACTGGTTCGGGCAGGTCGGCATCGACCGCGCTGTCGTCGAGTGGTCGGGCAACTGCGGCAA
This sequence comes from Microbacteriaceae bacterium, assembly GCA_003852775.1. Lineage (GTDB taxonomy): Bacteria > Actinomycetota > Actinomycetes > Actinomycetales > Microbacteriaceae > Homoserinibacter. Next base: position 8,773 of record RDDZ01000129.1, on the reverse strand, counting down.
CCTGACGTCGGCGGTCGGCGCCTTCGCGGTCGACGAGGGACTCGTCCCCGCGGGCGGACCGCAGCGCCGACTCGTGCTGCACAACGCGAACACCGGCGTCGACGTCGAGGTCGAGCTGCGGATCGACGGAGGCCGCGCCGCCACGACGGGTGACCTCGCGGTCGCCGGCGTGCCCGGCACGGGCTCGCCGGTCGTCACCCGCTATCTCGAGCCGGGCGGGGGCGTGCTCGGCGCGCTCCTGCCGACGGGCGCGGCGCGCGACACGCTCGTGGTCGACGGCATCCCCGTCGAGCTGTCGGTCGTCGACGCGACGCACCCGTACGTCTTCGTCGCGGCCGTCGCGGTCGGGCTCGCCCCCGACGACGCGCGCACGCCCGAGCAGCTCAACGCCGACTCGGCTCTCCTCGAGCGCGTCGAGGCCGTGCGCGGCGCGGCCGCCGTGCGGGTCGGTGTCGCGAGCTCCGCGCGGGCGACGGCCGAGGAGTCCCCGATCGTGCCGCGCATCGTGCTCGTGCACACCGACGACGAGGCGCAGCTGCGCGTCACGGCGTTCTCGATGGGTCGCGTCCACCGCGCGGTGCCGATGACGGCTGCGCTCTGCATCGGCGCGGCTGCGCAACTCGCGGGCTGCTGCTCGTCGCGGCCGGCGTCCTCGCCGCCGTCTCGCCGGACCTCGTGTGGCTCGGCGTCGCCTCGGCGGTGCTCGGGCTCGGCAACCTCGTCGTGCTGCTCGGGGCGCAGGCCTGGATCTCGCGCGCCTCCTCGACCGCCCGCTACGACGCGGGCTTCGGCTGGCTCACCGCGGGCATGGCGGTCGGCCAGGCCATCGGACCGCTCATCGCGGGTCTCGTGATCGGGCGCCGCACCCACGCCGACGGCGTCGTGGCGGAGGCGTTCTGGATCGCGGCCGCGGTGGGCGTGCTCGTCGCGCTCGTGTTCGTCTCCCGCGCGACCGCGATGGTCGGCTCCTCGGCCGAGCCCGAGGTCGCGCTCTCGCCGGCCGGCATCCTCCGACGACCGGGCGTGATCGCGTCGATGGCCGTGAGCGTCTCGCTGCTCACCTCCGTCGACATCCTCTCCGCCTACCTGCCGGTGATCGGCGAGCACGCGGGCATCGCGCCCGCGGCGGTGGGCGGGCTGCTCGCCCTGCGCGGCATCGCGTCCGCAGTGCCGCGCTTCCTGCTCGGACCGATGTCGCGCAGGTGGACCCGGTCGAGCCTCGTCGCCGCGAGCACGATCGGCGGCGCGGCGACCATGGCCGCCGTCGCCCTCACTCAGAAGCTCGTGCCGCTCGTGCTGGTCATGGTGGTCGGCGGCTTCCTCATCGGCATCGGCATCGGCCAGCCGCTCACGATGAGCCTCGTGGCGCTCGCGGTGCCGCGCGAGGTCCGCTCGGAGGCGCTCGCCATCCGGCTCGTCGGGAACCGGGTCGCGCAGACGGCGATCCCCGTCGCCGCGGGGGCGCTCGCGGTCGTCGCCGGGGTCGCCGGCGTGTTCTGGCTGCAGGCTGCGTTCCTGGCGGGATCGACGGCGTGGTCGCTCGTCGGCGAGCGTCGCCGTCGGGGTGGCGCTTCCGAGTAGGCTGCGCGTTTGTGACCGACCCTCGTTTCGTCCAGCGCCGCTTCGCTGACGACTTCGTGCCCCTCGTGCGGCAGCGCATCCTGGCGGGCGAGCTGCGCGAGGGCGAGCGTCTCAACGAGGTGAAGCTCGCCGAGCAGTACGGCATCAGCCGCTCGCCCATCCGCGAGGGCATCCAGGCGCTGGCCGCCGAGGGCCTCGTCCGACTCGTGCCCGGCCGCGGCGCGTTCGTCGCGGCCATGACCGCGGAGGACGTGCGCGAGCTCGGCCAGGTGCGCGAGGCGATCGAGTCCCACGCGGCGCGCATCGTGGCGGAGGCCGCCGACCCCGAGCGGATCGCGCGGCTCGAGCGCGCGGTCGGGGCGCTCGAATCGAGGGGCGAGGCGGACTTCCATCGCGTGCTGCTCGAGGCGACGGGCAACGAGCGCCTCATCACGGTCGGAGCGTCGGTCGCCGACCGCTTGCGTCTTGCGCGCTCCCGCTCCGCCACGCGACCGGGTCGCGTCGACGAGGCGGTCGACGAGCACCGCGCGATCCTCGATGCCATCCGTTCGGGCGACGGCGACGCGGCGGCGTCCGCGATCCTGCGGCACGTCGCGCGGGCGACCGAGAGCGCCATCGGCTGAGGCCTCCCGGATGGTTGACATCCGTCAACCATCGGCGTATGGTTGTCACCTCTCAACCGTTGACCTCTGTCAACGATCTCGCGCCAGTGTCGTCGCGTGACGCATTCGCAACGACCGCCGAAGGACCGCATGTTCCGCAACACCCCCACCTCGCCCGAGGCCCTGTCCGACCCCAAGCAGCGCCGCCGCGTGCTCGAGGCCCTCTCCGGCCTCCTGCTCGGCATGTTCGTGTCGATGCTCGCGTCGACCGTCGTGTCGACGTCGCTGCCGACGATCATCCACGACCTCGACGGCGACCAGACCGCCTTCACCTGGGTCATCACCGCGACCCTGCTCACGACCGCGATCTCGACGCCCATCTGGGGCAAGCTCGCCGACCTGATGAACCGCAAGGTGCTCTACCAGCTCGCGATCCTCATCTTCATCGTCGCCTCGGCGGCCGCCGGCTTCTCGACCAACCCCGAGATGCTCATCGGCTTCCGCGCCGTGCAGGGCATCGGAGCGGGCGGTCTCGCGGCGCTCGGCCAGGTCATCATGGCCGACATCATCAGCCCGCGTGAGCGCGGCAAGTACATGGGCCTCTTCGGCGCCGTCATGGCCGTCGCCACGATCGGCGGCCCGCTGCTCGGCGGCGTCATCGCGGACGTGTGGGGCTGGCGCTGGAACTTCTTCGTCGCCGTGCCCGTCGCGGTGCTCGCGCTCGTCATCGTGCAGACGACCCTGCACCTGCCCAAGCGCGCCCCGGGCAAGACCACGATCGACTACCTCGGCATCGTGCTGCTCTCGGTGGCCGTCGGCCTGCTGCTCGTGTGGGTCTCGCTCGCGGGCGAGCAGTTCGAGTGGGCCAGCTGGACGACCGTGTGGATGGTCGGGGTCGCCGCCGTCGCGACCGTGCTGTTCATCGTCGTCGAGCTGCGCTCGAAGGAGCCGCTCATCCCCCTGAACCTGTTCCGCGACCTCACCTTCACGCTCTCGGTCATCGCCTCGATCGCGACCGGCCTCGCGATGTTCGGCGCCTCCGTCTTCCTCAGCCAGTACATGCAGCTCGCGCGCGGAGCCACCCCGACCGAGGCGGGCATCATGACGATCCCGATGATCGGCGGCCTGCTCGTGTCGTCGATCGGCGTCGGCGCGCTCGTGACGCGCTTCGGCAAGTGGAAGATCTACCTCGTCGTCGGCGCGATCCTGCTCACCGCCGGCTCGTACTTCCTGTCCACGATCCACTACGACACGAACTTCGCGCTCGTCTCGCTCTACATGGCCGCGCTCGGTGCGGGCGTCGGCATGACGATGCAGAACCTCGTGCTCGTGGTGCAGAACACGACCGCACCCGAGCGCATCGGCGTCGCCAGTTCGGGCGTCACCTTCTTCCGCAGCCTCGGCGGCACCGTCGGCGTCGCGGTCATGGGCGCCGCGCTCGCGGCGCGCGTCATCGAGCTCGTTACCGAGCGCGAGGACGACATCGCCACCGCGCTCGCGAGCCTCGGCGCCGACGCCCCCGCGTGGGCCGAGCAGCTGCAGTCCGGTACCCTCCCGAAGGTGGCCGAGATGCCGGAGGAGCTGCGACTCGTGTTTGAGGACATCTACGCCACGGGCATCTCGCACTCCTTCCTCATCGCGGTGCCGTTCGCGGTCATCAGCCTCATCGCGATCGTGTTCCTGCCGAACAAGCCCCTCACCCGGATGACGACGACCGAGCGGCTGCAGGCCTCCGAGGCCGACCTCGCGACCGTGTCGGTGCCCGAGGGCATGTCGTCGATCACGGCGACCGGCTCGATCCCGCTCCCGGACGCCGACGAGCGCGACGCCGAGGAGGGCCGGACGCGATGACCGTCCCCGACCGTCGCCAGGAGGCGATCCGCGGCCTCGAGGGGGCGTTCGCCGAGCTCCTCGGCGAGGTGCGCCGCGTCTACGCGCAGGCGGCGGCGACGGTGAGCCCGGGGATGCTGCCCGGCACCTACAAGGTGCTCTCGCTCATCGAGCGTCGCGGCTCGACGACGGTCTCGGGGCTCGCCGAGCAGCTCGCCGCCGACAAGGGGCAGGTGAGCCGCAGCGTCACCGACCTCGAGGAGCTCGGGCTCGTGCGCCGTGTCGCCGACGAGTCGGACGGCCGCATCAAGCTCATCACCGTCACATCAGAGGGCGCGACGCGCCTCGCGGCGGCCCGCGCCCGCTACGAGGGCCTGCTCACGCGCGTCGTCGAGACCTGGCCGGTGGACGACATCGAGCGCGTGACGCAGCTGCTCGAGTCGCTCGCCCGCGCGACCTCGCCCGGCGCATCCGCCTAGGTCGTGTTGCTGAAGGGACTCGCTGCGTGGGGCGGCGAGTCTGGTTGTCGTGTCGCGTGTGATGTGATCTCTGACAGGGTGTGGGCTGTGATCGGCCCGTTGTTCCCGCCGGGGAAGACGGGCGGCCGTCCGCCGGTGGATCGCCGGACGATGGTGGAGGCGGCCGCGTGGCGTTTCCGGACCGGGGCGCCGTGGCGTGACGTGCCGGAGCCGCCTGACCATGGAATAGGCCGGTCGCGGGGTGGTTTGACCACCAAGGTGCAGCTCGTTGCGGACGGGCGCGCAGCCGCCCGGATCGCGTGCTGGCCCAGCAGCACCGCTACCGCGGCCGGCACGTCGTCGAGCTCGACACCAGCTTCAGCAACACACCCTAGTTGTAGTTGCGTCGACGGGGACGGTCACCAGCGGGTGTCGCGGGCGCGCTGGCCGCGGGCGAGCATCCCCACCGCTTCGGCGACCTGCTTGCACTCGCGGCCGAGCTCGTCGATTCGGTCGCGCATCCGGTATCGAGGCCCGTAGATGGAGACGGCGGCAAGGGGAGCGCCGAGGGTGTCGAGCACGACGGCCGCCACGCGCTCGACGTCGTCGGAGCGCTGGATCCACACGAAGCCCCGACGCCGCGCCTTGTCGGCCTCGATCGGCAGCGTGCGAGGCGTGAGCCGCACCTCAGGATGCTCGACCGGCTCGTCTTTGATCGCGGCGAGGATGCGCACCTGTTCGGGAGCGGGAAGTGCGAACAGCATCGCGCGGCCAGCGGCCGTGGCATCCAGAGGTGCGGTATTGCCGACGTGCGGCACCATGCGGAAGTTCTGTTCGGGGTCGATCTGGTCGATCGAGACAGAGAAGTTGCCCTCGCGGATGGTCAGGATGACCGACTCGCCCACTCGGTCGCGCAACTCGGTGAGCACGGGGCGGGCGAGTTTCTGCAGGTCGAACTGCGCTTGGAAACCCCGAGTAAGGCGCAGCACGCGTCCGGTGAGCACGACGCGGCGGTCGGGCAGGCGGGTGAGGTACCCGAAGTCGCACAACGAGGACACGAGCCTCGAGGTGGTGCTCTTGTCGTTGCCGGTGATCGCAGCGAGTTCGGAGATCGTGCAGCCGTCGGGCGCTTCCGCCACGGTCTCGAGGATGGCGATACCGCGGGCCAGAGTGCGGTGGCCAGACCCTTCCATGTGTGCTCCTTAGCGTCGGCGGTGGGGTGCTGGGAATCGCAGAGAGACTCGTGCGCAGGCTGCAACACTGTTGCGCCTGCAGGAACACTCCATGCCCGGTTTGCGTCTAGTGCAACATACTTGCAGACTCTGCGACAGCCACCTAGCGTGACCTCGCGACCCAGGCAGCCCGCGCACAGCGCTGGAGGCTCGCTTCCGTCGCACATGTGGCGTCGCGCCAGCGCCGCCCGGAGGTCATTACAAAGGAGTAACTGTGAACTCAACCCCACAGCCCCGCTCGCTGCGTCGCGCGGTGCTCGGCGGTCTGTCGCTCGCCTTGGGCTCGGCCGTCGTTCTCTCGGGATGCTCGGGCAACGCCGAACCCGCAACGGAAACCGTCACGCTCACGATGTGGACGTGGAGCAACGAGGCCCGCGAGGCGCTCGAGGGTGGTGTCCTCGAGGTCTTCGAGGAGGCCAACCCCACCATCGACGTCGAGGTGCTTGTCCAGCCCGACAAGGACTACCAGACGCTGCTGACCACGGGTCTTGCCGGCTCCGGCGGACCGGACGTCGCCGCCATCCGCTCGTACGGCGTCATCTCAAGCTTCGCCGAAAGCGGCAATCTCGCCCCGCTCGACGATGTCATCACCGATTGGTCGGGCTTCTCCGAGGTTGCCCTCCAGGGTGTCACGGCCCGCGCCGACGGCCTCCGCTACGGGGTGCCGCAGGGCGTGCAGACCGCGCAGGTGTACTACAACAAGGCGATCTTCGCCGACCTCGGTCTCAACGTGCCCACGAGCTGGGACGAGTTCCTCGAGGTCTCCGAGGCGATCAAGGCGTCGGGCGTTAAGCCCATCGTCATCCCCGGTGCCGCTGCCGCGCAGATCGCGCTCGCCGGCGAGGTCATCGGCAACGCGCGCCGCGGCGGCAACGAGTTCACCGCGGCCTTCGTCGCGGGAGACGTGACCCTCACCGACCCGGCGAGCGTCGCATCGATCCAGTTCATGGCGGACATCCAGCCTTACCTTGTCGACAACGTCACGAGCGTGACCCTCGACGAGGCCGTCACGATCTTCGCGACCGGCATGGCCGCCATGTTCCCGTCGGGCACGTGGCAGGTCGCGAGCTTCGCGAACCTCGGCGCCGACCTCGACTTCGGCACTTTCGACATGCCCGTCGACAAGAGCTGGGGCCACGACCCGGTGACCGTCGCGTACGCGGACGGCGGGTGGGCGCTCTCGGCACGTTCGGAGCACCCGGAGGAGGCGGCGACGCTGCTCAACTGGCTCGCCTCGCCGGAGTTCTTCCAGCTCTACGCCAACACGATGAGCACGATCCCGCCGCGTGACGGCGTCACGATCGAGAACCCGCACGTGGCGGAGATGTACGAGCGCTACCTCGCGACCGGCTCCACTTACCTCGGTGCCGCGTACCTCCGCTACGGAACACCGTGGGGCACCGACGTCTACGGGGAGCAGGTGCAGAAGATCTGGCTCGGCGAGCAGACCGCGCAGGGTGCCGCCGAGGCCATCCAGTCGGGCATCGAGGCCTGGTTCAACCCGGCCGACTTCGCCCAGTAATCCGCAGTACCAAGCAGGAGCAATACAGTGACCGCGAAGAGCACGTTCGATGCGAAACGACCCCACCCGGTGGTCATCGCCGCCTTCATCCTCCCGGCGTTCGTGCTCTTCGCGGTCATCTTGCTCTATCCGATGGCCGCAGCCCTCGGGTTCTCCCTGTTCGAGTTCAAGGGCGGGATGAACCTGGTCGGCTTCAACTGGTTCCAGAACTTCGTGGTGCTCTTCACCCAGGAGCCGTACACCACCCAACTGCCGCGAGCCTTCGCCCACAACATCGCGATCCTCGTCGGCACGCTCATCCTGCAGAACTCGATCGGCCTGTTCCTGGCCGTGCAGCTGCAGCGGTTCGGGCCGCTGCGCCGCGTCTTCCAGGTGCTCTACACGACCCCGTACCTCGTGAGCCCGCTCGTCGTCGGCTACCTGTGGACTCTGCTGCTGTCGCCGACGTTCGGACCGATCAACGCGGCGCTGCGCGGCCTGGGCCTGGATGCTCTGGCCCTCCCATGGCTCGGAGACCCGAAGACCGCCCTGCCCGTGCTCATCCTCGTCTCCGTCTGGCAGTGGATCGGATTCCCCGTGCTCCTCTACGGGGCGGCGCTCGCCGGCCAGTCGCAGGAGATCCATGAGGCAGCATCCATCGACGGCGCGAGCGGCTGGAAGCGCTTCGTGCACATCACTCTGCCGCTACTGACCCCCGTGATCGGCACTGTGTCGATCCTCACGTTCATCGGAGCGATGGAGACTTTTACCCTCCCGTACGCATTCGGCGGCGCCACGGGGTCGCCAGCCGGATCGACGGATGTGCTGTCGCTCCTGTTCTTCCGCGAGTCGTTCCACTCCGGCGCGAGCAATGCGCTCGGTATGTCGTCGGCAGTGGCGACCATCCTGTTCCTGTTCATCCTCGGAGGCGCGGTGATCGCCCGGAAACTCCTCGGACGCTACGAGGAGAACCTCACATGACCACGATGATCGAAGCGTCGACCCTTCCGGAGTCGCGCCAAGTGCCTGCTCCCGCGCGCCGTCGCCGTCGCACGCTCACGACCGAGGCCGTCGTCATCCAACTCATGCTGTGGATTTACGCGGCGATCTCGATCCTGCCGTTGCTGACGATGGTGGGGAACTCGTTCCGCACGCACTTCGAGATCGCGAAGGACCCTCTCCCGATCCCTACCAACCCGACAATCGAGAACTACGTCAACGCGTGGGTGCGTGCCGACTTCGCGACCTATGCGCTCAACTCGGTGCTCATCACCGTCACGAGCGTCGTGCTCTCGGCGGCCGTGTCGATCCCCGCGGCCTACGCCCTGGCGCGGTGGCGGTTCCGCGGCCGCAGCGCGTTGGAGAGCCTGTTCATGTCGGGCCTGCTCATCCCGTTCATGCTCGCGATCCTGCCGATGTTCTACCTCATGGACTTCCTCGGCCTCATCGACAATCCGCTGAGCCTTGTCCTTATCTACTCGGCAAACGGTATCCCGTTCACGATCTTCATCCTCACCGCCTTCTTTAGGCAGTTGCCCGCGGAGCTTGAGGAGGCGGCGCTCATCGACG
>RDDZ01000147.1 GCA_003852775.1 Microbacteriaceae bacterium | reverse complement strand
ACCGTCGGGCGTGCGCAGCACGCCGTCGGAGAGGTCATCGCTCACGGGAACCGACATCCCGGCGATCTCCGACTGATGCTGCACGAGGTCGGTGAAGCCGAGCGTCGTGTAGCCGGGCACCGAATCGGCCTTGCCCGTGGCATCCGTGCCGTAGTCGTCGACGCGCTCGAGCGGGCGGTCGACGCCGCCGAGGGAGACCTCGCCGTCCGGGTCGGTCACGAGGAAGCTGAAGGCGCCGCCCTGATCGAGCACGGTGAGCTGGTAGGCGGGCGAGTCGGGGACGCGCTTCTGAGCGGCCAGCTCGATGGCCGCGATCGCATCCTCCTTGGTCGAGTTATGGCCGTCGCCGTAGTTGGTGAAGGCGATGTAGCCGCTGTAGAGCACGACGAAGATCTGGAACACCGCAAGGAAGACGAGTCCCGGCGCGAGGTACTTCGCGGGGAGCAGCCCCGGACGCAGATAGATGTAGTTGAGCCCGACCGTCACGACGGCCACGATGCCCGTGACGATCCAGTCGCCCTTCGCCGCGAGCACGAGGATCGACGCGACGGCGATCGCATCGAGCACGCCGAGCACGACGATCTTGAACAGCAGTGTCTTCATGGGTTCTCCGTGACGGATGCCGCCGGCCGGCCCGTGAGGACCGGCCGGCGGCACGCGATCATCCGGCGATCTTGGCCTGGATGTTCGCGACCATCTGCTGCCACAGTGCCACGGGATCGCCCTGACCGTTGATGATCGCGACCTCGGTGGTGCCCCAGTCGGCCCACACGGCGTCCATCGCGGGCACGTTGGGCATCGGCACGCCCTCGGCGCCGACGGCGCCGAACGCCGCGACATCCGCGTTCGACTTCGCGGCCTCGAAGGCCGTCAGGAGAGCCGGGGCGCGACCGCCGACCTCGTAGAGCGCCGTCTGCACGGCCTCGGTGCCGAGGTAGTTCACGAGGAACTCGTTCGCGGCGAGCGGGTTCTGGCTCTTCGCGCTGATGTAGAAGCCCTGCACGCCCACGAAGGGGGTCGCCGGCTGTCCGCCCGCGCTCGGGATGGGGTCGATCGCGTAGTCGATGCCCGCGTCCTTCGCGGCGGGCACGTTCCACGGGCCCGTGAGGAAGTACGGCGACTTGCCCGCGTTGAACTCCTCCTTGGCGATGTCGCCCGAGATGTTCGTGTTGAGCACGCCCTCCGCACCCCACTTCGCGAGCGCCTGGGCGAACGCCTCGCCGCCGGGGCCGCCGAGCGCGAGCTTGCTCGCGTCGTAGGTGCCGTCGGCCTTCGTCTCGAACACCGGCGCACCGAACGACGCCTGCAGCGGGTACAGGTGGTACGGGTCGGACGCGTTGGGGTCGAGGCCCACGAGGAACGGGTACTGCGCCGTGCCCGCCTCGACGAGCGCCTTGCCCGTCGCGATCGCGTCGTCGAACGTCGCGGGCGCCTCGGGCGCGAGTGCGACGTTGCGCAGCAGCGCGATGTTCTCGACCGAGTACGGCAGGCCGTAGATCTGGCCGTCGTAGCTCATGGCGTTGATGGCGACCTCCTGGAAGTCGCCGGCCTTGTCGCCGAGCTCGAGCGGGGCGACGACGCCGTTCTGCACGAGCTTGCCGAGCCAGTCGTGGGCGCCGACGATGATGTCGGGGCCCTTGCCGGTCGGCACCTGGGTCACGAAGTCGTCGCGGATGTCGCCGAAGTCCTTGACGACGAGCTTGACCTCGACGCCCTTGTCCTCCTTGAACTGGGCGGCGATGTCCTTGAGCACCGATGCCCGGTCGGCGTCGACCCACATCGTGAGGGTTCCGGCGCCCTTGGTCTCCTCGCCGGAGGGGCTCCCCGCGCATCCGGACAACGCGATCGCCGTCGCGGCGACGGCGCTCAGCACCGCGATACCGCGCGACGCGGCTCCTGCCTTCATAGCTTCACCTTTCCTGTGCACGGCTTCGTCGTCGAACGCTCAGGCGCGGGGATCTCCCCACGGGATCGTGATCGCAGGACCCATCCGGTGTTCACGAAGCCGATTCGTTGCGCTCGCAATGTTGCAAGCGGTTCC
>RDDZ01000145.1 GCA_003852775.1 Microbacteriaceae bacterium | reverse complement strand
CTTGTCTTGGCGTGGGAAGCGGACAGCCTGTTCGCGCGGGCCGCAGGTCGGGAACCAGCTTGACCTTTTTGCAAGGAATATGAAAACTCGAATATCCGATGATTAAGACAGGTAAAATATGGTTCGCTTCACGCTGCGCCAATGCGCCTATTTCCGCGCCGTCGCCGAGCATGGCGGCATCGCGCAGGCCGCGCGCGCGCTGAACATCTCTCAGCCCTCGGTGGCGCAGGCGCTGGAAAAGCTCGAGGACGTGACCCGCCTGGTGCTGTTCGAGCGGCATCATGCGCGCGGGCTGACGCTGACGCTGCAGGGCCGGCTGTTCCTTGAGCATGTGAACCGCCTTGAGGAACAGGCCGGGCAGGTCGAGCGCGAGGCGGCGGCACTGGCGGCCGAGACCGCCGGAGAGATCCGGCTGGGCGTGTTCCGAACGCTGTCGCCCTTTTACGCCGCGGGGCTGATCCGCAGTTTCGGCGAGGTGGTGCCGGGGGTGATCGTGCGGCAGCGCGAGATGGCGCTGGCCAATCTGGCCGATGCGCTGCGCGACGGTTCGATCGACCTGGCACTGACCTATGATCGGGGCAGCGATCCCCAAGGGCTGGCCTTCGTGCAGCTTGCGGCGTTACGGCCGATGGTGGTTCTTGCCGCCGATCACCCGCTTGCCGGGCGCGATTCCATCGACCTCGCCGATCTGGCCGACGAGCCCTATGTCATGCTGGAAGGGCCCGGAAGCCGCAGCTATTTCGAAGAGCTGCTGGCCGAAAGCGGGATCAGCCCGCCGGTCTCCTACGTTTCTACCTCGCTGGAGGCGGTGCGCAGTGCGGTCGCGGCGGGTTTCGGCTTTACGCTGCTGGTGATGCGGCCCCCGTCGTCGATGACCTATGACGGGGGCGAGGTTAGGACCTTGCCGATCACGAACGACCTGCGCCCGCTGCGCATCGTGCTGGCCTCGCGCGATGGCGCGCATCGGGGACTTGTCGCGCGGCGCTTCACCCAGCATGCGATCGGCTATTTCGCTGCCCGCCATCACGCCCCGGCCTGACGGCCTTGGAATGCCGGGACGCCGGGGACCGCGCCGTTCGGCAGGGTTTGTCAGGGCAGGGCGGGGCGGGGCGCCGACAACTCGCAAGCCGCATGGGCGGGCCGTATCCATCAGGAAGGATCGGGCGATCCAGGCGCAGGCCGGGCCAGCCCTCCCCTGAGCGCCGCAATCGCCCGGCCCACGGCCAATGACTATGATCATACGATCAAAGCGAGTGTTTTCCTCCTGCAGCCTTGCTCAGGCGATTTGGAACCCGTGGCGCAGCGGGTCGTCGTCGTCGACCAGGATGGTGTTGTGGCCGGTGATCCGGGCCCAGCCGCCGATGCTGGGCAGGATGCCGGAATAGGCGCCCACCGTCACCGCCTGCTCGGCCCGGCCCTCGAAGACGGTGCCGATCAGGCTCTTGTTGCGGAAACTCTCGCCCACCGCCAGCCGGCCCTTGCCATGAAGCTGCGCCATCCGCGCCGAGGTGCCGGTGCCGCCGGGCGAGCGGTCGATGGCCTTGTCGCCGTAAAAGACCGCGTCGCGCCCGTCGCAATCCGGCCCGTCCGGGCCGTCGCACCAGATGGCGTGATGGACGCCGCGGATGCGGTCGTCCTCGGGATGGACGACCGCTTCGCCGATCTCGGCCAGGGCTTCGCGCAGGGCGCGGCTATGCGTCACGATCTCGGCCGCGCTCATGCCGTCGAGGCCGGCCCAGCTCTCCTGCGGCTCGATCACCGCGTAGAAATCGCCGCCATAGGCGATGTCCACGACCAGCGGGCCAAGCCCCGGCACGTCGACGGCAATATCGGCGCTGTGCAGGAAGCTGGGGACGTTGAACAGCCGCACCGAGGCGACGCGCTCGCCTTGCATCGCATACTCCACGTCGACGCGGCCGGCCGGGGTCTCGATGGCCAGCCGGCCGGGGGTTTTCGGGGTGACCAGCCCTTCCTCGAAGGCGACGGTGGCAAGGCCGAAGGTGCCGGCGCCGCACATCGGCAGGCAGCCCCAGACCTCGATGAACAGGGC
>RDDZ01000023.1 GCA_003852775.1 Microbacteriaceae bacterium | reverse complement strand
CCAGGATCAGCCTGACCGTCGCGCCGGGCGAGCGCGTGGCGCTGGTCGGCCCCAGCGGCTCGGGCAAATCGACGCTGCTTTCGCTGATCGCCGGCCTAGCCGCGCCCGATTCGGGGCGGATCGAGATCGACGGCCGGCTGCTCGACACGTAAGCCGCCGCCGCATTGCGCGCCCGAATGGCCTGGATCGGCCAGGCTCCGCATATCTTCGCCGGCTCGCTGGCGCAGAATGTCACGCTGGGCCGGAGCCTGGACGCCCCCGACAGCCTGCCACAGGCGCTGCACTTGGCCGGGGTGGACCTGGTCGCGGCCGGGCGGGGCAGCGCCCCGGTGGGCGTGGGGGGCACCGGCCTGCCCGGCGGACTGGCGGGGCGGCTGGCGCTGGCGCGGGTGGCCGCGACACCGCAGGCCGGGCTGATCCTGGCGGATGAGCCGACCGCACATCTCGACGCTGCCACGGCGGCCGAGATCACCGAGGGGCTGCTGGCGTTGGCCCGGGGACACACGCTGATCGTGGCGACGCATGACCCGGAACTGGCGGCGCGGATGGACCGCATCATCCGGCTGGACGGCATCGGGATGGAGACGGCGGCATGAGGCGGCTGGTCCGAGACATGGCGCCGGTGCTGGCGCTGTTCGCCGCCGAAGGGCGGCGCCGGCTGTGGACGGGGCGGCGCCGGCGGCGGTAACGGTGCTGGCGGGCATCGCGCTTTTGGGCCTGTCGGGCTGGTTCATTACCGCCACCGCCATTGCCGGGCTGACCACGGCCACGGCGCTGGCCTTCGACGTGTTCATGCCCTCCTCGGGTATCCGGCTGCTGGCGCTGGGGCGCACGGCGGCGCGCTATGGCGAGCGGCTGGTGACGCATGACGCGACGCTGGCCGTGCTGGCGGGCCTGCGCGGCTGCTGTTCCGGCTGACCGTGGATATCGACGCGCTCGACGTGCTTTACCTGCGGGTGCTGGCGCCCCCGGCTGCGGCCTTGGCCACGGCGCTGGCGGTGGGGCTGGCCCTGGGGCTGATGCAGCCGCTGTTGGGGCTGGCGGTCTTTGCCTTCCTCGTCGCGGCCGGGATCGGGCTGGTGCTGGCCGCGGGCCATGCGGCCGGGCTGGGGATGCGCCGCCGCGCCCAGATGACCGAGACCCTGCGCGCCCGCACCATCGACCTGATGCAGGGCCAGACCGAACTGGTCATGGCCGCCCGGCTGGGCGCGCAGCGCCGGGCCATCGCCGATGCGGATGCGAGGCTGGCCGCGGCCGAGGACCGGCTGAACCGCATCGACAGCTGGGCGGGCTTCGGCTACCTGGCCTCGGAACACCAGAAGATGAAGCTCGCCGCCATCGAGGGCATGTGGGAAACCCAGCCGGCGCCGGCCTCCTTCACCCTGGTCGGCATCCCCGACATGGAGGAGCGGACCAACCACTACGCCATCCACATTCCCTGGGTGATGGGCCTGATCGGCACCCGCTCGCTGACGCAGGAAATTCCCGGCATCCTGGAGCTGGTGGACAAGGCCGAGGACCGCATCCGCAACGGCATCATCGCCTATGACGCCCTGCAGGACTATCGCGCCGCACCCTCGCGCGATGCGGTGCCGCCCGAATCGGTGCGGGCCTTCGAAGAGCATGGTGACGACATGGGCTATGCGCTGCTGCTGACCAAATATGTCGAGGATCCGCGCGGCGCGACCGAGGAACAGATCGCCCAGGCGGCCTGGGATACCGTGCCGCATGTGCCGACGCTGTTCTGGGCCTTCCGCATCATGGTGGGCATCGGCTTCGTCAACATGGCGCTGATGGCGGCCTTTGTGATGGTTTCGGCCCGCGGCACGATCACGCGCCGGCCCTGCCCTGGATCGCCGCCGAGGCCGGCTGGATCGTGGCCGAGTTCGGCCGCCAGCCCTGGAGCATCGAGGGCGTGTTGCCCACGGTCGCCGCCGCCTCGTCGCTGACGGTGCCGACAGTTCTGTTCACCATCGCCGGCTTCACCCTGCTCTATACGGTGCTGATCGTGATCGAGATGCGCCTGATGCTGGCCGCGATCCGCTAGGGGCCACAGCCCGACCATGGGCCCAGAACAG
>RDDZ01000015.1 GCA_003852775.1 Microbacteriaceae bacterium | reverse complement strand
TCCGCGATCGGAGCCCCGCCCATCAGCAGGCTCAACAACCTGCCCGGACATCACAACTAGAGCAGCGACAGCTCGCGCAGCTTCGCCTCGACGTCGGCGTTCGACGGCTCCACGTGGTGGGTGCCGTCGGGGTAGACGACGACGGGGATGTTGGTGCGCCCGGAGATCTCGCGCGCCACCTCGGCTGCCGAGGCGTCGGCCTCGACGTCGACGTAGTCGTACGCGATGCCGAGCTCGTCGAGCTGCGACTTCGTGCGGCGGCAGTCGCGGCACCAGTCGGCGCCGAACATCAGGAGCTGGCGATCGGGCATGCCTCCAGCGTAGGCGCCTACCGCAGGTCCCGGATGCGGGCCGCGAGCGAGGCGTCCGCGCCGGTGCGTCGCTCCCAGCCGACCGCGATCACGAGCAGCACGATGCCCGCGGTCGCGAGCGTGATCCACCACAGGAGCGGGTTGATCGTGTCGCCGAGCTGCACGAGGAAGACCACGAGGATCTCGAGCGGGAGCGCCGAGATGCCGAGGATGAACGGCGCGGCGAGGGTCTTGCGCGCACCCGCGAGCACCGCGACGAGGGCGAACGCGATCACGAGGATCGCGCGCCAGGTCTGCGGGTCGGTGAAGGTCGCCATGACCGACGGCAGAAGCGTCGCGACGATGCCGGGCGCGAGGGTCGCCCACGATCCCGTGAAGCCGATCGGCCAGGTGTTGAGCGTGCGCACCTCGTCGTCCCGGCGGCCGCGGGTGAACGCGATCGCGCCGACGATCACGAGCGCGATGCCGAGCGGGAGCGAGAAGCCCTCGACGCGGAGGATCTCGCGCGGGCTCCACGCCGTCACCGCGACCGTCCACGCGAGCGCCCACTGGAACCACACGGGAGGCAGGTGCACGGCGTGCCCGCGGGCGCGCCACGTCGTCGCGATCATCACGAGCAGCAGGGCGAGCTCGAGGCCCCACAGCGTCCAGATCGAGGTCGGGTCGTCGCGGATGGCGGTCATCGGTCCCAGCGCGAGGAACAGGAGCGCTGGTGCGAACACCCAGCGCGAGCGGTTGCCTGCCGTGACGGCGAGCGCGGCGGCGGCGGCCGCGATGCCGGCCGCGAGCACCGCGAACCCGACGACCTGCGCCATCCGGTGCATGTCCGCCACGGGCAGCGGGTCGAGCTCCCAGCCGAGCCGCACGCCCTGGACGGTGCCGGCCGCAGCGGCGACGACGGCCGCGAGCAGGAGCGCCCGACGGATCGGCTCGAACCCGGTCGGTTCGGCGCCCACAGGCCGCGTGACGAGCGCCGCGAGCACCACGAGCACGACGCCCGCCGCGAGGAGTGCGAGCGCACGCCACAGCTCGGGTGCCGACGCGAACGAGGTGCCGGTGCCGTTGCCCGTGATCGCGAGGAGCGCGAGCGAGGGCACGACCGCGATGCCGAGGCCGGTCGCGACGAGGGCGGCGGCGGAGCGCGGCGCGCGCGTGCGGCGGCGGGCGAGCAGGATCGACCCGACCGTGACGGCGGCGAGCGCCGGCGGCAGGAGGTACGGCTCGACGACGGTGACCCCCGCGAGCGCCCACACGCACCACAGCGCCCCCGTCCACGCGGCGGACGCCGTCCACCAGCCGTACCGGCGACGCATCCAGAGGGCTGTCGCGGCGGCCCCGATGCCGAGCACGAGCAGCACGACGAACGCGATCTCGAGCCCCGCCGCGACGCGCACGAGCGAGAGCACGACCGCGATCGCGCCCGTGAGCAGCGACGAGCCCTCGATGGCGAGACGCACGGCGTCGGCGGTGGGCTGCGGCAGACCGTAGCCCACGAGCCCGGCGCGGACGAGACCCGTCGTCGGGAGCGCGCACGCGACGAGCACGGCGATGATGACGAGCGCGTAGGGCGATCCGCTCACGGTGAGGAACTGGGCCGTGAGGCACACGACCATGACGGCGAGGGCCGGCACGATGAGCGCGGCGGCGGCCGCCCGCAGCGCGAGCCCCGTGCCCGTCCGGCGCGTGAGCAGGAGCGTGACCGCGAGCAGGAGGATGATGCCCGTCGAGAGCGCCGTCCACCCGCTGCGCTCGACGAGCACCGAGACGACGCCGATCGCGAACGGCACGGCGGTGACGCCGAGGACCGCGTACCAGCTGCCGACCGGGAGCCACGAGGTGAGGGAGGCGGCGATCGCCGCGAGCGCGGCGCCGCTCGTGAGCAGGCACAGCACGGGGAGGGTGCCGAGCCCGGTGAGGCTGAGCGCGGCCGCCCCGGCGATGATCGCGTATCCGAACCCGAGGGCCGTGTGGAGCGGACGGATGCGGGGCGACGCCGTGCGTGCGGCGAGCGCGAGCGCCGCGATCGACGCGGCACCCGCGACGGCGGCGATCTCGGCGTGCGGCCACGAGAAGGCGACGGCCTCGACGATCCCGCCGTAGGCGACCGTCGCGATGGGGGCGCGCAGCGACCGGCGCGAGCCGCGCACCGGCGGCACGACGAGGAGCAGGAGCGTGGCGGCGACCGACATCACGAGCGAGCCGCCGATCGTGACGGCAACGTGCCCGGGGACGACGAGTGGCAGCCCCGCAGCGGCCGGGACGACGACCCAGCGCGCGAGCACGGCGAGACTCGCCGCGGCGACGGGGGAGCGGGCGCCGCGCGAGGCGGCCCAGGCGCCCGCCGCGATGACGACGAGCGCGAGCACCGTGACGAGGAAGCCCGTCGCCGTGTCGGCGTCGACCGTCCACGGCTCGCGCGAGGACCACGCCTCGACGAGCGCGGTGACGCCGCGCGCCATCGTGAGCAGCACGGTGGGGGTCGCCACGAGCCCCGCGACGCACAGCTGCGTCACGAGGAGCGCGGTGCGGTGCACGGTGCCCGTGCGGCGGAGGAGGGAGGCGGCGACGACGGGCAGCGTCGCCGCGACGGCGAGCGCGACCGGCTGCCAGTCCTCGAGGATCGGCAGGGCGAGTGCGACCTGGAGGAGCGCGAGCGTCGCGAGCACACCGCCGACGACCGTCCACATCACCGCGGCGACCCCGCGCGTGCTGAGGAGCGCCGCGGCGGCGAGGGCCGCGAGCACCGCCGCGGACTCGAGTCGGAGGTCCGCGGCGCGGAACGTCCAGACGCCGAGGGCGACGAAGAGGGCGAGCAGCACCGCGGCGAGCTGCAGCACCGTCAGGGCGATGCGATCCGCCCGCAGGGGCGAGCCCACCCGACGCGCGAGCGGCCGCGCGAGCTCGATGAGCACCCATCCGGCGAACACGACGGCCACGTGGCCCCACGTGACCGCGAGGTCGCCGGGGCGGATGACGCGCAGCTCGTCGAAGCCGTAGCCGACGAGGGCGGGCACGATCGCGAGACCGACGAGCCCCGACCAGAGCCACGTGCGCATCCGCATCCGCGCGCCGACCGCGACCATGGCCGTGCCGCTCAGGGCGAGGCCCAGGGCGCCGAAGAACCATGCGCTCGTCCCGGCCGGTGCGACGCGCGAGAACGCCCACACGTCGAGCGCGAGGAACACCATGCCGAGCGCGCCGACCGCCTCGGCCGAGAACTGGAGGCGGCGGCTGTGCAGCAGCCACGCCCCGCCGAGGAACACGGCCGTGACGACGGCGATGATCGTCGTGCGGGTCGAGAAGTCGGTGAGGTCGGGGTTGAGGAAGGTGAAGACGATCGCCGCGACGGCGAGGAGCCCCGCGCCCACGACGGCGAGCACCGACTGGAGGCTCACGGCCGAGCGCGGGCGCTCGACGGATGCGGCCCCTGCGGGCGCGGTCGCCGGGACGGACGCGGTGGGCGCTGCGGCGACCGGGACGGCCGGAGCCGCGGGTGCGGCCGCCGCGGTCGGCAGGGCGTCGATCACGGCCTGGCGCCGACGCGCGGCCGCCGCGAGCGCCTCGGAGGCCGCCCACAGATCGGGCCCCGCCTCCCGCAGATCGGCGCCGCAGCGCGCGCACACGCCCCCGCGCAGCGCCGGGGCGCCGCCCCAGCTCCGTGCGTTGCATCGCGGGCACAGCTCGATGTCGAGCACGTAGCGCACGACGTTGTCGGTCCAGGTCATGGCCGGAGCCTATCCACCGACGCGAGCGGGCCTCGTCATCCGCGAGGCGGATGTGGACGGATCGGTCGGCGGGTGACGCGCGACGAAATACTCCCGTGTCCCGCGCGGTTGCACCTCGGGAGTCGACGAGGATGGAGACCATGACCGACACCGCCGCCCCCACCGTCCCCCAGACCCCCGAGGAGCAGTTCGCGTACTTCCACTCGCGGCGCGAGCTCGCGGTCGTGCAGCCCCAGGGCAGCCTCGCCCTGACGACGACGCAGGTGATCGACAGCGCGCAGACCGTGTGGGGCGTCCCCGGCACGTGGGCCCCGCGCACGGACGGCGGATCGGGCGTGCTGCTCACCGCGACGGCCGAGGACGGCATCCACGTGGACGGCGAGCTCGTCGACGGCACGGTCGAGGTGCGCGGAAAGGACGACCCGAAGCCGTCCGACATCCGCTTCAGCGACACGGTCACGGGCTTCGTCATCTCGCAGGAGGGCGGGCTCTACGCGGTGCGCGTGTTCGACGCGGACTCGGAGGCGATCCAGGAGTTCGGCTCGATCGACGCCTTCCCCTACAACCCGGAGTGGGTCATCACGGCCGACTGGTCGCTCAACCCCGAGGGCACGACGCTCGGCTTCGAGCACCTCAAGGACGACGGGAAGACCCGCGAGGAGGTGCTCCCGGGGCGCATCACCTTCACGCGCGACGGCGTCGACTACGACCTCGCGGCCTTCAAGTCGGGCCGTGCGCTGCAGATCGTCTTCGGCGACGCCACGAACGGCGACAGCACCTACAGCGTCGGGCGCTTCCTCTTCGTCGCCCCGAACGCCGACGGCACGATCACGCTCGACTTCAACCGCGCGGTGCTGCCGCCGTGCGCCTTCAGCTACGCGTTCAACTGCCCGCTGCCGCCCAAGCAGAACCGCTTCCCGTTCCCGATCGAGGCCGGCGAGAAGCTCCCGCTCAAGAAGGACGGCTCGCCCCTGCACTGACCCCCGCGCGGCGGCGTCGCCGGCTGCGGCGGACGCCCGCCACGAGGAGCGCCCCGAGGAGCGCGCCCGCGGTGTTCGCGACGAGGTCCGACACGGTGGAGTACCGCGTCGGCAGGAACAGCTGCACACCCTCGATGAGCGCGCTCGTCGCGAGGCCCGCGAGGGAGGCCGACCACACGCGCATCCACCGGTACGCCGTGAGCGCGGGCACCCCGAAGGGCACGAACATCGCGACGTTCGCGGCGACCTCGAGCACGTCGAAGGTGGGCCGGAGCGGGAGGTCGAACAGCGACGACACCCAGTGCGCGACGACCCCGAGGATCCCCTCGGTGTCGTCGACCGGCTGCGGCGACCACACGACGACGCCGACGACCACGAGGTACACGGCGAAGACGATCCGGAGCAGCAGACGCACTCGCCCAGGCTAGCGAGCGCGGGCTCGACGGCGACGGCACGGACGTCGGAGGCGCGGGGGAGGATGGAGGCGTGTACGTCGCCGTGAGCTCGCCGGGCCCCGGCCTCGTCGACGCGGCCGTCCTCGACGCCGATGGCGGGGAGCTCGAGCGCGTGCACCTCGCGTCCGACGAGTTCCCGGCGTGGGCCGCCGAGCGCGAGCGCGAGCACCCGCGGTGGGTGTGGGCCGACACCAAGCGCTGGTATCCGCTGCTGCTGCGCGCGGGCGTGCGCGTCGAGCGGTGCCTCGACCTGCGGATGTGCCGCCTCATCCTGCGCACGGCCGCCGCGGCCGCGGGTACCGGGCTCGCGCGCGCACCTCGCGACCGCTGGGACGACCCGGCGCACACGGTCCCCGCGGCATCCGACGCCCT
Organism: Microbacteriaceae bacterium; assembly: GCA_003852775.1. Classification (GTDB taxonomy): domain Bacteria; phylum Actinomycetota; class Actinomycetes; order Actinomycetales; family Microbacteriaceae; genus Homoserinibacter. Next base: position 6,856 of record RDDZ01000015.1, on the reverse strand, counting down.
CTTCGAGCTCGCGGAGCCCGAGCCCGACGGCGACCCCGCGGAGGAGCTACGCCGCCAGCGCGCCGCGATCGCCGAGAGCGCGGCACCCGGGCGCCTCACCCTGCTCACCGCCGCGGACAGCGTCGGCGCGCTCGTCGCGGTCGAGCTCGAGCACGCGGGCCTGCCGTGGGACGCCGAACGCCACGACCGCATCCTCGTCGAGCTGCTGGGGGAGCGCGTGCCGGGAGGTCGTCCCGCGCGGATGGAGGCGCTCGTCGCCGAGATCCGCGCCGCCCTCGACGACCCCGACGTCAACCCCGACTCGGCCTCCACGTTGCTCAAGAGCCTCCAGCGCGCCGGGCTCCGCGTCGGCAGCACGAGCAAATGGGAGCTGCGCGAGCACGATCATCCCGTCGTGCAGCCGCTCCTCGCCTACAAGAGGCTCGCGCGGCTGTACACGGCGAACGGGTGGGCGTGGCTCGGCGAGTGGGTGCGCGGCGGGCGCTTCCGTCCCGTGTACGTGCCCGCGGGGGTCGTGACGGGGCGCTGGGCGTCCGACGGGGGCGGGGCGCTGCAGCTGCCGAAGCAGGTGCGCGCCGCCGTCGTGCCCGATCCGGGCTGGAAGCTCGTCGTGGCGGATGCCGCGCAGCTCGAACCGCGCGTGCTCGCGGCGATGTCGGGCGACGCGGCGATGGCGCGGGCCGGTCGCGCGCACGACCTCTACCAGGGCCTCGTCGAGACGGGCGCGGTCGAGACGCGCGAGCAGGCGAAGTACGGCATGCTCGGGGCGATCTACGGCGGCACGACGGGGGAGTCCGGGCGCATGCGCCCGCGCATGGAGCGGGCCTTCCCGCGGGCGATGGCGTTCGTGGAGTCCGCGGCGCGCGCGGGGGAGGCGGGCGAGGTCGTGAGCACGTGGCTCGGCCGCACCTCGCCGCCCGGCCGCGACGCCGCCTACGACGAGACGCGCAGCTACGACGAGCGCGCCCGGGCCCGCAGCGACGGCCGGGCATGGGGGCGCTTCACGCGCAACTTCGTCGTGCAGGGCACCGCCGCCGAGTGGGCGTTGTGCTGGATGGGGGCGCTCCGTCGGATGCTGTGGGAGCTCGGCGGGGGCGACGCCGACCCGCGCCCGCTCACCGAGCGTCCGCACCTCGTGTTCTTCCTGCACGACGAGCTCATCGTGCACGCGCCGGCGGAGCTCGCGGACGCCGCCGCGGACGCGCTGCGGGCCGCCGCCGCGGAGGCCGGGCGCATCCTCTTCGGCTCCGCGCCCGTCGAGTTCCCGGTCACGGTCGCCGTGGTCGACTCCTACGCCGACGCGAAGTAGCCGACACCCGGATGACACGCTTGTGATTCCGGCCTCCGACCGGGCATAATCGCAGCAAGCAACAGCGTACGTACGTCAGGTCGATGGGGAAGTCGCATCTGACGAACGGAGAGAAAAGTGGCTGCTGCGATGTCGCGCGGAGTGGTGTACGTCCACTCCGCTCCTCGTGCTCTCTGCCCGCATGTGGAGTGGGCGGCGGGACGAGCGCTCGGGCGCGCCGTGAACTTCGACTGGCGGCCCCAGCCGGTGCTGCCCGGCGCCCAGCGCACGGAGTACTACTGGGAGGGCCCCCGCGGGACGGGCGCGGCCCTCGCCTCCGCCCTGCGCGGCTGGGAGCACCTCCGCTACGAGGTCACCGAGGACGCCGGACTCGGCACCGACGGCGGCCGCTGGATGCACACGCCGGACCTCGGCATCTTCTTCGCGCAGACCGACACCGCGGGCAACATGGTCGTCCCCGAGGACCGCATCCGCGCGGCTATGGAGTCGGCCGGCTCGGACGCCTTCGAGCTGCACCGTGAGCTGCGTCTCGCGCTCGGTCAGGCCTGGGACGACGAGCTCGAACCGTTCCGCTACGCGGGCGAGGACTCGCCGGTCATCTGGCTCCACAAGGTTGGTTAGCGCCGCGATAATCCGCGGCGCGCTGCCGTCTGCGGGTACGAGCGCGGTCGCACCCGCAGACGGACCTCATCAAGGAGGATGAAATGCTGAAGACAGGCGATATCGACCTGCGCGCGCTGCTCGATGAGCTCGAGGAGCCGCTCATCCACGTCGAGGACGTCATCGGCGCCGAGGAGAGCGAGGCGGCCGACGACGACTTCGACGGGGTCTGCACGCAGCACGAGGGCTGCCGCATCATCCTCTGACGATCAGACGGAGCGGAACGCCGCCACCGAGTTGTGGCCGCCGAACCCGAACGAGTTCGAGATCGCGAGCTGCGGACCCTCGCCGAGCGGGCGCGGCGACGTCACGACGTCGAGCGGGATCTCGGGGTCCTGCTCGGTGAGGTTGATCGTGGGCGGCGCGAGGCGCTGCTGAACGGCGAGGATCGCGAAGATCGCCTCGAGCGCGCCCGTGCCACCCAGCAGGTGGCCCGTCGACGCCTTCGTGGCCGAGACGGGGATCTCGTGGGCGCGGTCGCCGAACACGGCGAGCAGGGCCTTGTACTCGGCGATGTCGCCGACCGGGGTGCCCGTCGCGTGCGCGTTGATGTGGGTGACGTCGTCGGGCGACGCGTCCGCCTGCTGGAGGGCCGCGCGGACGGCGCGCGAGGCGCCCCAGCCCTCGGGGTCGGGGGCGGTGATGTGGTACGAGTCGCTCGTCACGCCCGTGCCCGCGAGCTCGGCGTAGATGCGCGCGCCGCGCGCCTTCGCGTGCTCCTCGGTCTCGAGGACGATCGACGCGGCGCCCTCGCCCATGACGAAGCCGTCACGGGTCACGTCGTAGGGGCGCGAGGCGGTGGCGGGGGAGTCGTTGCGCTTCGAGAGCGCCTGCATCGAGGCGAACGACGCGACCGTGATGGGGTGGATGGCCGACTCGGTGCCGCCGGCGATGACGACGTCGGCGAGGCCGAGCTGGAGGTGCTCGTAGGCGTTGGCGATGGCCTCCGTGCTCGACGCGCACGCGGAGACGTCGGTGCGGGCGAACGCGCGCGCGTTGAGGGCCATCGAGACCGCGGCGGCGGCTGCGTTCGGCATGAGCATGGGCACCGTCATCGGGAGGACGCGGCGGGGGCCCTTGTCGCGGAGCGTGTCCCACGCGTCGAGGAGCGTCCACACGCCTCCGATGCCGGTCGAGTAGTCGACGCCGAGACGCTCCGGGTCGACCTCGGGTGCGCCCGCATCCGCCCACGCCTCACGCGCCGAGATGAGCGCGAACTGGCTGGAGGGGTCGAGGCGCTTGATCTCCTGACGCTCCAGCACCTCCTCGGGGCGGACCTTGGCCTCGGCCGCGAAGGTGACGGGCAGCTCGTACTGCGCCACCCACTCGTGGGTGAGCGCCTTGGCGCCCGATTCGCCGGCGAGCAGCGCGGTCCAGCTCTCGGGGGCGGTGCCTCCCAGAGGAGAGGACGTGCCAATACCGGTGACGACGATCTTCTTGGTCATTCGAGGAACTCCGAGGGGGTGGTGGAACTCACCCGCGGATGCGCGGGCGCGGCATGGGAGAGCGGGGGCGGCGATGGTGGCTGCCGCCCCCGCTCGACGTCATTCAGCTCTGGGCGTTGACGATGTAGTTGACGGCGTCGCCGACGGTCTTGAGGTTCTTGACCTCCTCGTCGGGGATCTTGACGTCGAACTTCTCCTCGGCGTTGACCACGATGGTCATCATCGAGATCGAGTCGATGTCGAGGTCATCCGTGAACGACTTGTCGAGCTCGACGGTGTCCGCCGCGATGCCGGTCTCGTCGTTGATGAGCTCAGCCAGGCCGGCGAGGACTTCTTCGGTGGACAGTGCCATGTTCGTTTTCTCCTAGGGGTGTCGAGTGACCGGGGACAAGTTTAGGGGAGGCGCACTACCTGGGCCCCGAAGACGAGGCCCGCGCCGAAGCCGATCTGGAGGGCGAGCCCGCCCGACAGCTCGGGGTGCTCCTCGAGCAGTCGATGCGTCGCGAGCGGGATCGAGGCGGCCGAGGTGTTGCCGGTCGTCTCGATGTCGCGTGCGACGATCACGTGCTCGGGCAGCTTGAGCTGCTTGGCGAACTCGTCGATGATCCGCATGTTCGCCTGGTGCGGGATGAACGCCGCGAGGTCGCCCGGTTCGACGCAGGCTTCCTCGAGCGTGCGGCGCGCGACCTTGGCCATCTCCCAGACGGCCCAGCGGAAGACGGTCTGGCCGTCCTGACGCATCGTCGGCCACGGCTTCACACCGTCGAGGTACTCCTCGAAGGTCGCGTTCATGCCGACGGCGTCCCACTTCGAGCCGTCCGAGCCCCACACCGTCTTCGAGACGCCGGGCTCGTCGGACGGGCCGAGCACCGCGGCGCCCGCCCCGTCGCCCAGCAGGAACGAGATCGAGCGGTCGGTGGGGTCCACGTACTGGGAGAGCTTCTCGGCCCCGACGACGAGCACGTACTCGGCGGCGCCGGAGCGGATGAGGGCGTCGGCCTGTGCGATCGCGTAGGTGTAGCCGGCGCACGCGGCGCTGATGTCGTAGGCGGGGGCGGGGGTGACGCCGAGACGGTCGGCGAGGGCGGTCGCCATCGAGGGGGTCACGGCGACGTTGCTGATGGTCGAGACGAGCACGGCGCCGATGCGCGAGGGGTCCACACCCGACTTCTCGATCGCCTCACGACCGGCGGTCTCGGCGAGGTCGATGGCGTCGACGCCTTTCGAGGCGCGCTTGCGGGTGACGATGCCGGTGCGCTGGCGGATCCACTCATCGCTCGAGTCGATGGGCCCCACGAGCTCCTCGTTGGGCACGACGAGGTCGCCGCGCGCGGCCCCGAAGGCGAGGATGCGGCTGCCGGGGGCGCCCTGCGCCTGCTTGAGGTGGACGGTCACGCGGCGGCCTCCTGGTCGATGAGCGCGTGGGCGGCGGGGATGTCGTCGGGCGTCTTGACGGCGACGGTCGGCACGCCCTTGAGGGCGCGCTTCGCGAGGCCGACGAGGGCGCCGGCCGGCGCGAGCTCGATGATGCCGGTCACGCCGTGCGAGGCGAACGACTCCATGACGAGGTCCCAGCGCACGGGCGAGGCGATCTGCCCGACGAGCAGCTCGAGGTAGCGGGGGCCGTCGTCGACGATCGCACCGTCGCGGTTCGTCCAGATGCGCAGCGACGGGTGCGCGGCGGTGATGCCCGAGGCGACCTCGCGCATCGCGTCGACGGCCGGCTCCATGAAGCGGGTGTGGAATGCGCCCCCGACCTGGAGCGGGATGACGCGGGCCCCGGCGGGCGGGTTCGCCTGCAGCGCGGCGAGTCCGGGCAGCTCGCCCGCGACGACGATCTGGCCGCCGCCGTTCATGTTGGCGGGGGAGAGGCCGAGGGGTTCGAGCGCGGCGAGCAGCGCGTCCTGGTCGGCGCCGATCACGGCGCTCATGCCGGTCTCGGTGACAGCGGCGGCGTCCGCCATCGCGCGACCGCGCGCCGCGACGAAGCGCATCGCGTCCGCCTCGCTCAGGATGCCCGCGCCGGCGGCGGCGGCGACCTCGCCGACGGAGTGGCCCGCGATGCCCGCGACCTTGTCGCGGCGGCCGTCGAGCACGGCGGCGAGCGAGAGGAGCGAGGCGCCGACGATGAGCGGCTGGGCCACGGCGGTGTCGCGGATGGTGTCGGCGTCCGACACCGTCCCGTGCGTACGCAGGTCGACGCCGGCGGCGTCGGAGAGCTGGGCGAGGTGGTCGGCGAAGCGCGGTTCGGCGAGCCACGGGTCGAGGAATCCGGGGGTCTGCGAGCCCTGTCCGGGCGCGACGATCACGACGGTCACCCGACCATCCTGCCAAGATGCGGCCGCGGCGGAGGCATATGGTCCACGAGAAATCCGCCACGACCTTGGCGGATGCCTACATCAGTCGCTCTTGCGACCGGTGTCGGCGATCGAGCCGACGATGAGCGCCGTCTGCAGGATGAGCGCCTCCCGGGCTCCCGTCGCGTCCCAGCCGATGATCTCGCTGATGCGCTTGAGCCGGTAGCGCACGGTGTTGGCGTGCACGAACAGCTCGCGCGCCGTCGCCTCGAGGGAGCGGCCGTTGTCGAGGTACGACCACAGGGTGAGCAGCAGCTCGCCGGAGTGGTCCTTGAGCGGCTGGTAGATGCGCGCGATGAGCGTCGCGCGGGCGAGGGAGTCGCCCGCGAGCGCGCGCTCGGGGAGCAGGTCGTCGGCGAGCACCGGTCGCGGCGCGCCGCGCCACGACTTCGCCACGGCGAAGCCGGCGAGGGCGGCGCGGGCGCTGCGGGCGGCGTCGACGAGCGAGGGGACCTCGTGCCCGAGCACGAGGTGCCCCGGGCCGAAGCCCGGTTCGAGCTGGCGCGCGATCTCGATGAAGGGGAGCGGATCGCGCGGCTCGGCGTCCTCGCGCGGCTCCACGCGCCCGATGACGAGCACGAGCCGCGAGCCCTGCACGCCGATCAGGACGTCGACGTCGAGGTGGCGGGCCGTGCGGCGCAGCTGGTCGACGTCGAGCATCCGGGGCGCCGTGCCGACGAGCACGGAGACGGCGCCGTGGCCGTTCCAGCCGAGGGCGGCGACGCGGCTCGGCAGCTCGCTGTCGTACTCGCCTGTGAGGATCGAGTCGACGACGAGCGCTTCGAGGCGCGCGTCCCACAGTCCGCGTGCTTCCGCGGCGCGGGCGTAGACGTCGGCGGCCGCGAAGGCGATCTCGCGCGAGTAGAGCAGGATCGCCTCGCGCAGCGAGTCGCCGTGGTCCTTGACGCGTTCCTCGACGACCTCGACCGTCACGCGGATGAGCTGGAGCGTCTGCTGGAGGCTCACCGAGCGCAGCAGCTCGCGCGGCGCCGCGCCGAACACGTCGGCCGCGATCCACGGAGTCGACGTGGGGTCGTCGTACCAGGAGATGAACGAGGTGATGCCCGCCTGGGCGACGAGGCCGA
>RDDZ01000017.1 GCA_003852775.1 Microbacteriaceae bacterium | reverse complement strand
GCGGCAAGGGCCATCTGGCCAAGCTGGCAAGCCTGTGGCGCAGCAAGCTGGATGCCGATGCGCCGGAAGAAATCCCGCTGGAGATGGCCGATACCGCGGATGCCCGCGCCAAGGTGCTGGAATGGCTGGTGGTGCAGATGACCAAGGCCCAGCAGCAAAGCGCGCAACGCTCGACCCGGTTCATGCGCGAACTGGGCCTCTTGCGCCAGCAGCACGAGGAGATCCAGGCCAGCTTCCAGAACCTGGAGCAATTCGTCTATCAGCACGGGCCGCAGCATCGCAAGCTGGAGGCCACGCTGTCGCCGGTCTCGGGGCAATTGCCGATCACCCTGCGCAACGGCTCGCGGCTGGTGCAGCGGCTGCCGGGATCAAGCGTCGGGCTGAGCGACATCGCCATCCAGATCAGCAACGAGACGCCGCCGTCCGAGGGGGTGCAGAACGTCAGCCTGCTGAGCCCCGATATCAACGAGACCCTGGCGATCTGGGAGGTGCCGGCGGCGCGGCTGACCCAGGGCTGGCTGCGCCTTTCGCTGGACCGCGCGCTGGGGCCGGACACGATCAGCCTGATGCTGAACATCGCCTATCAGGGCCGGGATACGATCCGGCTGGCCAGCGCCGTCCAGCATCCCGAGCCGCGTTTCCACCCCGAGGTCGACGGCCAGCCGGTCGAGACCCTGCCGGCCTTGCAGATCTGGCGCTGGATCGCCGGGGCAAGGGCGCCGGTCCCGGCGAACGCCTTTATCCAGGTCGGCGGCAAGAACCGCCTGCGCCGGGTCGAGCGGGACACGCTGGCGACCGCGATCAAGCTGGAAACGCTGCACGATACCGTGCCGCTGTTCCAGTCCGGCGAGGCGCTGCTGGTCCATGTGCTGCCCGACCAGACCGCATGCGGTATCCTGGCGGGGCTGGCCCTGCCGGGCGTGCGGCAGGTGTTCGCCTCGCTCCTGACCCGCCATGCCGAGGCGCCGCCGGTCGAATACCAGCTGGCGCTGCTGCCGCAGGACCAGCGCCCGCACCAGCCCGGCCGCCTGCCGGTCTTCGACCCGGCCCTGAGTTCCGGCTGGATCAGGCTGCAGCCCGAGGAAGAGGGCCAGGCGCATGTCCTGCTGCCCGAATCGCTGGACAGGCCGCATGACCTCTATCTGATGACGCGCCTGCCGCGCGGGCATTCCAGCAACCATTATGGCTGGTCTACCTTCTCGAACATCTGCCTGCAGTTCTGAGGGGGAAGAGGATGCAACAGATTCTCCTGCGCCCCCAGGACGCGGACACGGTGCCGGTTCAGATGCCGCGGCTGGCGGTGGTCGTGCCGATCTTTCGCCATTCGGTGCTGCTGGCCGAGGCGATCGAAAGCGTCCTGGCCCAGCGGGCGGACTTCCCGATCCAGCTGGTCCTGGTCAACGACGGCTGCCCGCATCGCGAGACCGACCTGGTCTGCCGGGAATATGCGCTGAGCTATCCCGACCGGATCACCTATCTGCGCAAGCCCAATGGCGGGCTCAGCGATGCGCGCAACCATGGCATTCGTCATGCGCTGGCGACATGGGCTTCGGTCGAGGCGATCTACATGCTGGACGCCGACAACCGGCTGCGTCCCGACGCCATGGCCAATGCCATGGCGGCGCTGGCGCAGCATCCCGACGCCGGCTGGATCTATCCCAATATCGACATGTTCGGCCTCAGCTGGGCCGGGGATTACGGCGGCGACTATTCTCTGCTGATCCATACGGTGATGAACATCTGCGAGGCCGGCAGCCTGATTCGGCGCGAGGTCTTCGACGCCGGGGTCTATTTCGACACCTCGTTCAAATCCGGCTTCGAGGATTGGGATTTCTTCCTGACCGCGGCCGAGGCGGGCTTCCGCGGCCGCAACATCGACAATTTCGGCTTCCTCTATCGCAAGCGCGCCGAGAGCATGCTGGCCGATTCCGAACGCGATTCCGAGGCGATCCGCAGCGAGATGCGCAAGAAGCACAAGCACCTGTTCAGCCCGCGCGGGCTGCTGGAGCTGGAGCAGAAAGAGGCGCCGCGCTATGCCATCTTCCTGGCAGACCGCCACGAGGTGCTGCTGACGGTCGATCCCGACGCCCCCGACGGCCGCGTCCTGACCGTGGCCGAGTTCGAGCAGCAATGGTGGCGCACGC
>RDDZ01000085.1 GCA_003852775.1 Microbacteriaceae bacterium | reverse complement strand
GGGCTCGGAGGCCTCACCCCCGCCCAACGCGTTCACAACCTCACGGGGAAGAACACCTAGCGGGCGCGCATCCGTCCGATCAGCCGCCGAGCCGGAGCAGTCGGATCGCGTTCTCGCGCAGGATGCCGGGCATGACCTCGGGCTTGAGCACCGTCTGCTCGACGTCGCGCAGCCAGCGGTCGGGCGTGAGCAGCGGGAAGTCCGAGCCGAACAGCACCCGGCTCGTGAGGAGCGAGTTCGCGTAGCGCACGAGCTCGGCGGGGAAGTACCTGGGGCTCCAGCCCGAGAGGTCGATCCACGTGTTGTGCTTGTGGGTGGCGACCGCGAGGGCCTCGCCCTGCCACGGCACCGAGGGGTGGGCCATGACGATCTGCAGCTCGGGGAACTCGGCGGCGACCGTGTCGAGCAGCATGGGGTTCGACAGGCCGAGCCTGAAGCCGCGGCCGCCGGGCAGCCTCGCGCCGATGCCGGTCTGGCCCGTGTGGAAGAGCGCGACGACGCCGGCCTCGCTCAGCACCGTGTAGAGGGGGGAGTGGGCAGGGTCGCTCGGGTCGAATCCCTGCACGGTGGGGTGGAACTTGAAGCCGCGTACGCCGTTGTCCTCGATGAGCCGGCGGGCCGCATCGACGGCCGCGGCGCCCTGCAGCGGGTCGACGGAGCCGAAGGGGATGAGCACGTCGTTGTTGCGAGCCGCGCCCTCGGCGATCTCGGCGCTCGAGAGCGGGGGGGGGGTGCCCGAGGTTCGCGCGAACGTCGTCGTCGCGACTGCGGAGGGGGAGGGGCTGTTCGCCCGCGCGCGGGTCGCCGTGCGCGCCGCCGAGCGGCAGCAGCACGCCGAGCTTTCGGAGGCCGACCGCGCCCGCCTCGCCGAGCTCCTGCAGCTCATCGCCTTCCCGGAGTGAACGGCCCGGCCCCAGGACGCGGGGCGGGGAGGGGGATACGCCGGATGTCATGATGGTGCGCATGACGACGAAGCCGAGACGGGTGGTCGTCGCCATCAATCCGTCCGCATCCTTCGGTGCGAGCCGTGATGTGGGCCCCGCCGTCGTGCAGACCCTGCGCGCGATGGGGCACGAGGTGACCTCGCTCACCGAGCCCGACTTCGAGTCGCTCCTCGCCTCGGCGCGTGCGGCCGTGCGGCAGAGGCCCGACGCGCTCGTCGTGGTCGGCGGCGACGGCATGGTCAACCTCGGCGCCAACGTCGTGGCCCGCACGAGGGTGCCGCTCGCGATCGTGCCGGCGGGCACCGGAAACGACATGGCGCGCGGCCTCGGGTTGCCGCTCGGCGACACGGAGGCCGCGATCCGCCGGGTGGGCGACGCGCTCTGGTCCGAGCCCCGCGCGATCGACGCGATGCGCGTGAGCTGGACGGATGAGGCGGGCGCCCCGTGCGAGCGCTGGGCCGCGGGCTCCCTCTCGGCCGGCTTCGACGCGATCGTCAACGAGCGAGCCAACAACATGCGCCGTCCGAAGGGGCCGAGCCGCTACATCCTGGCGCTGCTCGCGGAGCTGGCCCGGCTGCGGCCGCTGCGCTACCGCGTGACCCTCGACGGCGAGCTCGTGGAGCTCGACGCGCTGCTCGTCGCGGTCGGCAACAACGTCTCGCTCGGCGGCGGCATGCGCATCACGCCCGACGCGCTCCTCGACGACGGGCTGCTCGACGTCATGCTCGTGAAGCCTCTCAGCCGCGTCGCGTTCCTGCGCATCTTCCCCCGCGTCTTCAAGGGCGAGCACACCTCCGACCCGCGCGTGATCCTGCGTCGGGCGACGCGCATCCGCATCGAAGTGGCGGTGCCGCTCGTGGCCTACGCGGACGGCGAGCGGATGGGTCCGCTGCCCGTCGAGCTCGAGGTCGTGCCGGGGGCGATGCGCGTCCTCGCGTGAGCACTCGTCCGTTTTGGAATGCGCGCGAGGCGTGTGCCATAATCGTCAAGTTGTCGCGAACGGCCCCATCGTATAGCGGCCTAGTACGCCGCCCTCTCACGGCGGTAACGCGGGTTCGAATCCCGCTGGGGTCACCAACGCGCGAAGCCCGGTCCGAAAGGACCGGGCTTCGTGCGTTGTGGGGACTCCGGCAGGACGAGAAGCCGTCACCCTTGACGCGCCGCCCCGCCGCGCATAACCTACAACCAAATGGTTGTATCAATTGAGCTCAGCGACGCCGAGGTGGACCGCCTGTTCCACGCCCTCGCCGACGCCACGCGCCGCGACATCCTGCGCCGCAGCGTCGCCGGCGACCTCTCGGTGAGCCGCCTCGCCGCCGACTACCCCATGAGCTTCGCCGCCGTGCAGAAGCACGTCGCCGTGCTCGAGCAGGTCGGCCTGGTCACCAAGATCCGCAACGGACGGGAGCTGCTCGTGCGCTCCGACCCCGACACCCTCCGCCGTGCGCGGCTCGCCCTCGACCAGCTCGAGGAGGCCTGGCGGGGGCGCGTCGAGCGCATGGCCGCGGTCCTCGACGACGAATGACCACCGCATCCGAACACGAGAGAGACATGCAGATCACGGTCGACAAGGACCTCGCGAACGCGACGCTCACGGTCGAGACGCGCTTCGCCCACCCGATCGAGAAGGTGTGGGAGCTCTTCGCGAACCCGCGCAAGCTCGAGCGGTGGTGGGGTCCGCCCACGCATCCCGCGACGGTCGTGCGCCACGAGCTCGAGCCGGGCGGCGCCGTGCACTACTTCATGACCGACCCGGAGGGGAACCGCTACCACGGGATCTGGCGCGTGATCTCGGTCGAGGCGCCCGCGCGCATCGTCGCCGACGACTTCTTCGCCGACGAGGAGGGCGCGCCCGTCGAGGGCATGCCCACCTCGCACTTCGAGTACACCTTCGAGGCCGTCGACGGCGGCACGGTGCTCCGGTGCGTCTCGCGCTACGACACGGTCGAGGAGCTGCAGAAGACGCTCGACATGGGCGTGGAGGAGGGTCTGCGCGGCGCGATGAGCCAGATGGAGCCGTTGCTCGCGGAGGGCTGAGCCGCCCTCTACACTCGCGGCATGGCGAAGAAGACGATCACCATCCTCACCGACGACATCGACGGCACGGAGCTTCCGGCCGGATCGCGCAGCACCCGCTTCGCGCTCGACGGCGTCGAGTACGAGATCGACCTCTCCGCTGAGAACGCCCGCGCCCTCGCCGACGCCCTCGCGCCGTACATCGCCGCAGGGCGCCGGGTGGGCGGATCGCGCGCCGCGTCGGCGCCCCGCACGCGCTCGCGTTCGACGGGCAAGGACGCCGACCGGCTCGCCGCGATCCGCGCATGGGCGCAGGGCAACGGCTACACGGTGGGCGACCGTGGCCGCATCAAGGCCGAGATCGTCGAGGCGTACGAAGCCGCGAACGGCTGATCGCGCTCAGCGCGTGTCTGCGGCTCGCGGGAGGATGTCGGCATGTGCGGACGATTCGCGAACGACGCCGAGACCAACGAGCTGATCGAGGAGTTCGTCGCCGCGGGCAACGACTTCCGCGACTGGCGCCCGCAGTACTCGATCGCCCCCACCGAGCTCGTGCCGATCGTGCGCGAGCGGGCCGCCTCATCCGGCGAGCTCGTGCGCGCGCTCGAACCCGCCGCGTGGGACTTCCACCCGCCCTTCCTCACCGCGAAGTCGCGCCCGCAGTTCAACGCGCGCATCGAGACGATCGCCACGAACGGGCTGTGGAAGTCGGCCTTCGCGGGCAATCGCTGCATCGTGCCGATGCGCGGCTACTACGAGTGGACGGGCGAGGCGGGCTCGAAGCAGCCGCACTTCATCCACGGCGGGAGTGGCATCCTCGCCGCCGCGGGCCTCGCGACGGCGCGCAAGATCGACGACGAGTGGGTCGTGTCGTGCGCGATCGTCACGCGCGAGGCGCGCGACGCGTCCGGCGAGGTGCACGACCGGATGCCGGCCTTCCTCACGCGCGACGCCTACGACGAGTGGCTCTCGCCCGCGAAGCTCGCGACCGACGCCGACCGCGAGCGCATGCTCAGCATGCTCGAGGCGGTCTCGGCCGGGGTCGCCGCGACGCTCACGAGTCACGAGGTCGACCGCCGCGTCAACAACTCGCGCACGGTCGACCCGCGCGATCCGGGCCTCATCGAGCCGCTCGCGAGCTGACGTCGCGAGCCGCCCGCGTTCAGTGCAGCTTGGGCTCGAGCGGCTGAGCGCCGGTCTCCTGCGCACCCGCCTGGTGGGCGAGGATCTGCATCTTGACCGACCAGCGGTCGATGAGCGCGAGCGCGAGCGCGGAGGCGATGAAGGTCAGGTGGATCATGACCTGCCAGAACACGCCGTCCCACGTGTAGACCTCGCCGGTCTTGTTCTCCGCGCCGGGCGCGCCGAGGTCGCCGACCTCGATGAAGGTCTTGAGCAGGTGGATCGACGAGATGCCGATGATCGCCATCGCGAGCTTCACCTTGAGCACGTTCGCGTTGACGTGGCTCAGCCACTCGGGCTGGTCGGGGTGGCCGTCGACCTTGATGCGCGACACGAAGGTCTCGTAGCCGCCGATGATCACCATGATGAGCAGGTTCGCGATCATGACGACGTCGATGAGGCCGAGCACGCCGAGCATGATCGTCGCCTCCTCGATGTGCGGCCAGTGGCCGACGACCTCCTCGCCGAGGTGCCACAGCTCCACCATGAAGACGACGACGTAGATCGCCTGCGCGATCACGAGACCCACGTAGAGCGGGGCCTGCAGCCAGCGGCTGAAGAAGATGAAGTAGCCCACCGCGCTCACCCACGGGGTCTGGGGCTTGAACTGGCGGGAGGCGTCGGTCTCGGTGGGGCGCAGCTCGGTCATTCGGGCTTCGGGCTCCTGATCGTCGGATGGGCCGTCCCAGGATACGGCGCGCGGCATGCGGGCGCCGTGCGCACGTCGAGGGAGGAATGAACGGGGGACTAGACTCGATCTCGCCGAGTCGCCTACAGGAGAGCGGGTAGCGGGGACAGTGTCCGGCATCAAGATCAGCGGAGAGAAGCGTCTCGTCATCGTGTCGGGGAGGGCTCATCCGCAGCTCGCCGTCGACATCGCATCCGAACTGGGCACCGAGCTCGTCGAGACCGACACGCGCACCTTCGCCAACGGCGAGATCTACGCGCGCTTCGGCGAGTCGATCCGCGGCACCGACGTCTTCATCATCCAGTCGCACACCTCGCCCATCAACGAGTGGCTCATGGAGCAGCTCATCATGGTCGACGCGGCCAAGCGCGCGAGCGCGAAGCGCATCACCGTCGTGGCGCCCTTCTACCCCTACGCGCGTCAGGACAAGAAGGGCCGCGGCCGCGAGCCGATCTCGGCGCGCCTCGTCGCCGACCTGTTCAAGGCCGCCGGCGCCGACCGCATCATGAGCGTCGACCTGCACGCCGCGCAGATCCAGGGCTTCTTCGACGGCCCCGTCGACCACCTCTTCGCGATGCCCGTGCTGCTCGAGCACTTCCGCAAGAGCGTCGACTCCGAGACCCTCACGGTCGTGAGCCCCGACATGGGCCGTGTGCGCGTCGCCGACATCTGGTCGGACAAGCTCGGCGCCCCGCTCGCGATCATCCACAAGCGCCGCGACCCGCGCGTCGCCAACCAGGTGAGCGTGCACGAGATCGTCGGCCAGGTCGAGGGTCGCGACTGCCTCCTCGTCGACGACCTCATCGACACCGGTCGCACGATCGTGAAGGCCGCCGAGGCGCTCAAGGCGCGCGGCGCGAAGAGCGTCATCGTCGGCGCCACGCACGCCGTGTTCTCCGACCCCGCCGTCGAGATCCTGCAGTCCGACTTCATCGACAGCGTCGTCGTCACCGACACGCTCCCGCTCGACGAGTCGAAGCGCTGGGACCGTCTCACCGTGCTGCCGATCGCGCCGCTCATCGCACGGGCGATCCACGAGGTGTTCGACGACGGCTCCGTGACGTCGATGTTCGACGGCGCAGCGTGATCGAGGGCTCGCTCCTCTTCGAACCGCTCCGTATCGGCACCTTCGAGGTTCCGAACCGCATCATGCAGACGGCGCACTCGAAGCAGTACTCCGACCGCGCCGAGTCCGAGCGCGAGACCGACTACTACGTGCGCCGCGCGAGCGGCGGCTGCGGGCTCTTCGTGGCGGGCAACCACTTCGTGCACCCGTCCGGCTCGATCCGGAACTTCGAGGACGCCTGGCGGCGCGAGAGCGTCGAGGCGAACCGGCGGTTCACGGATGCGATCCACGAGGCCGGTGCGCGCGTCATGGTGCAGCTCAACCACCACGGCGCGCAGGCGCAGGCCGACGGACCCGACGGCCCGCGCCCGGTGTTCGCGCCCTCGCGGCTCCTCTCGCCGTCGACGGGCATCGCGACGAAGGAGGCCGACGAGGCCGACATCCGCTCGTTCGTCGAGCACTGGGCGCTCTCGGCCGAGCTCGCGCTCGAGGCCGGCTTCGACGGCGTCGAGATCCACATGGCGCACGGGTACCTGCTGCACCAGTTCCTCTCGCCGCTCTACAACGCCCGCACCGACGCGTACGGCGGCGACCTCGAGGGGCGCACGCGGTTCCCGCGCGAGGTGCTGCGGGCCGTGCGCGAGCGCGTCGGTGACGACGCGACGGTCGGCATCCGCATCGTCGCCGACGAGTTCCACCCCGACGGGATGGATGCCGCCGAGCTGCGCGAGGTCGTCGCGTGGCTGCGGGCCGAGGCCCGGATCGACTTCATCGACCTCGCCGCCGGCGGCTACCACAACGTGCACTACGTGTTCCCGTCGTCGCCCATGCCCGTCGCGTGGCTGCGCGACGCGACCGCGGCGATGAAGGCCGCGAACCCCGACGTGCCGGTCTTCGGCGTCGGCTCGGCTCTGAGCGTCGAGCAGGCGGAGGAGGTGCTGAGCTCGGGGATCGCCGACATGGTCGCGCTCACGCGCGCGCAGATCGCCGACCCCGACCTCGCCGAGAAGTTCCGCACGGGCCGCACCGACGAGATCCGTCACTGCATCCGCCTCAACCAGGGCTGTCTCGGCCGTGGAAGTCGAGGCCTCCCGGTGTCGTGCACCGTGAACCCCGTGGCCGGGCGCGAGCAGGAGCGGCAGCCGCTCGCCCGCACCGCCTCGCCCGAGCGCTGGCTCGTGGTCGGGGGCGGCCCCGCGGGGATGCGCGCGGCCGTCGAGCTCGCCGAGCTCGGTCACGCCGTGCGGCTCGTGGAGCGTTCCGACCGCCTCGGCGGCCAGCTCGCCCTCGCCCGCCGCGTGCCCGGCCGCGAGAGCATCGGCCTGCTGATCTCCGACCTCGAGCGCGACCTCGCCCGTGCGGGCGTCGAGGTCGAGCTCGGTCGTGAGCTCGACGGCACCGCGATCGAGGCGCTCGACGCCGACGGTGTCGTCATCGCGACGGGCGCGACCGCCCCCGCCACGACCTCCCTCCACCTCGGGGGCGCCTACCTCGCGGGCTTCCCGGCGGAGGGCACCGTCGACGCGTTCACGTCGCTCGCCGAGCCCGGCCGTCTCGGCCGCCGCATCGCGGTCGTCGACGCCGACGGCACGGCCTACGCCTCGGGCGCCGTGCTCTCGCTGCTCGAGGAGGTCGACGAGCTCGAGCTCGTGACCCCGGCCGAGCAGGTGTTCCCGCACGTCGGCGCGGGCTACGACCGGCCGCTGCTGCTCGAGCGGCTCGCCGCGTTCCCGGGCTTCCGCCGCCACACCGCGTCGCGCGTCGCCGCGCTCGGCGACGGCACGGTCGAGCTCGTCGACTCCCTCACGGGCGAGCGGCGGACGCTCGCCGACCTCGACGCCGTCGTGGCGCTCGAGCCGCGCGCCGTCGTGCGCCCCGCGGGCCTCGGTACCGTGCCAGGCATCGGCATGGCGCAGGGCCGCGTCGTCGCGATCGGCGACGCCGTGAGCCCGCGCAACATCGACGCCGCGATCGCCGACGCGGTCGAGCTCGTCTACGCGCTCGCCGAGCGGGCCCCGGCGCACTGACCCTCGACCCGCCGCAGCCGCGCGCGTACCCTGACCGCAAGGGAAGGAGGACACCGTGGACATGATGACGATGAGCCGCATGATGGGTTCGATGCCGGCGTCCGGCATGGGCGCGGACATGGCGTCGATGCAGGAGTGCATCGAGGCGTGCAACGCGTGCGCGATGGCGGCCACCATGTGCGCCGACGCGGACGGCGGCGAGGGCATGGCCCGCTGCGCGTCGATGTGCATGAACATGGCCGACGTCGCGACCGCCATGATGCGGATGATGCTGCGCCCCACGGGGCACGACGCCGCGGTCATGACGGCGATGCTCGGCGCGGCGGTCGCGATGTGTCAGGCGTGCGCGACGGAGTGCGAGCAGCACGCCGACATGCAGGACCACTGCCGCGTGTGCGCCATGGCGTGCCGCAACATGATGGAGGCCTGCCAGGCCCTCATGGCGAAGCTCGCCTGACGGCGGACGCGTTCAGGAGAGGGCGCGCACGCTGAGCACGGCGCCGCGCGCCGCGAGCACCCCCGCGACGGGGTGATACGCCACCGGCTCGCCCGCGACGAGGTCGAGGGGCAGGTGGTGCCAGAGCCGCACCGTCGCGCCCTCGAGGGTCGCGACCTCGACGTCGCCGTCCGCGGACGCCGTGACGAGCGCGTCGCGCCAGCTGCTCGGGGCGGCGGCGGCGACCGTCGCCTGGATCGGGTGAACGCGGTGGCCCGGGCCCGAGCACGTCTCGGCGCACATCGCGAGACCGGCTTCCTGCTGCACACGTGTCTCGTCCATGGTCACCTCTTCTCGCGTCGGGGCCGATCGGCCGGGGATGCAGCAAGAGTAGGCGCGGTCGCACGCCGGCGGCCGGGCGGGCGTCACACTCCGAAACAGTGCGTCAGACGTCGACGCCGCCCCCGCCGCCCGGGGCGATCCGGAGCTCGGGGATGAACCCGAGGAAGCGCAGTTGCACCTCGCGGCCGCCGAAGTCGCGCGCGTAGCAGTACCAGCCGGGCCCCTCGGCCCCGACCCACTCCCACCGGGCGTCGGGCGCCGATCCGGGGGCCTCCGAGGCCGTCACGATGTGACACGCGACCTCGGCCGTGCGGGTCGCGGTCGAGACGCCGATGAGCACGCCCGGGAGCACGAGGGCGACGACCGCGAGCAGCACGATGACGCGCGCGATGCGCCGCATCTGGGGTCCGCGGAGGGTGCCGCCCTCGCCCGGCTCGTACCCGGCGAGCTCCGGCGGGGTCTCGTCGTCGCGCTCCATCGGTTCATCCTCCCACCTGCGCGCCACGGTCTCCGGTGCGGCACTACCCTGGCCCGCGTCGCGGGGGATACCGTCTGGTCATGGTCGGAACGGCGGATGCGCAGCTGCGGCAGCGGATGGGCGAGGCTCTCGGGGTCGACGTCGCGGCGGTCAACGTCGCGGGGGCCGCGACGCTGGACTCGCCCTATCCCGTGTCGGACCTCGCGGCGGCGTCCGTCGCGGCCGCGGCGGCCGCGCTCACCGCCCTTCTGGACGCGGGCGGCACCCCCGGCGCGGCGGTGACCGTGCGACGCGATCGCGCCGACGCGTGGTTCCGCGCGGGCGTGCGCCCGGTCGGCTGGATCGCGCCCTCCCCGTGGGACCCGATCGCGGGCGACTACGCGACGAGCGACGGCTGGATCCGCCTGCACACGAACGCGCCGCACCACCGGCACGCCGTGCTGCGCGTGCTCGGGGTGGAGGCGGAGCGCGACGTCGTCGCGCGCGCCGTGGCGATGTGGGATGCCGACGAGCTCGAGTCCGACATCGTCGCGGAGGGCGGATGCGCGGCCGTCATGCGCCGCCCGGAGGAGTGGCGCCGGCATCCGCAGGGCGCTGCGGTCGCCGCCGAGCCGCTCGTCGCCCGCGTGGCGACGGACCCCGACGGCGCGCGGACGGCCTGGACCCCGACGCGCGAGCGGCCGCTGCAGGGCCTCCGCGTGCTCGACCTCACGCGCGTGCTCGCGGGGCCCGTCGCGACGCGCCTGCTCGCGGGTCTCGGCGCCCAGGTACTCCGCATCGACCCTCCCGGCTGGGACGAGCCCGGCCTCGCGCACGAGATGACGCTCGGCAAGCGCACTGCGCGGCTCGACGCCCGTGACCCGGCCGAGCGCGCGCAGCTCGTGCGTCTGCTCTCGGAGGCCGACGTCGTCGTGCACGGCTACCGCTCCGACGCGCTCGACCGGCTCGGCCTCGGCGAGGAGGTGCGTCGCCGCACGCGCCCGGGCATCGTCGACGTGTCGCTCGACGCCTACGGTTTCACGGGCCCCTGGGCGGGGCGCCGCGGCTTCGACAGCCTCGTGCAGATGTCGGCGGGCATCGCGGACGCCGGCATGCGCGCCGCGGCGGCCGACCGGCCCGTGCCCCTTCCCGTGCAGGCGCTCGACCAGGCGACGGGCTACCTGATGGCGGCCGCCGTGCTCGTGGGGCTCCGGGACCGGCTTCGCGACGGCACCGGGTCGACCGCGCGGCTCTCGCTCGCGCGTACGGCGGTGCTGCTCGAGGACGCGCGCGGCCTCCCGCGGGCGGCGGCGCGCGCCGCCGTCGAGGAGCCGGGCGACGGTGAGCTGCTCCAGACCGGCTGGGGTCCCGTGCGGGTGCTCACCCCGCCGCTCGAGGTGCCGGGCGTGCGGATCGCGTGGGACCGCGCCCCGCGCCCCTTCGGGAGCGACAACCCGATCTGGTAGTGATCCGAGGCTGGTTTCGACACGCCGCTGCGCGGCTACTCAACCAGCGGGTACGGCATCACCGCTGGTTGAGTAGCCCGCGGAGCGGGCGTGTCGAAACCAGCCCGGTGCAACCGGCTCAGTGCGTGTCCTGCGCCTCGATCTCGCTGCGGTCGCCCGACCACAGCGTGTGGAAGGTGCCCTCGCGGTCGACGCGGCGGTAGGTGTGCGCGCCGAAGAAGTCGCGCTGACCCTGCACGAGCGCCGCGGGGAGGCGGTCGGCGCGCAGGCCGTCGTAGTAGGCGAGCGACGACGCGAAGGCGGGGGCCGGGATGCCGGCCTCGGCCGCGGCGACCACGACGCGACGCCACGCCTGCTGGGTGCGGGCCACGGCATCCGCGAAGTAGGGCGCGGTGACGAGCGCGACGAGGCCGGGGTCGTCGGCGTAGGCCTCGGTGATGCGGTTGAGGAACTGGGCGCGGATGATGCAGCCGCCGCGCCAGATGGCGGCGATGTTACCCTTCTTGATGTCCCAGCCGTACTGCTCGGCGCCGGCGACGATCGCGTCGAAGCCTTGCGAGTAGGCGATGATCTTTGACGCGTAGAGCGCCTGGCGCACGTCCTCGACGAACGCGTCGGCGTCGTGGATGTCGAAGGTGCCGTCGGGGCCGGGGAGGGCGGATGCGGCGGCGCGCTGGGCGGGCTTCGACGAGAGCGAGCGGGCGAACACGGCCTCCGCGATGCCCGAGACGGGCACGCCGAGGTCGAGGGCGGTCTGCACGGTCCATGCACCGGTGCCCTTCGCGCCTGCCTGGTCGACGATGACGTCGACGAGCGGCTTGCCGGTGGCGGCGTCCACCTGACGCAGCACCTCGGCCGTGATCTCGATGAGGTAGCTCTCGAGCTCGCCCCGGTTCCACTCGGCGAAGATGTCGGCGATCTCGGCGGGGCTCTTGCCGGTGCCGCGGCGGATGAGGTCGTACGCCTCGGCGATGAGCTGCATGTCGGCGTACTCGATGCCGTTGTGGATCATCTTGACGAAGTGGCCCGCGCCGTCGGTGCCGATGTGCGTGACGCACGGCTCGCCCTCGGCGACCGCCGCGATGGACTTGAGGATCGGGCCGAGCGTCTCCCAGGCCTCGGCGGAGCCGCCGGGCATGATCGACGGGCCGTTGAGCGCGCCCTCCTCGCCGCCGGAGATGCCGGCGCCCACGAAGTTGATGCCGGTCTCGCGCACCGCCTTCTCGCGGCGGATGGTGTCGGTGAAGAGCGCGTTGCCGCCGTCGACGATGATGTCGCCCGGCTCGAAGACGCGGACGAGCTCGTCGATGACGGCGTCGGTGCCGGCGCCCGCCTTGACCATGATGATCGCGGTGCGGGGCTTCGAGAGCGTCGCGGCGAACTCCTCGTAGCTGCGCGCGGGCAGGAAGCCCGCCTCGGGGTGCTCGGCGACGAGGGCCTCGGTCTTCTCGTAGCTGCGGTTGAAGATCGCGACCGTGTTGCCCTCGCGGCTGGCGAGGTTGCGGGCGAGGTTGGAGCCCATCACCGCCAGTCCGACGACTCCGATGTTGGCCTTGCCTTCGTTTCCGGACACGCGTGACACCTTCCGATGCGGGTCGAGGGGGAGTGGTCTTCAGGCTAGCGGGTCGCGCATGCCCGCGCGGGGAGGGGTCAGCCCAGCCCGAGCGCGTTCGGATCGCCGCCCGGCGGGTCGTCGTGCGGGTGCGAGGCGTCCTGGTTCCAGATGGAGCTCATCTCCGCCATCGTGCGCTGCATGATCGCGAGCATGGCGCTCGCGGCCTTGTCGGCGTTGCCCGACTGGATGGAGGTGGCGACGTCGATGTGCAGCTGGAGGGCCTCCGGCGCGGGGTAGCGGGGCATGAGCCCGTACTGCGTGCGTCCGACGAGCACCTCGTCGACGAGGTGATGGAGCTTCGCGAACATCTCATTGCCGCTGGATTCGAGCACGAGCGCGTGGAACTGGGTGTCGAGCTCGAGGAAGCCCGCGGCATCTCCTTCGCGGCCCGCCTGCCAGAGGCGGCCGGCGAGCCCGACGAGCTCGGATGCCTGGGTGAGCGGCGTGCGGATGGCGGCCATGCGCGCCGCGGCCGGCTCGATCGCGCTCCGGAGCTCGGTGAGCGAGCGCAGCTGCGCGACGCGGCTCGCGCCCGCGAGGCGCCAGCGGATCACCTGCAGGTCGTAGACGTTCCACGCCGTGAGCGGCTGCACGGTCATGCCGACGCGGCGCTTGGGGCTGATGAGCCCGAGCGCCTCGAGGCCGCGGAGCGCCTCGCGCACGACGGGGCGGGACACCTCGAAGCGGCTCTCGACCGACTCCGTCGTGAAGGTCGAGCCGGGCGCGAGCACGTTGCCGCAGATCTCGCGTCCGAGCGTGTCGAACACGAGGTCGGGGTGCGGCCGAGGGCGCGACTGCGCATCTCCGCCCAGGCGGTGGC
>RDDZ01000131.1 GCA_003852775.1 Microbacteriaceae bacterium | reverse complement strand
TGGAGGCCTTCTCCCTACCCGACTGTCAACAACGTGCTGACCGGGTACACCTAGCCCCGCGCCCCCGCCGCCGCCGTTCTGCCGCCCCCGCCGCTCCCGCATCCTGTCGGCGGGAGCAACCGCACCGTCCGGCGGGAGAAACCGCGTATCCGGGCGGCGATCCGCGCAGGCGGAGGGAGAAGGTACTCCCGCCGCATCACAGGATCGCCGCCCGCTTCGCGGCACCGCCGCACGGGATGTGCTCCACGGCCCTATGCTGATGGACACCGGGCTGGCGATGGCCCGGCACGTCGTTCCCGCCATGAGGTCCGACTCCCCGTACATGCCCCTGCCCGCATACCCGGAGAACCTCATGGCCCCGCGCATCGCGCCCCTCGCCCTCGTCCCGGCGCTCCTGCTCACCGGATGCGCCGCATCCGCCGCCGCGCCCGAGGACAGCACCCCGACGCCCACCGAGACGGCCGGTTTCCCGCTCACGCTCGTGAACTGCGGCTTCGAGGTGACGATCGACGCCGCCCCCGAGCGCGTCGTCACCATCAAGTCGACCTCGACCGAGATGATGCTCGCCCTCGGGCTGGGCGACCGCATCGTCGGCACCGCGTTCCCGGACGGTCCCGTGCCCGAGCAGTGGGCCGACGACGCCGCCGGCATCCCCGTGCTCGCGCCCAAGCTCCCCAACGAGGAGACCGTGCTCGCCGCGGCACCCGACCTCGTGTACGCCGGCTGGGAGTCGGCCTTCAGCGCGGATGCCGCGGGCGACCGCGCGGAGCTCGCTTCCCTCGGCGTCGCGAGCTACGTGCAGCCGGCAGCGTGCCAGAGCGCCGACCAGCCGGAGAGCCTCGACTTCGAGGAGGTGTTCCGCGAGATCCAGGAGGCGGGCGCCCTCTTCGGCGTGCCGGACCGCGCCGCCGAACTCGTCGCCGAGCAGCGCGCCCAGCTCGACGCCGTCGAACCCGCGGAGGGCACGCCGACCGCGCTGTGGTGGTCGTCGGGCACCGACACGCCGTACGTGGGCGCCGGCAAGGGCGCACCGCAGCTGCTGCTCGAGACGGCGGGCTTCGCGAACATCGCCGCCGACGTCGACGCGACGTGGGCGCCGCTCGGCTGGGAGGCGATCATCGCCGCCGACCCCGACGTCATCGTGCTCGTCGACTCCGACTGGAACAGCGCCGAGAAGAAGAAGGCCTACCTCGCGGGCAACCCGGCGACCGCGGCCATGACGGCCGTGCGCGAGCAGCGCTACCTCGTCATCCCGTTCGCGGCGAGCGAGGCAGGGGTGCGTAGCGTCGAGGCCGCCGCGTCGCTCGCGCGGCAGTACGCGGAGCTCGACGCCCGGTGACCCGCATCGTCGTCGCCGCGATCGCCCTCGGAGCGGCACTCGTCGCATCCGTCACGGTCGCGGTGACGATCGGCTCGGCCGAGCTCTCGGTCGCGGATGTGTGGGGCTCGGTCGCGGCGCACGTGCTCGGGCGGCCGTCGCCGCTCGACCCGCTGCACGACGGCATCGTGTGGCAGCTGCGGCTCCCGCGCATCCTGACCGCCGCCGCCGTCGGCGCGGGCCTCGCGCTCGTCGGCTGCGTCATGCAGGCCGTGACACGCAACCAGCTCGCCGACCCGTACCTGCTCGGCCTGTCGTCGGGCGCGTCGCTCGGCGCCGTCGCCGTGCTGCTGCTCGGCATCGGCGTGCTGCTGCCGGTCGCGGCGTTCGCGGGCGCCATGCTCGCGCTCCTCGCGACCCTCGGGCTCGCCTCCGCGTTCGGTCCCCTCACCCCCACCCGCACCGTGCTCGCGGGCGTCGCCGTGTCGAGCTTCGCCGCGGCGCTCACGAGCTTCGTCATCTTCTGGACCGCGACCGGCGACTCCTACCGCGAGATCCTGGGCTGGCTGCTCGGGTCGCTCGCGGGCGCCCGGTGGCCGGAGGCGACGGTCGCGGGCGTCGCGATCCTCGTGGTCGGCGTGCCGCTCGCGTTCACCGGTCGCGTGCTCGACGCGTTCGCGTTCGGCGACCGCTCGGCCGCCTCGCTCGGCGTGCCCGTCACGGGCGCCCGGTGGGCGCTGCTCGGCGCGGGCGCTCTGCTGACGGGCGCGCTCGTCGCGGTCTCGGGGTCGATCGGCTTCGTCGGCCTCGTGCTGCCGCACGCCGTGCGGCTCGTGATCGGCCCCGGCAACCGGGCGCTCCTGCCGCTCTCGGGGCTCGCCGGGGCGATCTTCCTCGTGTGGGCCGACACCCTCGCGCGCGCCGCCTTCGACCCGCGCGAGCTCCCCGTCGGCATCGTCACGGCCCTCATCGGCGCGCCCGTCTTCGCCCTCCTCCTGCTGCGCCGTCGGAGCCTCGCATGACGGGGGTGGAGGTGCGCGAGCTCACCGTCCGCGTCGGCGGGCGGCCGCTCGTGGAGCACGTCGGATTCGACGCCCCGGTCGGCGCGTTCACGGCGATCGTGGGTCCCAACGGCGCGGGCAAGTCGACCATGCTGCGCGCCCTCGCCGGCATCGAGCGCACCGAGTCGGGCATGGTGCTGCTCGACGGCGACGACCTCCTCGCCCTCCCCCGCCGACGCCGCGCGCGCGTCATCGCGCTCGTCGAGCAGGACGCCGCGACCGAGCTGCCCCTCACGGGCCGTGACGTCGTGCGCCTCGGCCGCGCCCCGCACGAGACGATCATCGGCGGCGGCGACGCGGATGCCGCATCCGTCGTCGAGGACTCCCTGCGCCGCGCGGGCGCCGAGGCGTTCGCCGACCGCGACGTCACGACGCTCTCGGGCGGCGAGCGCCAGCGCGTGCTGCTCGCGCGCGCCCTCGCGCAGCAGCCCTGCCTGCTGCTGCTCGACGAGCCCACCAACCACCTGGACCTCGCGGCCCAGCTCGACATGGTGCGCCTCGTGCGCGAGCTCACGGCCGAGGGCGTCACGGTGGTCGCCGCCGTGCACGACCTGAGCCTCGCGGCAGCCCACGCGGACGCCGTGGTCGTGCTCGCCGACGGCCGCGTCGCCGCGCACGGCCCCACGCAGGCGACCCTCACGCCCGCCCTCATCCACGACGTGTTCGGGGTGCGGGCGGAGTGGACGCGCAACCCGATCACGGGCGGGCCGCTGCTCGCGATCGGCTGACGGGCGCGCTACGCGTCGTCCGGCCGCCAGCGGTAGAGCAGCGACGGCGGCAGGAGGAACGCCCGCAGCCGCGTGCGCGCACCCGCCGAGCGCAGGATGACGCGGCGCACCACCCGCAGCTCCTCGGGCGACAGCACCGCGGCATCCGGGCGCCCGTAGGCGGAGCTCTCGACGCTGCCCCGGAACGCCCCGATCGCCTCGTTGTCGACACGGATCTGGCGCGTGAGGCGCTCGGCGAACACGCGCGGCGTCTCGGACTCGGGGGCCGACCAGCCGATGTCGCGCGCTGTGTCGCGCACCTCCTCCCACGCGGCCGTCGCGGGGTCGCGACCCCGCCGCATCCGGCGGACGCGGCCCAGGCGCACCCAGGTGCGGAAGCCCGCCGGGATGAGCGCGACGAGCGCCGCGCCCGCGAGGACGCCGAGCGCCGCGAGCGCCCAGCCTCCCTGCTCGGCCGCGAGCTGCTCGGGCGTCTGCGGCGTCTCGTCGCGGTCGCCGCGCGCGTTCGGGGTCGCGGTGGAGGTGGGCAGCGGGGCGGCGGAGCTCTCGTCCTGCGGCGTGCGCGGGTCGTCGATGAGGTCGGCGCCGTACTGCGGGATCGAGCCGCGACCCGGCGTCGGCTCGAAGCGCAGCCACCCGATCCCCTCGAAGTAGAGCTCGGGCCACGCGTGCAGGTCGTTCGTCGACACCTCGAACGCGGGCGAGCGCTGAACGTCGCGCTGGCCGGGTTGGAAGCCCACGGCGATGCGCGACGGGATGCCGAGCGAGCGCGCCATGACCGCCATCGCGGAGGCGTAGTGCACGCAGTAGCCGGACTTGACCTCGAGGAACACCGCGATCGCGTCGAGGCCCGTGCCGTCGAAGTCCTGCGCGACGGGGGTGTCCTCCGAGTAGGTGAAGGGCGAGCGGCGCAGGTGGTCCTGCAGGGCGATCGCCTGCTCGTAGGGGCTCGCCGCGTCCCCCGCGACCTCGAGCGCCGTCGTCGTGATGATCTCCGGGATCCGCTCGGGCAGGTCGAGTGTGCCGGGCGGCACGCGGCTCCGGATCGGCGTGCTCTCGCGCAGCTGGTCGAAGGTCGGGTGCAGCTCGGCGAAGGTGGCGGTGTAGGACTGCCCGGCCGCGTTGTCGCCGACGCTGCGCACCGCGAGGCTGTCCGGGTCCCAGAACCAGCCGCCCTCGGCGCCCTCGACGCTGCGCGTCGGGTACGGGAGCGGGAGCCAGTGGGTGCTCAGGTCGCGCACCGTCACGTCGACGGCGGCCTCGGTGGCGTTGACGGCGCCCCCGTAGCCGGGCGGGTCGGGGAAGGCCTCGAGCCCGGAGGCGCGCTCCGTACCGAGCGTCGGGCCCCACGTCTGACCCGTGAAGTTGTCGAGCGTCGTGAGCCGCAGGTACACGGGGCTGGAGGCCGAGGTCGTGTAGCTGAGCGCGAGCGTGGGCGCGCCGCGGCGCAGGTCGTCGCCGAGCGTCACGAGCGGGTTCACGCCCGCGCGGAGCCCACCCGTGCGCACCGGGGTGTCGTCGCGCCCGGCCGGCAGCGCGTAGGGCAGCAGGAGCGACCCCACCACGACTGCGGCGCCCGTCGCGAGCACGACGCGGCGGCTGTCCGGCCGCGCCCCGACCCGCAGGAGCGCGAGGTAGAGCACCGCCGTCACGACGAACCAGAGCCCGTCGGTCAGCTCGGGGCGGATCGCGGCGGGGATGAGCAGGAGCGGCGCGAGCGGGAGGGCCACGAGAGCCGGCCTGCGCAGGGCGAGCAGCACATCCGCGAGCCACGCGCAGAACACCATGAGCACCGCGAGGAGCATGACGATGCCGAGCTCGGGGGTCGCGGGCACGCGCTGCTCGACGATCGCGGTGAAACCGGACTCGGCGATCTCGCGGAACCGCGCGACCGAGTCGAGGGTCGGCACGACGCCGAGGATCGCGGTGTCGGCCGCGTAGCCGAGGGTGAGCAGGGCGATGCCGACGAGGAACGACGCGATGGGGGCCCAGAAGGCCGAACGCAGCAGGGACCGCGCGGCCGTGCCCGCGACGAGCGCGGCGGCGGCGTACCCCGCGCCGACGAACCACCAGCTGAGGCCCTGGAGCGTCACGTGCAGCCCCGCGAAAGCGGATGCGAGGGCCGCCCAGACGAGGAGCGCGTGCACCCAGCGGCGGTCGCCCGCGGGACGCGATCGCCGCGCGGGGCGGCCCGGCCGGGGCGCGGGCGCCGGGGCCGCGGGGCGGCGGACGTCAGTGAGCGCCACGGATGTACCCCGCCTCCGTCGCCGACGACCGCCACGCGTCGGCGATGTCGTCCCACGGCTCGACGTCCACGACGAGCCAGCCGTTGTCGACGAAGCGCTCGCGCGCCTCCTGCCGCATCCCGATCGAGAACAGGGCACCCGACTGCCCGGGGCGCCGCTGCCGCAGAACCCAGTCGACGACCTCGTCCTCGGGCTCGCACAGGATCGCGAACGTCGGCCCCGCCGTGTCGGCGGCCGCCGTCGGGAGGGTCTGCTGCCGGTCGAGCAGGCGCACCGCGGCGAGGCTCGTGAGGAAGCCCTCGATGCGCAGGCCGCCCTCCCAGCGCTCCCCGATCTCGGACACCTGCGGCGAGCCCGTCTCCACGACGCCGACGCGGAACCCGCTCTCGTCGAGGTGCACGGCGAGGGAGGCGAGCATCCGCACCGCCCACTCGAAGGCCTCGCTCGACGGGGTCGGCGGCCAGTTCTCGGTGTCGGGCACGGCGTCCGGGTAGCCGCCGAGCCGCGTGTCGACCACGATGCGGGCGTCGGGGTGGCTGCGGTGCTCCTCCTGCCGCACCATGAGCTCGCCGTGGCGGGCCGAGGCGCGCCAGTGCACGCGGCGGAGGGCGTCGCCCGAGCGGTACTCGCGCGTCGTGAGGTCGTCGTCGTTGCCGACCGCGCGGCGCTGCACGAGCTGCGCCGCGCCGTCGCCGTCGATGAGCACGGGCCCGCCGTCGGGCAGCGGGGTCACGGCGGGAACGACCGTGAGGCGGTCGACGTCGCCGCATGCGACCGAGGAGCGCGCCATCCCGAACGGGTCGCCGAACTCGACCACGAGCGGCCCGATCGGGTAGAGCCCGCGACGGTGCGGGTGCAGCTCGTGGCCGAGCGACACGGTGCGTGCCGACGCCGGGCGGATGCGGATGGGCGGGAGCTCGTTCGGCTCCTGCTGCTCGCGCCACGGGATCGCGTCGTTCCACAGGAGCGTCGGCGTCGTGACGGAGCCGGAGTTGCGCACCCGCAGGCTGACGGTCGCGGTCGCCCCGGCCGAGACGACCGGCGGCGAGAAGAGCCGCACGACGTCGAGCCGCGGACGCCGGATGCGCGCGAGCACGAGGCCGCCGAGGCCCAGCAGGAGGGCGAATGACGCCCCCACGAGCAGCTCGTGCCGCCCGACGGCGACGCCCGCCACGAGGCACGCGGCGCCGACGACGAGCGTCGCCCACCCCCGCACCGTGAGACGGATGCGGTGCGTGCGCCGCAGCGACGACTCGGGCTCGGGCATGGGCCGGCGTCCGGTCGGCTCAGGCGGGGCCGGCTGCGCCGAGCGGCACCGGCGTGGACTGGACGATGCGGGCCGCGATCTCGGCGAGCGCCTCGCGCCCGTAGCCGCCCGTCGACTTCGCGGGCATGAGGCGGTGCGCGAGCACGGGAACCGCGAGGGCGTCGATGTCGTCGGGCAGCACGAAGTCGCGACCGTCGAGCGCGGCGCGGGCCTTCGCGGCCCGCACGAGCTGCAGGGTGGCACGCGGGCTCGCGCCGAGCCGCAGCTCGCGGTCGACGCGCGTCGCGGCGGCGATCGACACGACGTAGTGCTCGATCGCGGGGCTCACGAACACGTCGCGCACCGTGAGGATCATCCGCCGCAGGCGCTCGATCGTCACGACGGGGTGGAGCTGGTCGAGCGGGCTGCCCTGCTCGCGCTGGCGCAGCATCGCGGCCTCGTTCGCGGCATCCGGGTACCCCATCGAGATGCGCGCCATGAAGCGGTCGCGCTGGGCCTCCGGGAGCGCGTAGGTGCCCTCCATCTCGACGGGGTTCTGGGTGGCGATGACGGTGAACGGCGACGGGAGCGTGTGCGTGCCGCCGTCGACCGAGACCTGGTGCTCCTCCATCGACTCGAGCAGGGCCGACTGGGTCTTGGGGCTCGCGCGGTTGATCTCGTCGCCGATGACGATGTTCGCGAACACGGGGCCCGGCTTGAACTCGAAGTCGCGCGTGGCTTGGTTGTAGACCGAGACGCCCGTGATGTCGGAGGGCAGCAGGTCGGGGGTGAACTGGATGCGGCTGACGGTGCAGTCGACGCTCCGCGCGAGGGCGCGGGCGAGCATCGTCTTGCCGACGCCCGGCACGTCCTCGACGAGCAGGTGGCCCTCGGCCAGCAGCACGGTCGTGGCGAGCTCGATGACGTCGCGTTTGCCGTCGATCACGGTCTCGACGGCCGCCATGACGGCTCGCGCGTCGAGCAGGAACTCGGCGGCGGACAGGGGGCCCGTGGAGGTCTCGGCGACGATGCCGACGTCCTCCCCGGAGTCGGGGGCGCGTTCCATCGTCCGAGTCTCGCACGCGGCGGAGCATTCGTCACCGGTGCTCCGTCCCCACACGGCGAGTTCCGAGGTGTCACTTTCCGTCGCCCGGCCGCCGGTTCAGGCGACGGAAAGTGACACCTCAGTCGGTGGAGGCGGCGGAGGCGGAGGTGGCGGCGGCGAGGCCGGCGCGGTAGCCCTCCTCGTAGGCCTCGCGGCTCCCGAGGCGGAACATGTCGCGCTCGGAGGGGCGGATGAGGGCGCGCGCGCCCGGCGCGTCGAGCCCGGTCACGAGGTGGCCGAGGCCGCGGATGACGGCGACCGGCCTGCCGCCCGCCTTCCCCTTCACGAGCTCCGCGGCGGCGGCGAGCTCGTCGGCAATCGCGGGCGCGGTGACGGCGAGCGGGCGGCCGTTCGCGTCGTCCGTGCCCGCGAGGTCCTCGATGACGGTGACGCCCGCGGCGCCGATCGCGGCATCCGTCTGCCCCTCGCGCCAGGGCCGGCCGAGGGTGTCTGTGAGGATGACGCCGACGCGGATGCCGAGCCGGTCGCGCAGCACCTCGGCGATGCGGCGGGCCGAGCGGTCGGGGTCCTCCGGGAGCAGCAGCACGTGCCCGTCGGGCGCGTTCGACGAGTCGACCCCGGCGGCGGCCATCACGAGCCCCTGCCGGTTCTCGACGATGCGGGTCGACCCCTCGCCGCCGACTCGCGGGCGCTCGGCGACGACGCGCACGGTCTCGGCCGTGATGGCGTCCTCGCGGTCGGCCGCCTCAACGATGCGCCCCTCGGCCTTGCTCACGATCTTGCTCGTGACCGCGAGGATGTCGCCGTCCTCCGCGACGCCCGCGAGCGCATCCGCGAGGATGCCCGCGAGGTCGTCGCCCGGCCGGAACTCGGGCAGCCCGAGCAGGGCGAACACGCTGAAGGCCGGGCCGGTGGGTGCGGGGGTCACCCCCCTATCCTCCCAACCCCGCATCCGCTGAGTGGTCGGTTTCTGGCCCCAAACACGGGAAATGAGGCCAGAAACCGACCGGTCAGCGTCAGGAGACGAGGCGCGGGATGACCTCGCGCCCGAAGACGTCGAGGAAGGCGTGCTGGTCGCGCGAGACGTTGTGCAGGTAGACGCGGTCGAACCCGAGGTCGAGGTAGCGCTGGATGTGGGCGCGGTGCGCCTCGGGGTCGTCGGAGATGAGCACGCGCCCCTCGAAGTCCTCCGGCCGCACCGTGCGCGCGATCTGCTCGAGCTCGAACGGCGAGCGGATGTCGGACTTCGGGAACCGCATCCCCGCGTTCGGCCACTCCCGCAGCGCGTTCGCGACCGCCTCGTCGCGCGTCGGCGCCCAGCTCAGGTGCAGGCGGATGATGCGCGTCTGCGTGCGGGGATCGCGCCCCACCTCGCGCCCGCCCTCGGCGAAGCGCTGCAGCAGCGGCGCGACCTTCTCGACGGGCGCCCCGTCGACGACGATCCCGTCGACCGTGCGGCCCGCGCGCTTCGCCGTCACCGGGCCGGCCGTGCCGATCAGGATGGGCGGGGCGGCATCCGGCATCGTCCAGAGCCTGGTCGACTCGAGCTTGTAGTAGCGGCCCTCGTGGCGGGTGTCGCGGCCCGCGAGCGACGCCGTGAAGAGCTTCTTGATGATGTCGACCGCCTCGAACATGCGGTCGATGCGCTCGGGCGCCTCGGGCCAGTAGCGGCCCACGACGTGCTCGTTGATGGCCTCGCCCGAGCCGAGCCCGAGCCAGTGCCGGCCCGGGTACATCGCCGCGAGCGTCGCCGAGGCCTGCGCGACCATCGCCGGATGCCACCGGAAGGTCGGCGCCGTCACGCCCGTGCCCAGGTCGCCCGCGGTCACCTGGCCGAGCGCCGAGAGCACGTTCCACACGAAGCTCGCCTGCCCCTGCTGCGGCACCCACGGCTGGAAGTGGTCGGCCGCCATGACGCCCGTGAAGCCGGATGCCTCCGCGGCCTGGGCGAGCGCGATCACCTCGTTCGGGGCGAAGCGCTCGAGCATCGCGGCGTAGCCGATGTGCGGGGTGGTCACGTCTGAGGGTCTATCGGGCAAGCCGCACCACCGCTTCGCTTATCAAGGTGGTGAGCCTCTCGCGAGCCACCTGGGATTGCCCAACCTCGTGATATCTGAGTTGTCGAAGGGAATACCCCATCACCGCAGCCCAAAGATCCCTGTCGCCTTGCTTCTCGCGCTTCACCCAGAGCCTTATCTCCTCTACGCACGGGTCACCTGCAGGGGTCCCGTCGAGGAGCATTACCAAGTCCTGCCCTGAGATGTTGATGTCGGCGAACGCTGGGCCCCCCGGGTGCAGAAACCAGGAGAGCAAGAGCGTGATCGGATCCACCACCCGACTCGCCACG
Source organism: Microbacteriaceae bacterium (assembly GCA_003852775.1). Taxonomy (GTDB): domain Bacteria; phylum Actinomycetota; class Actinomycetes; order Actinomycetales; family Microbacteriaceae; genus Homoserinibacter. The sequence continues at coordinate 59,812 of RDDZ01000131.1, read as the reverse complement.
CACTGACGGTCGAAGTCGATAATCGCGATGCCCGCTCCGTCGACGAGAACGTTCTCACCGTGAAGGTCACCATGCTGGTGCTCACGCGCCACCGAAACCATGATTCCGGCCTGGAGTCCGAGTCCCAACTCTCGAAGGCGCTCCTCCGCCTCGGCCCATGGAAGGAACACTTCCATCGCCTCACTGATAGGGATTGACGACGCGGTGGTCGTATGGGCATCCTCTAAGGCCGACGCCATGTCCCGAACGCATTCGCTGGCTCGACCTGGGTCGCTCCCGGCGATCTCGAAGAGCGCCTGACTGTCGATACCAGCAGCCTGGTAGATGTCGATCACCCTGCGGCCGGATACGCCCTCGATCCGTGCGATATGGCCAGCAACTAGACGGCTAGGCGCAATCGCCCCGATGCCAGCGAGAGTTGTACGGGTCAATGGCGCGCCTGGCGCCCGCTCCTTGGCAATGAAGGTTCCTGTCCGGCGACCAGCACTGTCCCTCACATCGCACCGCCAGACGGATTCGCCCGATCGCCCTCCAGAGAGCTCGCGGACTTTGATGTGGGTTCCGTCGTAGTGCAATGCGGCTTTGCGAAGAAGACGCGACCGAAAATGAGAAAGCGGCTGGTCCGTATCGATCTCGATGGCATCGACCCTGTCAAGGATCTGACAGATCGAGCGCGCCCAAGCCGCCAGTTCGACAGATTGGTCCTTTCGCAGCACCGTGACCTGCTGAATAGAGTCCTCAGGGCCTCCAACGCTGATCCGTGACGTCAGGCCGAGCACAGTTTGGTAGAGCGGCGAGTCGTCCCACCCAGTGAATACGACGAACGGGCGATCACGCACCCGCTCCAGCAATTCGACAAGCAGCAAGTCGCCTGTAGTCTGCGCTGGCGTATCACCAGGGCCGTCAGGAAGATTGCGGTCGACCACAACTAGGTCGAATTCGTCCATTGCGTCCTGCGAGTACGCAATTGCCTCGCTGCGATTCTGGGCGAACCGAATATTGTTGAATCCCGCCTGCTGAAGAGCAAGCGCAGCGAGTTGACGGGACTCGTACTCGTCGTCGACGACTAGTGCGGTTCTCATCGTCGCGGGAACCTCACGGTAAAGAGAGCTACGCCTGAGGTTCCTCGGATGTTCCAGTCAACGTTTAGCCCGGCGGCGGCTCCTTCAATTACTCGGACTCCGGTACCCCTACCGCCGTAGCGCGTTGTTCGACCCATCTCAGCGACGGTGGCTTTCTCAAAGGAGATCCCCGCGAATTGGTTGGTGACGGTAACAATCACGTCGCTCGCCATCGAATTCACCTCCACCCCCACGGGCGAATCGGCGTTTACCGACGCCTGCGCCTCTCCGGCGTTTGTGATCGCAGCGTCAAGGAGCATCGACATCAAGTCGAGATCAGCTCGAACGATGAAATCCTCTTCACCTGCACTGTCTGGAGCGACTTCGACATCAACCGGAAAGAGACTTGCTTCGGCGCATTCCTGGACCACTTCCAACGCGTTGACGTCCACCACAACGGCGGCATCCCGTCGGGCACTCGCAATCTTGATCACAGCAGAGAGACGACGTGACAACCGGTCTAGGGCTCGTGATGTCTTAGACCCATCGAAATTCTCTATCTCGATGCTGGCATCAAGTCGCGCACGCCCCAGGGCCGGGAGCAATTCATGCGAGATTAGCTTCGCGATATCCTCCCCGGAACCATGGTCCACGGAAGCCGGGCCGGCAGAACCCTCCTGGACCGAAGCCGCTTCTCTCGCCGCCAGTACCTTCTCGAGAGCGGCCCGGACGATCGGCACGGACTCACCCTGCAAATACTCCAAGACCTGCCGACGTTCTTCGTCGTCCAAGGGGAGAGCGAGCTGTAGGGCCGCCGAAAGCCTCGTGGACGGAGATCGACTCCCCAGGAGGGCCAAGATCTCATCCGTTCTCGGCACTTCTCCCCGGCTCATCGGCCCTCGCTTGCTGCGTAGAACCTCGCCCGCTCCTTGAATGCGTCGACGCCGCCCTCCATCACTGCTTCGATAACAGTGACTACGGGCTTGTCGTCGAGAGACCCTTCGATAGAAACGAAGCCTCGCTTACCGTCGCTCGAAAGCGCGACGACCTTATCGGCTTCACCGAGCACCGGGATATTTGCGTTGTGCGTGGCCACGATCGTCTGCGCATGGGCCGCGGCTCGGCGCGCGAGCCCTGGCAAGACGTTCTGAACGAGAAACTCGTTGTCGAGGTGGTCCTCTGGCTGATCTAGGAGAAGCGCCCGATCCAACTCGGTCATCAAGATCGGAAGCGTCACTGCACACTTTTGACCAGTCGACAGTTGATCAACGTTCTTCATCTCGGACCCGTGAAGAAGGAAGTAGTCGGCGCGGTCGTCCAATGTGAGGTTGGCCAGCTCGACAAGGTTGGAGGGCGTATCCAAGGCCTGCAACACGCGGAATGCCCGCTCCACCTGAATCCCGGCGGCGCTTGCGATGCCTTCCGCATCCCCTGACTCCACCGCCTGAAGCAGGGTCCTAGGTAGGTACGCAGCGCACAGGCGTTCCACTACCGCCCGGTACTGGATTCCGCTGCCTCGAAGCGCATTGGTGAGATACTCGGCAAGTCGGGTCACATCAGCTAGGTGCTCAACCCGGATGGCCGCCTTCGCCCCCAACTGGCTCGTAACTTCCTTCGCAACTCCGGCGCGGGAATCGAAGACGCGCTCCAACTGCTCCTCAACCTCGTCTAGAAGGCCATCGCGCTGCCCCCCGATCCGCGCCAACTCGCTTTCGAGCTGTCCGCTCTCTACCTCAAGAGATTCGAGCGACTCAATCTGCGAGCCCAGTGCGCGTATTTCCGCTGAGACCTGGCCGAGTCCGTCTTCCGCCTCAGACAACTGTTCTTTCAACGGGGCTGCTAGCTCGAGAAGCCGTTGCTCGCCCTGGGCGAGGGAAGTTCGCTGGGATTCAGCCGACTGTTCGCCCTCTTGTAGGACCTCGTACAGCGCCTTGACCAGGCCCTCGACACGCTCCTGAATGGTCGCGACCCAATCACGAAAGCTCTGCGGAACTGTAATTGACCGCAGCGCAACGACGCGTTCGTTGAACGCGTCAAGCCCGTCATGAAGCCGCCGTAGTTCGCTCGCGTAGTCCTCGACCTGGCTACCTCCACGTCGAATGCGAAGGACAGAAGCCTCGATCTCTCTAAGCTCTGCTCGCTGGGGTTCCAAGCTCGACTCGTTCGCACTGAGAAGCTCAGTCTCTCGCCTCTGCGCTTGCGCCAACTGCTGACGCAACTCCGGAAGTCGACGAATCGACTCATCAAGCTCAACCTTCTCCTGCCGGAGCTCTCGAAGGCGCAGCGTCAGTCGGCCCACTGCCGCCGGGATGTCGACTCCCGCCTCGATCCCTGCGCGAATATCAAGAAGGCTGAGTCGGCTCGGCGCATCACTTGCTATCGCTTCCAGTTCGTTCTGGCCAACCATGATCGCCGTGTGCCGGACTTCCGCTCGCCGGCCACTACCATCCCCATCGACGATCAGACGCGTAGACGACAGGTCGTCTGCGAGATCGACAGTAACCTCCCCTGGCCCCAGAACTGCTCGGATGAACTCACGGCTCTCCTTCTCGTGAACAGGATTCGCATGCGCCAGGTTCAGCGCGTGACGGAGGAGTTCGAGGATGGACGTCTTCCCTGAACCTCTCCCTCCAATAAGAACGTTCAGCCCGCGCTCGAATCGCAGGTCGAGTCCGTCGAGAAAGCCGCCCGAAACCTGAATACGCGAGATCCACATGGTGACATCATGCCCGGGATTGGACCCGCGGCCGTGCGCTTTCCCGAGGCGCTAGTCAGCCGAGCGCCGCGATCGCGTCACGCGCGAGGTCGACCACGAGATCCGACGCCGAGGCCTCCGGCGTGAAGCCGAGCCGCACCACGACGAGCCCCTCCGACGGGATCACGAGCATGAGCTGCCCGTCGTGGCCGTTCGCCGAGAACGCGTCGGCGGGCAGCGACGGCCAGCGCAGCGAGCCGTCGGGCAGCACGTTGGTGCGCCAGCCCATGCCGTAGCCGGGGTCGTCGCTCTCGGCGTAGCCGGAGAGCATGAGGCTCTGCTCCATCCAGTCCTCGGGCAGCAGCTGCTCACCGTCCCACTCGCCGCCCTGCAGCGCGAACTGCCCGACCGCCGCCCAGTCGCGCGGGGTCGCCCAGAGGTAGGACGAGCAGACGGGCGTGCCCGCGGCATCCGGCTCCCACACCGCCGAGGAGAGGCCGAGCGCCGGGAAGATCGTCTGACGCGGGAGGTCGGCGCCGAGCCCGGTGCGCTCGGCGAGCACCGAGCACAGCACGTTCGTCGAGCCGCTCGAGTACTGCTGCACCTCGCCGACCCCGTGCGCGAGCGGCAGCCCCGCGACGTAGGCGCCCATGTCGGGCTCGAGGTACAGCATCCGCGTGATGGCGGTGCCGAGGTCGTAGGTCTCGTCCCACTCCAGGCCAGCGTCCATGCGCAGCAGGTTCTCGACCGTGATGCTCGCGCGCTCGTCGGTCCACTCCGGGCGCAGGTGGTCGTCGTCGAGCGAGACGACGCCCTGCTTCACGAGCATGCCCGTCATGAGCGAGGCGACGCTCTTCGACATCGACCAGCCGAGCTGCGGGGTGTCGGCGTCGAAGCCGGGCGCGTACCGCTCCCCCACGATGACGCCGTCCTTCACGACGACGACGCCGCGCGTGCCGATGAGCTCGACCACCTCGTCCGGCTCGCCGTCGGCGAAGACGCGGCCGATCGCGGCCTCGACCTCCGGGTTCGGCGCGACCGCGGCATCCGCCAGCGGGTTGCCGGCGGAGCCCACGGGCGTGGCCGCGCCGAGGTCGAGCGGGCCCGACGCGAGCGTGCACCCGAAGCCCTCGGTGTGGCGCGCCTGCTGCGGCGTGCCGACGCCGAGCACGGATGCCGTGGTCACCTCGCCCTCGGCGACCGCGAGGTACGGCACGAGCGGGTTGGGCGGCAGGTCGCTGGCGGGGTTCTCGCGCCCCGCGAGCTGCGTGACGGCGCACGCGTTGTGGGCGGCGTAGCCCGTGCCGGTGAGCAGCAGCGGCCCCTGCCAGAGGTAGACGCCTGTGAGCGCGACGACGATGACGAGGACGAGTGAGCCGGCGACGATGCCGACCCGACGCAGGGTACGCACGATCCGGATGCTAGCCCGGATCCGGGTGCCGGCGCGGGCGGGGCGGGTGCCGTGCCGCATCCGGGGCGGGGCGGGTGCCGTGCCCCAGCCGGGTGCCGTGGAGGCGGGCCGGGCGCTGCCGCCTCGGAAGCGGGCGGCGAACTGGTCACGCGGCGGGAGCAGTTACTCCCGCCGCCTGCGCACTTCGCCGCCCGGTGGTGCGGGTTCCCCCGCCGATGAGGCCGTTGCTCCCGCCGCAGACAGGCGCGGCGGGAGGGGGCTACGGGCGCAGCAGCACCTTGATGGCGCGGCGCTCGTCCATCGCGGCGTAGGCCTCCGCGACCTCGCTCATCGGCAGCTCGAGGTCGAAGACGAGACCCGGCTGCAGGCGGCCGTCCCACACCTCGGGCAGCAGCTCCTCGACGTAGTTGCGCACGGGCGCCACTCCCCCGCGCACGCCCACGTTGGTGTCGAACATGCGGCGCACGGGCAGCTCGGGGCCGCCGTTCGGCACACCCACGAAACCGACCTGGCCGCCGGGGCGGGCGGAGCGGAGCGCCTGATCCATCGACTCGGCGGTGCCCACGCACTCGAGCACGACATCCGCGCCCACGCCGTCGAAGAGCTCGCGGATGCGGGCGACGCCCTCCCTGCCGCGCTCCTCCACGATGTCGGTCGCGCCGAAGCGGCGGCCGAGGTCCTGGCGGTCGGCGTGGCGCGACATGAGCACGATGCGCTCGGCACCGAGGCGCGCGGAGGCGAGCACGGAGCACAGGCCCACCGCGCCGTCGCCCACGACGACGACGTTCTTCCCCGGCCCGGCGCCGCCCGACACGGCGGCGTGGTGGCCGGTGCCCATGACGTCGGCGAGGGTGAGCAGGTGCGGCACGAGGGCGTCGTCGGGCATCGACGGGGTCGCCACGAGCGATCCGTCGGCATGCGGCACGCGGATACGCTCACCCTGCCCGCCGTCGGCGAACGCGCCCATCCGGTCGTCGGAACCCCACCATCCGCCGTTGAGGCACGAGGTGGAGAAGCCGTTCGTGCAGTTCACGCACTCCATGCAGCAGTCGTAGAAGGGCGCGATCACGAAGTCGCCCACCTTGATGCGCTGCACCTCCGGGCCGACCTCCTCGACCACCCCGACGAACTCGTGCCCGATGCGGCGCGGCTCGTGGGTGGGCGTGATGCCGCGGTACGGCCACAGGTCCGAGCCGCACACGCAGGCGGCCACGACGCGCACGATCGCGTCGCCGCCGGTCGAGAGCACGGGGTCGGGAACCTCTTCGAAGCGGATGTCACCGGGGGCGTGGATGAGCGTCGCGTGCATGCATCGAGGCTACGGCTCCGACGGCGCCCCGTGACTAGAGCGCGCGCAGGCGCGGCGCGAGGTCGCGCTCGAAGAGCTCCATGAAGCGGCGCTGGTCGTGGCCCGGGGCGTGGAACACGAGGTGGTTCATGCCCCAGTCGATGTACTGCTTGATCTCCTCCACGACCTTGTCGGGGTCGTTGCCGACGATCCAGCGCGACGCGATCTTCTCGATCGGGAGCGCGTCCGCCGCCCGCTCCATCTCGATCGGGTCGGTGATGTCGTGCTTTTGCTCCTTGGTGAGCGCGAGCGGCGCCCAGAAGCGCGTGTTCTCGAGCGCGGTGTCGTAGTCCGTGTCGTACGAGACCTTGATCTCAAGCATTCGGTCGACGTCGTCGGAGGCGCGGCCCGCCTTCGCGATGCCCTCCTCGACGGCCGGGATGAGCTGGTCCTGGTAGAGCTCGGCCCCCTTGCCCGAGGTGCAGATGAAGCCGTCGCCCGCGCGGCCGGCGTAGCGCGCCACGAGGGGTCCGCCCGCGGCAATGTAGACGGGGATGGGGGTCTCGGGGCGGTCGTAGATCGACGCGTCGACGGTCTGGTAGTACTCGCCCTCGAAGGTGACGCGGTCGCCCGTCCACAGGGCGCGCATGAGGTCGACCGACTCGCGGAGGCGCGCGAAGCGCTCCTTGAACTCCGGCCACTCGCCGCGCCAGCCGGTGGCGACCTCGTTGAGCGCCTCGCCCGACCCGACGCCGAGGAAGATGCGGCCGGGGTAGAGCATGCCCATCGTCGCGAACGCCTGCGCGATGACCGCCGGGTTGTAGCGGAACGTCGGCGTCATGACGCTCGTCCCGATGAGCACGTTCGAGGTGCGCTCGCCGACCGCCGTCATCCAGGCGAGCGAGAACGGCGCGTGACCGCCCTCGTGGCGCCACGGCTGGAAGTGGTCGGAGGTGGTCACCGACTCGAAGCCGTGCCCCTCCGCCGCGACGGCGAACTCCACGAGGTCGCGAGGGGCGAACTGCTCGGCCGAGGCCTTGTATCCGAGTCGAAGAGGTCGAGTCATACGGTCCATTGTGCTCGTGGACATTTCGGAAAGCTTTCGTGGGCGTCTCGCCGCGGCGACATCGGGCGATAGCGTGGCCGCGATGCTGCTCTTCTACATCGACGAATCCGGCCACCACCGGATGGACGCGGACCCCGACGACCCCACCCGGCTCGCCCGCGACACGACCGACTGGTTCGTGCTGTCCGCGGTGGGCATCCGCGACACCTCGCGCCGCCCGCTCGCGGAGGCGATCGACGACATCAAGCAGACGCGGCTCGGCGCGGCATCCGATCGCCCCTGGAAGGACACCGAGATCAAGGGCCGCCGGCTCGCGATCACGCAGCGCCGGCACGCGACCGGCACGCCCGCCGAGGACTCCTACCCCGAGCTCGCCGACGCCGCCGAGCTCGCCGAGCTCGAGCACGAGCTGCGGATGCTGTTCTCGCGCTTCCGGCCCCTCACCTTCAGCGTCGCGATCGACAAGCGCGCCCTCTTCGAGAAGCGTCCCGGCGAGTCCGCGCTCGGCTGGGCCTACGCGTTCCTGTACCGGCGGATGGCGCTGAGCCTCGAGCGGCTCTACCCGGGCGAGGGCGGCGTGCTCGTCGCCGACCAGCAGACGGAGCACGAGAAGGCGTTCCGCACGGGCGACCTCACGCGCCTGCGGGACGAGCTCGCCGAGACCGCGCCGTGGCTCCGCGCGGACTACCGGCTGCTGCTCGACCGCCCGCTCTGGATCGACTCGACCCTGTCGACATGGGACCGCGAGATCATCCAGCTCGCCGACCTCGTCGCCTTCACGACGCACGAGGGCCTCTCGCGCGGCTTCGACTCCGCCGGGGCGCGCTCGCTGTGGCCCGCGATCCGCGCCGTGCTGGCCGAGGACTGGAACAAGGGCGGCCCCGACGGCGAGGGGCTCGTGATCTTCCCGAGGCCCGCGCGGTGGCCCGAGACGGAGATCGCGCGGGACTGAGCACGGCACCCCCGGCGGGCGTCCCCCGCGTCGCGGACGCACGCCCGCCGAGCACCCATTTCTGGGGCTAGAGGGGAGACCGCCCGGTCGATGACGGTAGTAGGCATGGAGTCGAGTGCCGCGCCCGCAGCAGGGTGGTTCCCGGACCCCGGCGACCCCTCCGCTGAGCGCTGGTGGTCGGGTGTCGCGTGGACCGAGCACACGCGCCAGCCGCTCGACGCGGAGGTCCCCGCGGCGTTCGCGCCGCACGTGGCGACCCTGCTCGAGGAGCGCCCCGAGCCGCAGCCCGAGGCCGAGCCCTTCGTCTTCTCCATGACGCCGTCGACGGCCGAGCCGGTCGCCGCGGGCTTCACGATGCCGTCGGCCGAGCCGCAGGCCCCGGCGTTCACGATGCCATCTGCCGAACCGCAGCCCGCCATCGCCCCCGCCTCCGACTTCCCCGTCCCGCCGCCCGCGCCCGCGCCCGCGCCCGCACCTGCCTACGCCGCTCCCGCGCCCGTGATGCCGGAGTTCACGGTGCCGTCCCCGTCGCCGGCCCTCGGCGCGCAGACCGAGGCGCCGGCCGCCGGTTACGCCTTCCCGTCGGCCCCCGCAGCCCCGACGCTGCCCGCCGACGAGGTCGCCCCCTCCGGCTTCGTGCTCCCCGCGGCGCCCGCCGCCCCGCTCACCACGGACGCCCCGCAGCCCCACGCCGGGAGGCACGCGGATGCCGCGCCCGAGCCGCCGATGCCCGCCGCACCCGCCCTCCCGGCCGTCCGTCCCGTCGGCTTCACGTCGTCGGCCGACCCGGAGGTCGCGAGCCGCTACCGATCGGTCATCCACGCCGACTCCCAGGAGGAGCTCCAGGCGCAGGCCGTGGCCGCGGCCGCCCCCGCACCGATGAGCATGCTCGCCTCGACCGCCCTCGCGACCGGGCGCCCGATGGGGCCGACGACGCCCTACTACTCTGCGCCCGCCACCAACAAGGCCGCCGATCTCGCCCTCCGCACGGGCCTCGGCGCGGCCGTCGGCGTCGTGGTCAGCTTCGCGATCCGCGTGATCGGTCTCGCCGACCTCGCGGGGGGCGTCCTGACCCTCGGCGCCTGGGTGTCCGGGGTGGTCGCGCTCGTCTCGGGCATCGTGGGTCTCGTGCTCGCCCGTCGCCGCGGCGTCGGCTTCGGCAAGTCGCTCGCGGGCCTGCTGCTCGGCCTCTTCGTGGCCGTGGTCGTGCCGATCGTGAGCGTGCTGCTCGTGGTCGCGCTCCTCGGGGCGCTCGGCTTCCTCTGAGCCGCTCCGAGCGGAGGCGCTCCGCCGCCGCGCGTCAGCGCGGCTGCTCGAGGAAGTCCGCGACGACGCGCGGCACGTACGGCGACACGTCGCCGCCGAGCGACGCCACCTGGCGCACGAGCGAGCTCGACACGTGGGCGTGCGCCGGGTCGGGCAGCATGAAGATCGTCTCGACCTTCGCGAGATTGCGGTTCACGATCGCCATGGGCGTCTCGTAGGCCACGTCGACCTGCGAGCGGATGCCCTTCACGAGCACGCTCGCCCCGACATCCGTGCAGTAGTCGACGAGCAGTCCGACGCTCCAGCTCGTCACGAGGATGTTGCCGGGGATCCGCGCCTCCTCGAGCGACTCCTGGATGAGCGCCACCCGCTGCGCGATCGGCAGGAGCGCCGTCTTGTCGGGGTTGTGCACCACGAGCACGTGCAGCTCGTCGAAGATGCGAGCTGCCCGCTCGATCACATCGATGTGCCCGAGCGTCACGGGGTCGAAGGATCCGGGAACGACGGCGATCCTGGTCATGAGAACGATGCTATCCGGCGAGCGTGATCATTTCGTTATTGGCCCGTCCCGTGGAGCCCGCTCTCGACGTCCACCCAGGCGGCACCTGCGACTATGACGGATATATCAGGCCCGTTTCGTCTCGTTCTCGCGGCACGGTGGCCGGATGGGGGATCCGCAGGACGACGACCGGTGGGAGTCGTTCGCGCGCGAGTTCGGCATCCGGCTGCACCGTGCGCGGATCGAGGCCGCCCTCACGCAGGAGGAGCTCGCCTACGCGGCGGGGCTCACGCGCTCGCACTACCAGCAGCTCGAGAAGGGGCTCTCGCGCCCCGGCGTCCCGGCCAACCCGTCCCTCAAGACGATCGTCGGACTCGCCCGTGTGCTCGGCCTGCCGCTCGAGGCCCTCGTGCCGCCGTTCGACGCGGACGAACGGCCCGCAGGCCGGCGAGCCGTCTGACCGCTAGGCCTTCCCGAGGAAGGCGCGCTCCGCCTCGTCGAAGCGGCGGGCCACGGCCTCCCGCAGGGCGTCGTGGGCCGCGAGCGAGGGGTCGTCGTCGAGCAGCCCCTGCGCGAGCTCGCGCGCCTCGGCGATGACGTCGGCGTCCTCGATCACGCGCAGGAGCTTGAGCGAGGAGCGCCGCCCCGACTGCGTGCCGCCGAGCACGTCACCCTCGCGTCGCAGCTCGAGGTCGGCCTGCGCGAGCTCGAAGCCGTCGAGTGTGGAGGCGACGGCGTCGACGCGCTCCCGCGCGAGCGTGCCCTGCTCGGCGCGCGTCACGAACAGGGCGATGCCCGGCACCCCGCCACGGCCGACGCGTCCGCGCAGCTGGTGGAGCTGGGCCACTCCGAAGCGGTCGGCGTCGAGCACGATCATCGTCGACGCGTTCGGCACGTCGACGCCCACCTCGATGACGGTCGTCGCGACGAGCACGTCGATCTCGCCGGCCGCGAAGGCCCGCATCGTGCGGTCCTTCTCCTCCCCCGACATCCGCCCGTGGAGGGGCTCGATGCGGCGGTCGCGGAGCGACGGATGCGTGCGCAGCCGGGCGAGCGTCTCGAGCACGGACGCGGGCGGGGGCGCGTCGGGCTCGGCGTCCGCCTCGAGGGCGGCGTCCTCCTCGACGGAGTCCCCCGAGGCCGCGACCTCGATCGCCGGGCACACGACGAAGCCCTGACGCCCCTGCTCGAGCTCCTCGGCGAGGCGCTGCCACACGCGCGCCTCCCAGTTCGGATGGTCGGCGAGCGGCACGACGTGCGACGCGATCGGGGCGCGGCCCGCAGGCAGGGAGCGGAGGGTCGACACGTCGAGATCGCCGAACACGGTCATCGCGACCGTGCGCGGGATGGGCGTCGCGCTCAGCACGAGCACGTGCGGCGCCTGCCCCTTGAGGCGGATCGCCTCGCGCTGCTCGACGCCGAAGCGGTGCTGCTCGTCGACGACGACGAGCCCGAGGTCGGCGAAGGTCACGTTGTCGCCCAGCAGGGCGTGCGTGCCGACGACGATCGCCGCTCCCCCGGATGCCGCGGCGAGCAGCGCCTTGCGCCTCTCGGCCGCGGGCAGCTGCCCCGTGAGGAGGGTCACGCGCAGTCGGGCCGCGAGGTCGGGCCCGAGCATCGACACGATCGAGCGCAGGTGCTGGGCCGCGAGCACCTCGGTGGGCGCGAGGAAGGCCGACTGCCCGCCCGACTCGGCCACCGCGAGCATCGCCCGCAGGGCGACGAGCGTCTTGCCGGAGCCGACCTCGCCCTGCACGAGGCGGTTCATGGGCGTGCCGTCGAGCAGCTCCGCCTCGATCTCGGCGCCGACCGCGCGCTGGTCGTCGGTGAGCGGCCACGGGAGCGACGCCTCGAACGCCTCCGAGAGCGCGCCGGGCACGCGCGGCGGACCTGAGACGGCACGGCGCTCCGCCCGCTGCTGCAGGAGCGCGAGCTGCAGCACGAGGGCCTCCTGGAACCGCAGGGCGTCGCGCGCGCGGCGCCAGTCGGCATCCGACTCCGGACGATGCACCCTGACGAGCGCCTCGCGGAAGCCGAGCAGCCCGCGGGCGCTGCGCACGGCGTCCGGCACCGGGTCGGGCAGCGGCGGAAGAACGTCGAGCACCGTCTCGATGCACTTCTGCAGCTTCCAGCTCGGGAAGCTCGCGGTGGCCGGGTAGAGCGGCACGGGCGTCTCGGCCCAGCGGCGCGCCTGCTCGGTGTCCATCGCAGCGGCCTCGTCGGGGTCGAAGAGCTCGTAGTCGGGATGCGTGAGCTGCCGCGTGCCGCGGTAGCTGCCGATCTTGCCCGAGAAGATGCCGCGCACGCCGGGCCGCAGCTCGTTCTTACGGAAGGGCTGGTTGAAGAAGGTGAGTGTCAAGATCCCGTGGCCGTCGCTGATGGTGGCCTCGAGGATCGAGCCGCGGCGGTTCTGCATGCGCCGCTCCGAGACGCTGCGCACCTCGGCGACGATCGTGACGGGCTCGTCGATCCGCAGCTCGCTGAGCGCCGTGAGCTCGCCCCGGCGGGCGTAGCGCCGCGGGTAGTGGGCCAGCAGATCGCCGACCGTGCGCATCCCGAACGACTTCTCGAGCACCTGCGCCGTGCGCCCGCCGAGCGCCGACGAGAGCTTCTGGTCGAGCGGCGAGTCCACGCTCCGAGGTTACCGAGCGGCGCCGTCAGGCGAACATGCGCGCGATCGCCACCATGTCGCGGTCGCCGAGGCCGGATGCCGCGGTCGCCTCGTAGAGCGACGACACGAGGTCGATGATGGGCGTCGTCGCGCCCGCCGCCCGCACCTCGTCGAGCACGAGCCGGCAGTTCTTGACGACGTCGGCGATCGCCGCCTGCGGCGCCTCGTCGCCCGCCACGAGCTTCGCCGCCTTCACACGGCCGATGGGGCTGTCCATGGGGCTCGCCTCGAGCACGCGCACGACGGATGCCACGTCGACCCCCGCGGTGCGCGCGGCCGTGAGCGCCTCCGCGAGCGCGGCGACCATCGCCATCATGTAGTGGTTGACGGCGATCTTGGTGCGCAGCGCCGCGGGCGCCCCGCCGCAGCGCACGACGTCCTTCGCGAGCGGTGCGAGCAGTTCCTCCGCGGCGTCGAGCGCGTCGGGGTCCTCGCCCGCGAGCATGACGACGAGCTCGCCGCGCTCGGCCGGAACACGCGAGCCCGACACGGGCGCCTCGATGTAGGCGCCGCCCGCGTCGCGCACCTCCGCCGCGAGCGCCGCCGAGTAGGAGGGCGAGTTGGTGCCCGTGACGATCACCCGGTGCCCGGCCACGCGGCGGGCGAAGGCGTCCGTGCCGCGGCCGAGCACGGCATCCGTGGCCCCCTCGTCGCGCAGCATGAGCACGACGGTCTCGCACGCGGCGAAGAGCGCGTCGGGGTCGGGGGCGAGGGCCGCCCCGCGCTCCACGAGCGGTGCGCAGGCCTCCGCGCGACGGCTCCACACCGTGAGACGGGTCCCCGCGTCGAGCAGTCGCGTCGCCATCGGCACGCCCATGATGCCGAGGCCCGCGAACCCGACGCTCACGACGGCTCCCGGTTCGTGTACTCGGCGGGCCCGAACGCGACGATCACGAGCAGGTCCTCCTCGACGTCGACGAAGCGGTGCTCCTCCCCCGCCGCGACGAACGCGACGGTGCCGGGGCGGATGGGGAGGTCGGCCTCCGGCCCTCGCAGGGTCGCGCGGCCGCGCAGGCAGATGTAGACCTCGTCCTCGGTGTGCGGCTGCTGCGGGTCGGCCGCGCCTGCCGGGATCGAGTAGCTGCCGACGCTGAGCCCGGGTGTGCGCAGCCGCTCGCGGTAGTCGGCGAGCGCGTCGGCGGTGAAGGTGTCCGCGTCCTCGACGATGTGCATGCCGGGATGATCGCGGATGCCGTGGGCGCGGCGCGCGGGCCAACCCGCGGAATCCGGCCTGTCGCGGCCGTGATCCGACGGCTGACCGGCGCCGCCGCGCTTCGCTAACCTGAGCGCGTGACCCGCATCATCGCCGGCTTCGCCGGATCGCTCGCCCTGACCGTGCCCAAGTCCGGCACGCGTCCGACGAGCGACCGCGTGCGGGAGGCGATCTTCTCGGCGCTCGACGCGCGCGACCTCGTGCACGGTGCGCGCGTGCTCGACCTCTACGCGGGCTCGGGGGCGCTCGGGCTCGAGGCGGCGTCGCGCGGGGCGTCCGAGGTGACGCTCGTCGACCGGTCGCGGGAGGCGGCGGCGGTGTTGCGTCGCAACGCCGAGCGCGTCGAGCGCGCCGCCCCGGCCGACGCGGTGCCCCGCATCCGTGCGGTCGTGCAGCCGGTGCAGACGTTCCTCGCGGGTGCGGCCGGCGGCTGGGATCTCGTGTTCCTCGACCCGCCCTACGAGCTCACGGGCGCCGAGCTCGTCGACGACCTGCTGCTGCTCGCCCCGCGGGTGGCCCCGGATGCCGTCGTCGTCGTCGAGCGGTCGGCCCGCGACCCCGAGCCGGCCTGGCCCGCGGGCCTCGTCCTCGACCGCCGCACCGCCTACGGCGAGACCGCCGTGTACTGGCTCTCCCCGGCCTGAGGCGCCCGCGCCCGTCAGCCGGTCGCGCCGTCCCAGTCGGCGTAGGGGTCCCAGCCGCCGCGCGGGTCGAACGGACGGCCGTCGACGCGCAGCTCGGGCCCGCCCGCGAGCACGCGGCCGATCGGACGGAAGCCGGACGGCAGCGCCGCGTCGGCGGGGAACGTCGCGAGCAGCGCGTGATCCTCGCCGCCCGTGAGGGCGAGGGGCGAGCCGACGGAGGCCGCGTCGAGGTCGACGACGACGCCCGAGGCGTGCGCGAGGCGCCGCGCGTCGAGCGCGAGGCCGTCGCTCACGTCCATCATGGCCGTCGCCCCGGACTCGGCGGCGACGACGCCCGCGCCGATCGGCGGCGCCGGCGCGAGCTGCGCGTCGAGCTCGGCGTCGAACTCGGGGCGCAGGGCGGATGCGGCAGCCGCGTCCGGCGCCCCCGCGGTGTCGACGCCGCGCGAGAACAGCAGCTCGAGCCCGCGCGCCGCGATGCCGAGGTCGCCGCACACGGCGACGACGTCGCCCGCACGCGCGCCTGAGCGCAGCACCGGCGCGCGCCCCTCGAGGTCGCCGAACGCCGTCACCGCGATCGTGAGCTGGTCGGAGACCGACAGGTCGCCGCCCACCACGCCGCAGCCGGGTGCGAGCGCGGCGCAGCCCTCGCGGAGCCCGTCGGCGAGCTCCTCGAGCCAGCGCGCCTCCGTGTCGGCGGGCGCGACGAGCGCCACGACGAGCGCCGTCGGACGCGCCCCCATCGCCGCGACGTCGGCGAGGTTCGAGGCCGCCGCCTTCCAGCCGAGCTGGAACGCGCTCGACCACGCGAGCCGGAAGTCGGGCCCGTGCACGAGGGTGTCGGTCGTCACGACGAAGCGGCCGTCCGGTGCCGCCACGACGGCGGCGTCGTCCCCCGGCCCGAGCAGGGCGGATGCGGCATCGGGCAGGCGGGGGAAGATGCGCTGCAGCACTGCCGACTCCCCGAGCGAGGCGAGCGTCTCGTCGGGATCGGTCACCTCGCCAGGTTAGCCTGGAGCGTGCGCAAGACCCGAGCCAGCATCGCCGCCGCGGCGGCCGCGGCGCTCGCCGTGACGCTCACCGGATGCGTCTCGACGGTGCCCATGGAGCCCGCGGAGGGCGCGGACGACCCGCGCTGCGCCGACGTCATCGTGCGCCTGCCCGACACGGTCGCGGGCCAGGAGCGGCGCGAGACGAACGCGCAGGCGACCGGCGCGTGGGGCAGCCCCGCGTCGGTGCTGCTGTACTGCGGCGTCGAGGTGCCGAGCGCGTCGACGCAGCGCTGCATCCAGGTCGACGGCATCTACTGGCTCGTCGACGGCAGCCAGGAGCCCACCTACGTGCTGCGCAGCTACGGGCGCGAGCCGGCGATCGACGTCGTCGTCGACGGCGCCGTCGCCGGGCCGACGCCCGCGCTCATGGACCTCTCGCGTGCCGTCTCGTACACGCGGCCCAACGGCCACGAGTGCACCGACCTCGAAGACGCGGACATCGTCGAGGGGCAGTAGGCCCGCGCCTACCGCCGCGCGGCGAGGCCGAGCTCGATGAGCTCGGTGATGAGCTCCGGGTAGGAGACCCCCGACGCTTGCCAGCAGCTCGGGAACATCGAGATGGGCGTGAAGCCCGGCATCGTGTTGATCTCGTTGACGACGAAGCCCTCGCCCGAGAGGAAGAAGTCGACGCGCGCGAGCCCCGCGCCGCCGATGGCCTCGAAGGCGCGCGCCGCGATGCGGCGCATCTCGCGCAGCTCGCCGTCCTGGAGGTCCGCGGGGCAGATGAGCTGGGCGGCGTCGGGGTCGAGGTACTTGGCCTCGAAGTCGTAGAACTCGCGCCCGGTCACGACGATCTCTCCCGCGACGGAGACGCGCGGCTCGCCGCCGTCGCGCCCCTCGAGCACGGCGCACTCGACCTCGCGGCCGACGACCGCCGCCTCCACGAGCACCGTCGTGTCCTCGGCGAAGGCGAGCTCCACGGCCGCGTCGAGCGCGTCCCACTCGGCGACCTTCGTCACGCCGACCGACGATCCGGCCCGCGAGGGCTTCACGAACACGGGGAGGCCGAGGGCGCGGATGCGGCGCTCGAACAGCTCGCGCTGATCCTGCCAGCGCGCGGGCGTGAGCGACACCCACGGGGCAACCTCGATCCCCGCGGCGGCGAGCACAGCCTTCGTCATGTGCTTGTCCATCGCGAGCGAGGAGGCGAGCACGCCGTTGCCGACGTAGGGCAGGTCGAGCAGCTCGAGCTGCCCCTGGACGGTCCCGTCCTCGCCGAAACGGCCGTGCAGGATCGGGAACACCACGTCGACCTCGCCGAGCGACGACTCCGTCCCGTCGGCAGCGACGAGGGTGAGCTCGCGCGAACCGGCCGTGTCCGGGAGGCGCACGCGCGTCCCGTTGTCGACCACCTCGGGCAGCTCGGCGCGGAGCTGGAACAGCTCGGCGTCGTCGGGCTGGAGGGTCCACGCGCCCGAGCGCGTGATGCCGACGGGCACCACCTCGAAGCGGGTGCGGTCGATCGCCGACAGCACGCCCGCGGCGGTGGCGCACGAGATGCCGTGCTCGCTCGAGCGTCCGCCGAACAGCAGGGCGACGCGGATCATGCGGTCTCCGGGTTCGGGACGGCCCGGGTCATTCTCCCTGCGGCTCGTCGGTGTCGGTCGTGAGGTGCGGAGCGATGTCCCGCGGATCCAGCGTACCCGCCAGCACCTCGGCGACCTGGCTCACGATGGGCATCTCGACGCCCACCTCGGCCGCGAGCTCGAGCACGGGCGCGACCGAGCTGATGCCCTCCGCCGTCTGGTTCATCTGCGCGATGACCTCGTGGTAGTCGTAGCCCTGGCCGAGCAGGCGGCCCGCCGTGTTGTTGCGCGAGAGCGACGACTCGCACGTCGCGATGAGGTCGCCGAGGCCCGCGAGGCCGCTCATGGTCTCGGGGAGCGCGCCGAAGGCGACCGCGAAGTCCGTCATCTCGACGAGCCCGCGCGTGATGATCGACGCCTTCGTGTTCTCGCCGTAGCCCACACCGTCGACGATGCCGATCGCGACCGCGATGAGGTTCTTGAGCACGCCGCCGAACTCCGTGCCGACGACGTCGGTGTTGACGAACGAGCGGAAGTAGCGGTTGCGCGCCGCGAGGGCCACCTCGGATGCCGTGGCGAGGCTCACCGACGACACGACGGCCGCGGTCGGCTGCTCCTTCGCGATCTCGAGGGCGAGGTTGGGGCCCGAGACGACGGCGATGCGCTCGGGCTCGATCCCGAGCTCCTGCCGGATGACCTCGCTCATGCGGTGGCGGGTGCCGCGCTCGACGCCCTTCATGAGGGAGACGACCGGTACATCCGCGGGGATGAGCTCGCGCACGATGCGCAGGTTCTCACGCAGCGACTGGCTCGGCACCGAGAGGTACACGTGCTGGGCGCCCTCGAGCACCTCGGGCAGCAGGCTCGACGCCGAGAGGTTCGGCGGGAGGTTGATGCCCGGCAGGTAGTCGGAGTTGCGGTGCGACTGCGTGATCTCGCGCGCCACCTCGGGGCGGCGCGCCCACAGGGCGACCCGTGAGCCGCCGTCGGCGAGGATCTTGGCGAAGGTGGTGCCCCAGGAGCCGGCACCGAGCACTGCTACGCGCCGCGGCTCGGCGCCCTCGTCGGAAGTCACCCGCCCATTCTCCCCTAGCCTGGGCGGGTGGCCACGACATCCCCGCCCCGTGCCGTCGCCGGCGCCGCGCGCGAGCTCGCCGCGGGCTTCGGCACGCTGTGGACCGGCTTCGGGTTCTGGCGCCACCACGTGGGCACGATGATGTTCGGACTCCTGCCGGCCGCGATCGCGGGCGTCATCCTCTTCGGCGGCCTCGCGCTGCTGCTCGTGTTCATCGACCCCGTCGCCTCGGCGATCACGCCGTTCGCCGACACGTGGGACGCCGAATGGCGCATCGCCGTGCGCGTGCTCGTCGGCACGGCCCTCGTCATCACCGCGGGCGTGCTCTCGGCGCGCGTCTTCACGGCGCTCGCGCTCACGATCGGCGGCCCGATCTACGAGCGCATCAGCACGATCGTCGACGAGAGCTACGGCGAGGTTCCGAAGGCCGACGGCCCCGGATTCTGGCGCTCCCTCGGCGACATGACGGGCATCGTCGCGCGGTCCGTCGTCGGCGCCGCGGGGGTCTTCCTCGTCGGCCTCATCCCGGTCGTCGGCTCGATCGCGTCCGCCGCGATCGGCGTCGTCTTCACGGCGACGATCATCTCGCGCGAGTTCACGCTGCAGGCGATGCAGGTGCGGGGGCTGGACGCGCCCGCACGCCGCGCGGTCCACCGGCGCTGGCGCTGGCGTCGACTCGGCTTCGGCCTCGCGGTGCAGCTGTGCTACCTCGTGCCGCTCGGCGCGGTGCTGTCGATGCCCGCCGCGGTCGCGGGCGGCACGCACCTCGCGCGCCGGATGCTCGGCGAACCCGTCGAGCGGCTCGGCGGGCCTCAGGCCGAGGGCGACTCGAAACGGCCGATCTCCGACTGACCGTGGTCGGCCGGGTTCCAGCGCACGGCCGGCGCGGTCTCGCCGCGCAGCTGCTCGAGGAGCTTCGTGATGTCGGCCATGACGGCCTCGGTCGCCTCGGCGAGCAGCTCGTGGGTGACCTGCTTGCCGCGCCACGGCGACAGGTCGACGGGGTCGCCGACGATCGCCTCGACCGTCTTGCGCGGGAAGAGGCTCACCTTCTTGGAGTAGCGCGGCAGGATCTGCTGCACGCCCCAGTGCGCCATCGGGATGATCGGCACGTCGTGCTCGAGGGCCATGCGCACGGCGCCCGACTTGCCGCGCATGGGCCACAGGCCCGGCTCCCGCGTGAGCGTGCCCTCGGGGTAGATGATCACGGCGAGGCCATCCTCGACGAGGTTCGCGGCCTCCGCGAGCGACCGGGTGTTGCGCCCGCCTGCCTGGCGCTCGACGGGGATCTGCCCGGTCGCGCGCAGGATCCGCCCGACCACGGGGACCTTGAAGACGCTCGCCTTCGCGAGGAAGCGCGGCACCCGTCCGAGCTTCCACACGATGTAGCCCGTCGTCACCGGGTCGAGGTTCGAGTAGTGGTTCGGTGCGAGCACGAACGCGCCCTCGCGCGGCAGCTTGTGCCCGTCGCGGATGCGGTAGCGCGCGATCGCGAGGAGCGGAGGGATGACGAGCGCGGCGATGACGCGCCAGCCGAACGTCTTCTCCCGCTTCCGGCGCGGGGTCGGAGCCGTCCCCATCAGCCGAGCGTGAAGTCCGCGCCGAGCTGCTCGAGCTTGAGCACGAAGCGCTCGTAGCCGCGGGCGATGATGCCGACGTTGGAGACGGTCGAACGCCCCTCAGCCGTGAGGGCCGCGATGAGGTAGCTGAAGCCGCCGCGCAGGTCCGGCACCATGACGTCGGCGCCGTGCAGCGGGGTCGGCCCGTTGATGACGGCGACCTGCTCGAGCGGACGACGCGGCACCCGCCAGATCGGCGACTCGAGGCCGTGCTCGTGCACGACGATGTCGGCGCCCATCTCGATGAGCGCCTTCGTGAAGCCGAGGCGGTTCTCGTACACGGTCTCGCGCACCATCGAGGTGCCCTTCGCCTGCGTGAGCGCGACGATGAGCGGCTGCTGCCAGTCGGTCATGAAGCCGGGGTGCACATCCGTCTCGACGACGACCGGTTTGAGCTCGCCGGCGCGGAAGAAGCGGATGCCGTCCTCGCGGACGTCGAAGCCGCCGCCCGCCTTGCGGAAGACGTTAAGGAACGTCATCATCTCCTGCTGCTGCGCGCCGCCGACGAACACGTCGCCGTCGGTCGCGAGCGCCGCGGACGCCCAGCTCGCGACCTCGTTGCGGTCGAAGATCGCGCGGTGCGTGTAGCCCTCGAGCTTGTCGACGCCCTCGATGAAGATCGTGCGGTTCGGCTCGACCGAGATGATCGCGCCCATCTTCTGCAGGATCGCGATGAGGTCCATGATCTCGGGCTCGATCGCGGCGTTCTTGAGCTCGGTGACGCCCTTCGCGCGCACGCCCGTGAGCAGCACCTGCTCGGTCGCGCCGACGCTCGGGTACGGCAGCTCGATCTTCGCGCCCGTGAGGCCGTCGGGGGCCGTGATGCGGATGCCCTCGTAGCTCTTGTCGACGATCGCCCCGAAGGCGCGCAGCGCGTCCATGTGGAAGTCGATCGGGCGGTCGCCGATGCGGCATCCGCCGAGGTCGGGGATGAGCGCCTCGCCGAGGCGGTGCAGGAGCGGACCGCAGAACAGGATCGGGATGCGCGACGAGCCCGCGAGCGCGTCGATCTGCGCGAAGTGCGCCTTCTCGACGTTGGCGGGGTCGAGCAGGAGCTCGCCCTCGGCCGGCTGCGTGACCCCGACGCCGTACGCGCCGAGCATGCGCGTGACGACCTCGACGTCGCTGATCTCGGGGACGCTCTGCAGGAGGCTCGGGCTGTCGCCGAGCAGTGCCGCGACCATCGCCTTGGTGGCGAGGTTCTTGGCGCCGCGCACCTCGATGCGGCCGACGAGCGGCTTGCCGCCGTTGATGACGATGCTGTCGGACGTGAGTCCCACCCGCGCACCGGCCTTCGCCGCGTCGCGCGCGAGGTTCATCGCGACTGAATCCAAGATCACTACCTAGTCATGTGGGGCCCTCAGGCCGAGCGGATGGGGAGAGTCCGGGGCCGCCAGCTCTCGCGGGTGGCCTCGAACTCGGTGATCCGCGCTTCGTCGCGCAGCGTGAGGCCGATGTCGTCGAGCCCCTCCAGCAGTCGCCACCGAGTGTAATCGTCGATCTCGAACGGAACTGTGAGCTCGCCCACCGTCACCGTCTTCTCAACCAGGTCGACCGTCGCATTCATTCCCGGCTGCGCCTCGAGGAGCTCCCACAGCTTCTCGACCGTCTCCTCCGGCACCGTGCCCGCGAGCAGGCCCTGCTTGCCCGAGTTGCCGCGGAAGATGTCCGCGAAGCGGGGCGAGATGACGGCCCGGAAGCCGAAGTCGCGCAGCGCCCACACGGCGTGCTCGCGGCTCGATCCGGTGCCGAAGTCGGGGCCCGCGATGAGGATTTTCGCGCCCTGGTAGGCGGGCTGGTTGAGGATGAAGTCCGGGTCCTGGCGCCACTGGAAGAACAGGGCGTCGTCGAAGCCCGTCTTCGTCACCCGCTTGAGGAACTGCGCGGGGATGATCTGGTCGGTGTCGACGTTGGAGCGGCGGAACGGGACGGCGACGCCCTCGATCACGGTGATCTTGTCCATCAGCGCGCCACCTCCTCGACACGCACGCTATCGGGTGCGTTCTCCAGATCCCACGGGCTTGACAGGGTGCCGCGGATCGCGGTCGCGGCGGCGACGAGCGGCGACACGAGGTGCGTGCGTCCGCCCTTGCCCTGACGGCCCTCGAAGTTGCGGTTCGAGGTGGAGGCGCAGCGCTCCCCGGGTGCGAGCTGGTCGGGGTTCATGCCGAGGCACATCGAGCACCCGGCGAAGCGCCACTCGGCGCCGAACTCCTCGACGATCTTGTCGATGCCCTCGGCCTCGGCCTGCAGGCGCACGCGCGCCGAGCCGGGCACGACCATGACGCGCACGTTGTCGGCCTTCTTGCGCCCCTTGATGATGGAGGCGAAGGCGCGCAGGTCCTCGATGCGCGAGTTGGTGCAGGAGCCCATGAAGACCGCGTCGACCGCGATCTCCTTCATGGGGGTGCCGGGCGTGAGGTCCATGTACTCGAGGGCGCGCTCGGCGGCGGCGCGCTCGTTGTGGTCGGCGATCGTCGCGGGGTCGGGCACGGTCTCGGAGAGCGAGACGCCCTGACCGGGGTTGGTGCCCCACGTCACGAAGGGCTCGAGCTCGTTCGCGTCGAGGAAGACCTCGGCGTCGAAGACGGCGCCCTCGTCCGTCGCGAGCGTCTTCCAGTACGCGACCGCGGCATCCCAGTCCTCGCCCTGCGGGGCGTGCGGGCGGCCCTTGACGTACTCGAACGTCGTCTCGTCGGGCGCGACCATGCCGGCGCGGGCGCCGGCCTCGATCGACATGTTGCAGATCGTCATGCGCCCCTCCATCGAGAGGGAGCGGATGGCGCTGCCGCGGTACTCGAGCACGTAGCCCTGGCCGCCGCCGGTGCCGATCTTGGCGATGACGGCGAGGATGATGTCCTTCGCGGTGACGCCGGGGCGCAGCTCGCCCTCGACCGTGATGGCCATGGTCTTGAACGGCTTGAGCGGCAGCGTCTGGGTGGCGAGCACGTGCTCGACCTCGGAGGTGCCGATGCCGAACGCCATCGCGCCGAACGCGCCGTGGGTGGAGGTGTGCGAGTCGCCGCAGACGACCGTGATGCCCGGCATCGTGAGGCCGAGCTGCGGGCCGACGACGTGCACGATGCCCTGCTCGACGTCGCCGAGCGGGTGCAGGCGGATGCCGAACTCCTCGGCGTTGCGACGCAGCGTCTCGATCTGCGTGCGGCTCGTGAGGTCGGCGATCGGCTTGTCGATGCCGATCGTCGGGGTGTTGTGGTCCTCGGTGGCGATCGTGAGGTCGGGGCGGCGCACGGGTCGGCCGGCCTGACGGAGGCCGTCGAACGCCTGCGGGCTCGTGACCTCGTGCACGAGGTGCAGGTCGATGTAGATGAGGTCGGGCTCGCCGTTCTCGCCCTTGGCGACGACGTGCGCGTCCCACACCTTCTCGGCGAGGGTGCGCGGGCGGTCCGGGATCTCGATCGCGGAAGTGGTCTCGGCTGCGGAGGCAGTGCTCATGGGTACGGGTTCCTTCATCGGATTCGTATCGGCCGCTGTGCCCTCGGGGACGGGCGGACTCCGCGACGAGGGAGGCCGGGGGCTAGACCTCGTCGCGGCGACGAAGGAGAAGGCGCCGAGCGAGCATGGGGTCGAGGATATCACCGCGTACCGGAGGCGCTCGCCATGGCCTCGGCGCAAGGCGGTTCAGCGCTCCGCGCGCAGCACGTAGTCGCCGAGCTCGACGCTCGACCCGGCCGGCACGTTGACGCGTCGTCCGGGGGCGACCTCGGTGACGTCCTCGCCGTGCACGACCCAGACGCCGTTGGTCGAGTTGAGGTCGTGCACCCAGAGCCCCGAGTCGTCGACCTCGAAGGCGGCGTGCGTCTTCGACACCGACTGCGTCGTGTCGGCGACCGCGAGCAGCGCCGCGCCGGGCCACTGCTCGAAGGCGACCGGGTTGCGTCCGACGATGAGGGCGCGCTCGACGGGGACCTGCGCGCCGTCCGCGAGCACGAGCCGCCACCCGGTCGGAGCGGGGGCCGGGGGCGCCGTCGGGACCGGGGTCTCCGCGGGCGGCTGCGCGGCGGGCGGCTGCGCGGCGGGCGGCGTGAAGTCGGCCGGTGCGGGGGCTGCCTCCGGCGCGTCGGCGGGGTCGGGGATCGCGCGCTGCGTCTCGTGGGAGACCGGCGCGGCCCAGGCGGCGTCCCCCGGGTCGACGACGGCCGGGGGCACCGGCGGCACGGCCACGGGGACCCCCGGGGCGGCCTGCACGAACACGATGTCCTCGTTCTCGGGCGCGCGGGGACGCTCCGCCTTCGGCGGCAGCTTGAACGTCCCCGAGTCGAAGATGCCGGGAGGCATCCCGATGAAGCCGTCGTCCTCGTCCGCCACGGTCACCTCCCTCGCGGGCATCGTGCCCGTGTCGAGGCTAGCGGAGGGGACCCCGCCGGATCACGCGGTGGCGCGCGCCGAGCGCTGGATCGTGCGCAGGATGTCGAGCACGCCGTCCTTCGCCTGCACGCCCGTGACGGATCCCGTCACCTGCACGAGGTCGGCCACGGGGCCGTGCGCGATGACCGCGAGGTGGGCGGCCTGGACGAGCGTGCCGACACGCGGGTCGACGAAGGTGCTCTCGATGTGCGCCCACTCGACGCCGTCGACCGTCACACGGTCGCGGCCGATCTCCTGCGCCTGCTCGAGCCCGGCGAACTTCTCGATGACGGCGTTCGCCGCGACGTCGAGGCTGTAGTCGGCGCCGAAGCGCGTGATCGAGACGACGACGTTGGGGCGGAACTCGCCCGGGACCTCGGGGGCCGCGGCCGCGAGGATCGTTCCGGGGACGCTGATGGCGGACCAGTCGTCGGGGATCTCGACGGTGATGGTCGGGAGCGCCGGGAACGCGTCGCTCGGGAAGGTCAGTGCGGTCATGTCTCTCGTCTTCTCTTTCGGATCACCAGAACAGGCTGGTCAGGTCTTCCCAGCATTCCTTGGGGCTGAAGCTGATGTCGAACGATACGCCGGCGCCCACACCGAGGGCGACGCCGAGATCGAGCGACAGGCTCACCTCGTCCATCGTGACGGAGAGCTCGGCCTCGGCCTTGGCGCCGATGCCGGCGTACACCTCGCCCGTCACGCCGCCCGTCACGCCCATGACCTCGCCGCTCGCCGAGGCGCTCGCCGAGACACCCGCGAAGGCGCTCACACCGGCCGCGGCCGAGAGGCCGTCAGGACCGATCGTCGCCGTGGCCTGGGCTTGCGCCTGCGCGGTCGCCTGGGCCTGCGCCGAGCCGCTGAGGGTCGCGACGCCCGCCTCGATGCTGCCGTTCGCGGCGACCACGGCCGTCGCACCGGCTGCGACGCTCGCCGTGGCGACCATCGTGCCGTCGTCCTTGAACTGGGCGCTCGCCTCGGCGGTCGCGGACGCGCTCACCGACGCCGACGCCTCGCCCTTGCCCGTGACGACGCCGTTGTCGAACTGGCCCGAGGTCGAGGCGCTCGCCTGGACCTCCGCCTTCGCCTCGGCGCCGTAGGTCACCGAGTCCTCGTCGTACTTGACCGAGGTGCCGGCGCTCGCACCGATCGTGGCCGAGACCTCGTCCTCGCGCGTGGCGGTGAAGTCGCCCTTGTTGTACTCGGTCGTCGAGGTGCGCGTGATGCCCGTCGTGATGCCGGTCTCGTTCGAGAACTTGATCGACTCGTCGTCGGCCTCGACCTTGTAGCCGCTCGTGATCGTCGAGCCGATGAAGGTCTCGTCGGTGTGCGACAGCGTGGAGCCGTCGGCGAACTCGACCTCGTGGGACGCGACGTCCTGGAGGCCCACGCGCAGGCTCGTCTCGCCCGAGATCGTCACCTTGTCCTGCGGCGGCTTCGTGCTGACGAGCGAGTCGTAGTCCTTCGGCGTCTTGACGCCGGGAGAGGAGATCTTGATCTCGCTGTCGGCGTCGACCTCGGCGATGATCCCGCGCGTGTGGCTCGAGGAGAACGTCGGCCCGGGGACGGGAGCCTTGCCGGTGCCGGTGCCGGTGCCGGAGGGACGCGGCACGGCGGGGGCGCGGCCGCTCGCGGACTCGGCGCTCGCGCGCTCCTGCTGCGCGATCTCGGTCTCGAGGCGGGCGAGGAGCCGGCGGGCCGAAGCGACGGCGCCGATGATGTCGTTGTAGGCGGTGAGGGCGCTACCGACGTAGGCCGGGTCGATCGCCCGGTCGTCCGCGTCGAGGCCCCACGACGCCGGGTTGCGCGCCGCGTTGCGGGAGTTGGCGAGCTGCTTCGCGATGCTCTCGAGGTGCGAGAGCTGGCCGCGCACGAGGCTCGCCTGGTCGCGGAGGGTGCGCGGGTTGAGTCCGAGGTCGCCCATGGGTCAGCCTCCGACCTTCGAGAACACGAGGTTGTCGATGCGGGTGGCCGCACGGAGCAGCCGGGCGGTGACCTCCACCTGCCACTCGGAGACGAGGCGCCCCGCGTCGGCGCCGGTCCACACGCCGGCGGCGTGCATGTCGGACACGAGCGAGTTCATCGTGTTCGCCGCGCTGCGCACCTGCGAGGCCGCGATGTCGGCGTCGCGCGCGGTACGGAAGATGCTCATCCTGTCTCCTGGTGGTGGTGGTCAGATCCGGCGACCGGAGCCCGCGCGGGGCCCCGGTCGCCGTGGTGGTCGGATGTCAGGCGGACGCCGACTCCTGCTCCGAGGCGTTGTTGCGCGCCGTCGTGCCGGCGTCGCGGAGCGTCTGGGCGATCTGGTTGAGCGAGTTCTGGATGGTCGACCAGGTGTCGTTCTGGAACCGGTTGCGGTCGTTGCCGACCCAGGTGGTGGCGTTCAGCTTGCTGTTGATCGCCGAGACGACGCCCTCGAGGTCGCTCGCCTTCGTGTCGAAGAGGGTCGCGAGCTCGCGGACCTCGTCGGGGTTCTGACCCAGGTATTCAGCCATGTCACTGCCTTTCTTGTGCGGTCCCGCTTCGGGGGTTCCCCCTTCACGGGGAGCTTGAGGATGACTCTAGGGATGCGCCATGGGGAGCGCGATGGGGACTATTCCCCACCTTCCGTGAGGCGCGCCAACTGCACGCGCCGCACCTTCCCCGCCTGGACGAGGTAGCCCCGTCCGGTCGGGAACTCGGACCGCTTCGCCCGGGGGAACGAGGTGCGGAAGATGAGGTCGCCCTCCTGCTGATCCGGCTGGATGGCGAAGCCGCGACGCGAGCTCTTCATCTCGGCGAGGAGCGGCCAGGACGACGACCAGGTGCTCGTCTCGGACTCGGCGATCACGAGGTGGTCGCCGCGCTTGAGCGCCTTGATGAGCTCGACGAGGGGGCCGTCGGCGGGCGTCGAGAGGAAGTCGGCGAGCCCCTCGATGACGAGCGCGATGCGCCCGCCCTCCTCCGCGGGCACGGCCGCGAGCTCGGCGACGTCCCGCGCGAGCGCGGCGACGGCGTCCGGGGCGGTCGCGACGGCGTCCCAGTACCCGAGCCCGCGCAGCGGCGACTTCGCGGAGCCCACGTAGAAGCTCCGGGTCGCCGCGCCGGAGGCCGCGAGCGAGTGGGTGAGGGCACGGAGCGCCGTCGAGCGCCCGGAGGACGGCGGGCCCATGAGGATGAACGCGCCCGCGGGCTCGATCGCGACGGGCTGCAGGTCGTCGTCGGCGACGCCGATCCACAGGGCGTCCGCGCTCGGGGCCGGCAGCGTCTCGAGGGCGATGTCCTCCTCGAGCCGGGCGACGCCCGGGGCGGCCGTCACACCGCGCTCGCGGAGCGTCGCGGCGAGTCGGTCGATCGCGCGCGACTGGTCGGCGAGGTTCGCCGAGCCGCCGAACACGGCGATCTGGGTCTCGAGGCCGTCGACGAGGGCGCGACCGGGAGGCGACGACGGCGCGAGCACGTCGTTCGGCACGTCGAGGCTGCCGTAGTCGATCTCCTCCGTCATGCGGAGCACGACCTTGCGCTGCATCCCCGAGGTGATCGCGGTGTTGAGTGCACCGGGGCGGTCGGCCGACAGCACGACGTGCACGCCGACGGCGCGACCGTCGGCGATGATCTGCTGGAAGTCGGCGTAGACGCGCCCCGCGGCGTACTCGTACTGGGTGCGGAAGGCGGGGCCGCCGTCGACGAGCAGCAGGATGCGGGGCTCCTCGGGCGCGTTCGCGAGCTGCCGGTACTCGGCGATCGAGCCCGCGCGCACGGCGGCGTAGCGCTCGGCACGGGCCTCGATCGTCTCGCGCAGCATCGCGAGCAGGCGGGTCACGCGCTCGGTGTCGTCGCCGTCGACGATCGCACCCACGTGCGGGAGGGCCTCGAGCATCCGCAGACCCGCGGCGCCGAGGTCGATGCCGTACACGTGCACGGGTCCGCCGAGCGGGGTGACGGATGCCGCGACCGCGAGCGTGCGCAGGAGCACGCTCTTGCCCGAGCCGCCCGCGCCGTACACGGCGAGGTTGCCGTCGACGTCCGGCCGGAAGTACACGGGGTACTGACTCTGGTGCTGCGCGTCGTCCACGACGCCGAGCACGAGCTCGGCATCCGTGCGCTGGCGCAGGCGCGCGCTGTCGTAGACGGCCGAGAGCTCGTCGAGCCACGGCTTGCGCGGCGCGGGCACGCCCGCGGTCTGCGCCGCGCGCACCATCGTCGCGACGAGGCGGTTGGTGTCGTTGGGCCCCGTCTCCTTCGCCTCGCGGGACTCCTCCACGACCGGCTCCTGCCACGGCGAGTACTGCCCGAAGCCGAGCTCCGTGATCTCGATCTGCGGCACGGGCGGCTCGCCGCTCGTGTGGCCGCCCGCGTAGCCCGTCTGGAACGCGACGAGCCGCGCCGGACCGCTGCGGGCGACGCCGCGGCCCGGGATCGACGGGTCGAACTCAGCCGCTACGTCGCTTCCGACGACGTCGATGCTGTCGGCGGCGTCGGCCACGCGCAGGGCGATGCGGAGGTTGGTGTTGGCGCGCAAGTTGTCGCGGATGACGCCCGCGGGTCGCTGCGTGGCCATGATGAGGTGGATGCCGAGCGAGCGGCCGCGCTGGGCGATGTCGACGATGCCGTCGACGAACTCGGGCACCTCGCCGACGAGCGCCGCGAACTCGTCGATGACGATCACGAGCGCCGGCGGGCACTCGGGGTCGCCGCGCTTCTCGAGCTCGATGAGGTCCTTGGCCTTCTTGCGGTTGAAGAGCCGCTCGCGGTGGTGCAGCTCGGCGCGCAGGCTCGTGAGGGCGCGGCGCACGAGGTGCGGCGTGAGGTCGGTGACGAGGCCGACGCAGTGCGGCAGGTTCACGCAGTCCGCGAAGGCCGAGCCGCCCTTGTAGTCGACGAAGAGGAACGTCACGCGGTCGGGGCTGTACTCCGCCGCCATGCCGAGCACCCAGGCCTGGAGGAACTCCGACTTGCCGGAGCCCGTCGTGCCGCCGACGAGGGCGTGCGGACCCTGCGAGCGCAGGTCGAGGTGGAAGGCGTCGACGGTGCCCTGGCCGACGATCGCGCGCAGGCGACCCGCACGGCGCGGCGTGGCGCGCGCGCCCGGCGAGCGGTCATGGAGCGAGTCGTTCTGCCGCCAGCGGTCGACGACGGCGTCGGGGCTCTCGGCGAGCTCGTGGCCGAGGAGCGCGAGCAGGGCGATCGACTTAGGCAGGTCGGAGTCGTCCACGCCGAGGGCCGCGGCGTCGCTCACCGCGGAGAGCGAGCGCGCGAAGCCGAGCGCTGTCGGCGCGTCGACGCTCGCGACCTCGACGTCCTCGTAGATCTCGCCCGTGCGCACGTAGCCGACGCGGCCGTGACCGGGCGCGGCGTCGTCCGCGAGGTCGACGAAGGTGCGCGCGGCCGCGGGGAGCGCCTCGACGCGGTCCGACATCCAGATCGGAAGGATGCCGGCGAACACCGCGCGCTCCACGACGGCGTTCGCGCGGGCGCGGTCGATGGGCGCGTCGTCCGAGATGAGCACGACGAGCACGGGGGCCTCGGGGCGGAACTCGCGCTCCGTCGTGCCCGTGAAGTCGGGGGCGGACCCCATGATCGACTTCTCGGGGACGGTGGGGCCGAGCACCTGCGCGGAGGTCGCGCTCTCGGAGCGCTTGCGGCGCTGCGCCTCGATGAGCTCCTCGAGCGCCGACAGCACGCTCGCGGCGCCGGGCGCGCTGTCGGCGAGCGGCGAGGTCTGGATGATCGACTGCGGCGAGCCCACGTGCGGCAGCCACTTGAGCCAGTCGAAGTCGCGGGAGCGCTGCGGCGAGACGATCGCCGCGAGCGAGAGCTCGGCGGGCGAGTAGAGGGCCGAGAGCTGCACGAGGAGGCCGTTGACGACCCCGAGCGAGCGAGCCGGGTCGCCTGCGACGCCGAGACACCCCGCCGAGGCGAGCGACTCGACGACGGCCGTGCGGTCGATCGTCCGGTAGCGCTCGACGAGCTCCTCGACGCGCTCCTCGAACGCGGGCACGCCCATGTACTTGACGCTCGACTTGACGACGTTGCGGCTCGGGACGGTGCCCGTGCCGAGCCGCACGTTGAGGAACGACCAGTGCTCGGGGCGGCGCGACCACAGGAGCGGCCCGCGACGGGCCGCCGCGTCGAGGAGGGCGCCCACCTGCGGCGCCTCGGCGTCGCGCACCTCGCGCTCGCGCTCGCGCTCCGCGTCGAGGGTGCGGGTGAGGCGCTCGAGCTGCTGCTCGAACTTGGCGGTCGCGCGCTTGAGCTTCGACTTGCCCTGGATGACCTGCGTGGCCCACGTGCCGACCATGATGACGGGCGTCAGCGCGAGCAGCACGAGCATCGTCTTGTTCTCGATGATGAAGAACAGGATCCCGACGACGAGGAGCGGCGCGAAGAAGGCCGCCCACGGGAACGGGACGGGCTCGATCTCCTTGGGGATGTCGGGCGCCTCGTACTCGTCGCCCGGGTAGCGGGGCTCGACGTTCGGCGAGCGGTTGAAGGCGACGGGGCCCGTGCGCTCGCGCGTCGTGGCCGCCGACTCGAGCACGTCGACCGTGATCGCGGTGTCGCCGAGGAGCAGCGACTGCCCGGTCTCGGCGCGCACGCGCGTGACGATCTCGCCGTCGATGACGATGCCGTTCGCGGAGTTGAGGTCGATGACGTCGACCGTGTCGCTCACCTCGACGCGCGCGTGGCGCTTCGACACGAGCGGATCGGAGAGCTGCACGTCGACGTCGGCGTCGCGGCCGATGACGAACGAGCCGCGACGGAGCTGGAACTCGCGACCGGCGTCGGGGCCCGCCGTCACCCGCAGGATCGCGCTGATCGGGGCCGTCTCGCGCGCCGGCGAGCTCGCGACCGGCACCGGCTGCACGTACTCGCCCGAGGCGAGCTTCGCGTCGCTCACGTACGTCGCGGGGTCGAGCACGACCTGCCCGCCCGCGGGCGACACGACCGCGAGGGTGCGCGGCTCGGGACTCGCGTCGCGTGCCGCGGGGTCGCGCCGCGCGATCGCGTCGGCGATCGACCCGACCGTCGCGACGGCGTCGGCGGTGACGACGATGTCGGTGCGCGAGGAGTCGGGGCGCTGCGAGGTCAGCTTGAGCTTCAACTGTCGGTCCTTCGCGGTGCGGTGGTGGTGGGCGTGGTGGTGAGGCGCGCGACGAGGTCGCGGCCGGCGCGGATGCGGTAGCGGCTCAGCAGGCGCACGCGCGTCGACGCGCTCGCCCGGGCGGCGGCGACCGCGTCGAGCGCGCGGCCCCACACGGCGTCTGCCTCGGCGGGCTCGGCCTCGCGATCCGAGAACACGAGCTCGTCGGCCTCGGCCGCGAGCACCCGCAGGTCCGGGGGCGCCTGCTCCTCGGTCGCCGGGAACTGGGTCTCGAGCCGGGTCGCGAGCATCGAGCGCGTGAGGCGCGGCGGCACGGTGTAACCGAGCTCCGAGTAGCGGTCGGTGAGCTCCTCCCACGCGCCCGCCGCCTGGTCGGCGACGGGGCCCGAGCGGCGCTTGCGCATCCGGCGGGCCTTCACGAGCGCGACGACGAGCATCGGCACGAAGAGGAGGGCGGCGAGCGACAGGATGCCGATGCCGACGCCCCACACCCACGCCGGGATGACGAGGAGCGGGTCGTCCTCCTCGCTCTCCTGCTCCTCGAGCTCGACGGGGGTCAGCAGGTCCTCGGCGTCCTTCTCGGCCCGCGGGGGCTGGCGCACCTGCGGCTGCGGCTCGCTCTTGGGCTTGGGCACCTGGTCCTGCGGGATGTCGGTCTCGTCGGGCGTCGGGTCGAACGCGACCCAGCCGACGCCCTCGAAGGGCACCTCCACCCACGCGGTGACGTCGTCGCCCGTGACGGTGACGGCCGCCCCGCCCTCCGCGACCTCGGGGGCGAAACCCATGACGATGCGCGCCGGGTAGCCGAGGCTGCGCGCCATGAGCGCGAACGCGGACGCGTACTGCTCCTGGTCGCCGATCATCTGGGTGCCCTCGAGCAGCTCCGAGATGCGGTCGGCGCCGTGCCCGGCGCGCGACGGCACGGTGTCGGAGGCGCGTCCGTGACTCAGGAAGCCGTCGCGCGTGAGCACGAGGCGGATGGCCTCGAGCTGGTCGACGGGCGAGGCGGATGCGCCCGCCCACTCCTGCGCCTTCGACGCGACGACGTCGGGCACCTTCTCGACGGGCGGCAGCTCAACGGCGGCGACGGGCACGTTCGCGAGCTCCTGCACGCTCGGCTGCTCCTGCGTGACGGGGTCGAGGCGGTAGCTGTCTCCCGCGCGCAGCCCCGAGGTGAGCACCATGCTGCCGGTCGCGGCGTTGTAGCGCAGGTCGTCGGAGCGGGAGGCGGCCTCTCCCCCGGTCAGCTGGAAGTCGCGCGGGTACCCGACGCCCGGGATCCAGACGTCCTGGTAGCCGAGGATCGTCACCTCCACGTCGTCGTGCGCGACGGGCGTGAGAAGCGGCGCGCGCGGGATCGACCGCCCGACGAGCTCGAACGAGCCCGAGCCGGCCGTGCTCGCCGCGGCGCCCGTGACGTTCCAGAGCTTGCCGGTGAACGAGTCGAGGGTCGCCATCCGGATGCGGTCACCGGGTTCAAGGCCCGACACCCGGAACAGCTCCTCGTCGGTGACCTGCTTCGTGAAGTGGCGGAAGCCCGCGAGCGGGCTCGGGTAGTCGAGGGGGTCGAACGGCGGCTCGATCTCGTCGCGCAGCACGAAGCGCTCGTCCTTCGCGGGCGAGAACCAGAACCCGGCCGCGCCTCCCACGACCGCCGCGAGCGCGATGACGGCCGCGGAGCCGAGCACCTTGCGGCGGCGCAGGGAGGTGTCGCCGCTCGCCGCGACGCCGCCGACCGGCTGGCGCCAGCCGAGCCAGACGAGCGCGAGCACCGCGAAGACGATGCCCCGGATGCCGGCCTGGTAGGCCTCCTGGGTGCCGAAGAGGATGCCGGCGAGGTAGAGCACGACGGCCGGCACGAGGGCGACGCCGAAGCGCCACGCGGCGCGCGGCCGCCGCGCGAGCCAGCGGGTCGCGAGGAGCGTCGACACGAGGGCGACGATCCACGACGAGGCGTACGGCACGACGGCGATGTAGGCGGGCGCGCCGACGGGTGTCGAGAGCGTCAGCAGGTCGGTCCAGCCGAAGACCGTGCCGACCGCGAGCGCGGCGAGTGAGGGCAGGCTGGGGAGCACGCCGAAGAGCGCGAGACTCGGCACCGCGACGGCGGAGCCGACGAGGAAGTAGCCGACGACCGCGGCCACGAAGGTCAGCAGCCCGCCGAGGCGCAGCATCGTCGTGAGCACGCCCGTGACGGCGCCGAGCACGAGACCGCCGAGGCCCGCGAGCAGGAAGCTGTAACCGCCGTAGGAGGGCGCGAAGCCGAGCACGCCGAGCAGGGCGAGCACGAGCAGCACCGAGACGTCGAACCAGGTGCGCCCCGTGGGGAGGGCCAGGCCGCGCGGGCGCTCGGTCGTCCCCGCGGGCGCGGGCGCGGCGGTCGTCGCGGTGCTCACGAGGCGAGCCCCCGGAACAGAGCGGGCAGGTCCTCGAGACGCCCCACGGTGAGCATGAGCATGCCGCCGACCGAACCGAGGCGCGGCTGCGCTCCCGCCTCGACCGTGACGCCGATGTGGTTCGTGTCCGCGCCGAAGACGGTGTGCACCGAGCGGATGTCGCCGGGGCCGAGCTGCGATCCGCCGACCGTCACGACGACGCTCGGGGCGGCCAGCCGCTTCGTGCGCTCGCGCACGAGCTCGCGCAGGTTGGCGAACCCGCCCGTGTGCCCGAACTCGAGGCGGCACGACGAGTCGAGCATCGACACGACCGTGCGCGTGCGCCAGAGCCCCCGCTCGCTCACGACGTCGAGCTGGGTGCCGTCGCGGATGATCTGGCCCGCGATCGACGCGGCGCACGAGACGGCGAGCTCGAACTCCTCCTCGCTCGCGTAGAACCGGGCGCTCGTGGGCAGCACGACGATGATCTGCGAGCGGCGGGTCTCCTGGAACTGACGCACCATGAGCTGGCCGATGCGCGCCGAGGTGCGCCAGTGCACGTAGCGGCGGTCGTCGCCCGGCACGTAGGGACGGAGGGCGTGGAAGGCCAGGTCGTTGTTGGTGATCTTCTGCGACACCTGACCCTCGAGGTCGCGCACGAGGCCCGCGGCGCTTGAGGCGAGCCGCACCGTCTTCGGATGCACGAACAGCTCCACGGGGTCGGCCCACTTCACGGCGCGGCGGAGCAGGCCGAGCTGGTCGCCGCGGATCGACTCCGCGGGGCCCGCGACGATGACCGCGCGGCGGTTCGTCGGCACCTGGAAGAGCTCCTCCTGCTCCTGCTTGGGCGCCATCGAGGGCAGCTGGAATTCGGCCACGCCCCTGCCGACGGGCAGCTCCATCCGGGTCGGCGGGAGCTTGCGCGGCCCCGTGTTGGTCACGACCATGCGTCCCATCGCGCGGTCGCCCACGACGACGCGGCGGGGGTTGAGCTCGATGAGCACGCCGTAGCTCGAGCGCCCGACGAGGAACGCGGCCGACACCACGAGCGCCGCGAGCAGCACCCACCCGAGGAAGGTGAACTCCTGCCAGCCGAAGACTGCCGCGAGCAGCAGCGAGAGCGCGGCGAGGCCGAGCACGATCCAGCCCGAAACTGTGACGACGCGCAGCACGGGGCGCGCGACCCGCCAGACGGCGCGCGCGATGGGCGTGACGACGTTCGCGACACCGGTCGCGAGACGGCGCAGGCGCGAGCGCGCCGGCCGCAGGAGTGCGGCGGCGTCGTCGAGTCGGGCGGCGGTCATGCGCAGGGGGTTCGCCGCGATCAGGCCGCGCGGTAGGCGGGCGGCTCGATGTCGACGAGGATGCGCTCGACGACGTCCTCCGCCTTGACGCCCGCGAAGTCCGACTCGGGGTCGATCACGAGGCGGTGCGCGAGCACCGGCACGGCGAGGTCGCGGATGTCGTCGGGCGTCACGTAGGTGCGGCCGTGCGAGATCGCCCACGTCTTGACCGCACGGGCGAGGGCCATCGCGCCGCGCATGCTCACGCCGAGCAGCACGTCGCGGTGCTTGCGCGTCGCGTCCACGATGTCGGCGAGGTACTGCATGACGGCCTCGTCGGTGTGCACCTCGGCCGCGAGCGCCGACATCGCGACGATCGACTCGGGCTTGATGATGGGCGACACGAGCGAGGCGCGGGCGCGCGTGGCGGAGTCCATGAGCAGGCCGACGGCCGTCTTCGCGTCCGGGTAGCCGAGGCTCGTCTTGATGAGGAAGCGGTCGAGCTGCGCCTCCGGGAGCTTGTAGGTGCCGGCCTGCTCGACCGGGTTCTGGGTCGCGATCACGAGGAACGGGGCGCCGACGGAGTGGCCTTCGCCGTCGATCGTCACGACGCCCTCCTCCATGACCTCGAGCAGGGCCGACTGGGTCTTCGGCGAGGCGCGGTTGATCTCGTCCGCGAGCACGATCGAGGCGAAGATCGGGCCCGGGTGGAACTGGAAGCGGCCCTTGCCCTGGTCGTAGATCTGCACGCCCGTCACGTCCGAGGGCAGCAGGTCGGGCGTGAACTGGATGCGGCTCGTCGTGCCGTCGAGCGTGTTCGCGAGCGACTTCGCGAGCACCGTCTTACCCGTGCCCGGGTAGTCCTCGAGCAGCACGTGGCCGTCGGAGATGAGCGCCGTGAGCACGAGCTTGATGACGTGATCCTTGCCGACGATCGCCTTGTCGACGTTCGCGACGAGCTTCTGGAACGCGTCGGCGAACCAGGTCGCCTGCTCCTGGGTGACGGGCATGTGGTGTGAGGCCTTTCGGACGGGGGTTCTTCAGGTGCGGGCTAGTTCCAGCTGTTCCATGTCGCGGCCTCCACGCACGGCGTGAAGTTCTGGGGGCCGGTGATGACGACGCAGACCGGGCTGCTGCGGGTGCCGAGGTAGCCGCCCGACTCCGCCGTGCCGTTGCCGCTGATGTGGGCGCTGCTCGGCCACGGCGAGGTCCAGCCGCCGCTCGAGATCGCGAGCGAGTAGGTGCCCGACGGCACGTTCGTGAACCGCACGAGCGCGCGTCGGCAGGTGCCGCCGCCTTCGCAGGTCTCGTACGCACCCTTGCCGATGATCTCGACGCTCGGGGCCGGGGGCGGCGGGTTGGAGATGGTGCCCGCTCCGCCGTTGCCGATGGCGCCGGCACCCGCCTTGTTGACGGCGCGCACGCGGATGCTGTGCGAACCGGCGCCGAGGCTGCTGGCCGTGTGGTTGGTCGCCGTGCCCTTGTTGATCCAGCTGCCGCCGTCGACGCTCACCTGGTAGGTGATGTTCGACATGCCGCCCGTGGAGGCCGCGCCGCCGCTCCAGGTCCAGCGGATCGAGCCCGGCGCGGTGCCGTCGAGCACGTTGGCCGCCGAGACGCTCGGCGCGGTCGGCGCGGTCTGGGTCTGGATGCTCGGCGAGGAGACGGAGCCCGTGGGGCTCTGCTTGCCACCGGAGTTCGTCGCGACGACCTCGATCGTGTGCGCGCCGCCCTGCACCGTCAGGTCGCCCGTCGCGCGGCTCGTCGACGCCGTGCTCCACGAGCCGCCGTCGAGGCGCCAGCGGTAGGTGACCGAGCCGCCGTTCGCGTTCACCTCGGTCCAGGTGGCGCGGATGACGGCGTTGGGCGCGTACTGGTCGACGACCGTGATGACGGGGGCCGGCTGCTGCGGCGTGCCGTACGGGATCACCGCATCCGACCACGTCGACCACGCGCCGGGGCCGTGGACGTTGATCGCGCGCACCGAGAAGCGGTAGCTCGTGCCGTTGCTCAGCCCCGTGATGGTGCACGACGGCGGGGCGCAGCCCGAGGGCGTGCTGACCGAGGGGTCGGATCGCACCTCGTAGGACGTGATCTCCTTGCCGTTCGCGGCGGGCGGCTGGAAGCCGATCGTGACGGTGCCCTCGTCGCCCTGCGACGGGACCGTCGGCTTCTGCACCTGGTCGGGCACGTCGCTCACGACGAGCGTGATGAGGCCGTTGACGCGGCGGTCCGGATCCTGGGTGGCGTCCTCGATCGTGTAGACGACGTTGATCGTGCCCGACTTGAGGCTCGGGTTCGGCGTGATGCGCACCTGCTCGCCCGTGAACGTCACGCCCGCCGGCTCGCCCGTGTTCTGCACCTCGGCGGCGACGATCGTGAGGGGCTCCCCCGTGGCCGCGTAGGGGTTGAAGTCGTTGACGAGCGGGCTCGCGACGACCGTGCCGTCGCCGCGCTGCGTCTCGTACGCGTCGTCGACCGCGAGGGCGGGCGGCCGCGTCGAGCCGACGACGGTCACGTGCACCGTGCCCTGCACCGTGAACTTGTCCCAGCGCAGGGTCACGCCGACGTCGAACGTCGTGCCCTTCGGTGTGTTGCGCGGGGTCGTGAGCGTCAGCTCGGAGCCGCCCAGGCGTCCGTCGATGCGCCCGCCCAGCCCCGTGAGGTCGGAGTAGGTCACCTGCTGCAGGATCTGCGGGTTCGGGTGGCCGGTCGCCGCGCGCAGGTCGACCACGACCTGCTCGCCCATCTCGAGCTGCACGTTCGGGGTCGTGAACGTCGGCGGGGTGTCGCGGAACTCCGGGTCGCCCACGACGATCGGCATCGTGAGCGTCGCGGTGTTGCCCTTGGGGTCGTCCTTCGAGGCGCCGTCGGTCACGGTGAAGGTGATCGACGCGGGGCCGCGGTAGTCGAGCGCGCCCTGGTAGCGGATCGTCGTCTCGTCGACGTAGTTCTTCGTGCCGTCGCTCATGAGCGACGAGACGCTCGACGCCTCCGGGATCCACACCTTGCGGCCCGACGGCACCTTGATGAGGTCGGCGAGCTTCCACTCGCGCGCCTCGTTCATGGGCACGTACTGCGTCGGGAGGTTGGGGTCGAGGTAGGGCGGGTCGTCGAAGCTCTCGTCGACCGCCGCCGGCACGAGAAGGAACGCGGTCGCGGTGAGCTCGGTGTCGGGGTCGGTCACGCGGTAGGCGATCGCCTGGCGCTTCTCCCCCGGCATGACGGTGATCTTGCCGTGGCGCTCGGTCACGAGCTCGGCGGAGTCGGCGTTGGGGCCCTCGAGGCTCACGACGAGGTCGGCGTTGCGCCCCGAGGGGTTGTAGGCGGACCCGTCGAAGATGTCGACCGTCACGCTCGTCTTGCCGGCGATCTCCTTCATCGCGATCGCGAGGTCGGTCGCGATGGGCGGCATGAGGGGCGCGTCGGGTGTGACCTGCACCATCGCGTAGCTCTGGCTCGAGCCGCCGAGCGCGTTCGTGAGCCGGTAGCGGATCGCGAAGGTGGTCTCCTCGTCGGGGGCCTTGAGCACGAGGAAGCGGCCGTCGACGACCTCCGCCTCGATGCCCTCCGGCACCTCGATGAGCTCCTCGTCGACCGAGATGCGCGAGCTCTGCGGGTCGGAGTCGTTCGCCGTCAGGTCGACCTGCGCGATCTTGCCCGGGCGCACGGAGACACTGTCGGGCACCGCGCTCGGGTTCTGCATCGACTCGGGTGGAGCGATGACGGCGATGCGGATGTCGGCGGTGCCGGTCTTCCCGAACGCGTCGTACACCTGGTACGAGAACGCGTCGGTGCCGCTCATACCCGGGAACGCCGTGTAGACGAGGTAGTCGGCGCCCATCTCCTCGATCGACCCCATCGTGGGGTTCGTCGGGGTGCCGAGCAGCTGCACCGAGTCGCCGTCGGGGTCGATGCGCTGCAGGGGCAGCTCGATCCGGATGCTGCCGCCCGAGAGCACGCGCGCGACGACCGGCTCGGGCCGCGGCTCGCGGTTCGACTCCTCGTCGACGGGCGTCACCGTGAAGGTCACCGTGGCCGCGGCGCTCTCCCCGTAGGCGTCGAGCACGCGGTACGCCGCCGTGTACTGGCCCGGCTCGTCGGGCGCCTGGAAGCGCACGCGGTCGGCGTTCACGAAGGCGAGGCCGGCGGACGGCTCGGTGACGAGGTCGTCGGCGAGGAACATCCGCGAGTCGTCGGGGTGCTCGTCGTTGTCGAGCACGTCGACCGTCACGATGTCGCCCGCACGCACCGTCACCTCGTCGTCGCGCGCGATGGGCGGCTGGTGCTTGGTGAGCGGCGGGACGGGCACGATCGTGACGCCCGCGGTGGAGGTGCGCACGCCGTCCGAGATCGTGTAGGTGAAGCCGATCTGCGAGGTGAGGGTCTGCGGCGAGGTCACGCGCACGAGGGTCGACTCGAGCAGCTCGACGACGACGCCCTTCGCCTGCACGTCGGCGGGCACCGACACCGACTGCACGGCGAGGATGCGGCCGACGGGGCTCACGTCGTTGCTCAGCACCGAGACAGTCGTGGGCTCGTCGCTGCGCAGGTACGCCGTGTCCTTGACGGCAACGGGCGGCAGGTCGTCGGCGGGCACGTCCTTGACGTCGACGCGGATGATGCCCTTGCTCGACGCGGAGCCCGCCGCGAGCGAGTACTCGAAGTAGTAGATGCCGGGGGCGCCCGCCGAGAACTGCACCTGGCCCTTCTGCGCGTCGTAGGCCATCGAGGCGCCCTCGCCGGGGTCGTCGACGCTCGTGAGCGCGAGCACGGCGCCCGACGGCGAGAGGTCGTTCTCGAGCGGCTCGATCGTGACCTGCTCGCCCGTGAAGGCGGTCGCGAAGTCCGGGGTGCCGACGGGCTTGAGCTCACCCGCGGGCCTCACGTCGACGACGAGCTTGCCGGTGACGGTCTCGCCGCCGTCGGTGACCTGGAACTGCACCTCCTTCTCACCCAGCTCCGAGGTCTGGTGCGTGAAGGTGATGAGGCCGTCGGGCGTGAAACGGACGAGGTCGCCCGAGGTCGGCGCGGCCCCCTGGAGGAAGAGGTCGTCGCCGTCGGGGTCGCGCCAGTTCGCGAGCACGTTGTAGGCGATCGTCTGGTTCGCCTCGACGCTCGTTGCGGAGGTGCGCAGCTCGATCGGCGGGGCGTTGACGGCATCCGGCACGACGCGCACGGCGACGTTCGCCGTCGCGGTGCCGCCGCGGCCGTCGTCGACCGTGTAGGTGAAGTTGACGCCGCCGGTGTAGTCGGGGGCGGGCGTGAACTGCAGCGCGCGACCGCCGTCGATGTAGTCGAGGCGACCCGTCGACTCGGCGATCGCCGAGTGCTCGGAGATGACGAGCACGTCGCCGTCGGGGTCGGAGTCGTTGTCGAGCACCGCGAGGATCGTCGTGCGGTTCGGACGGATGCCGTACTCGTCGTCGATCGCGGTCGGCGGGCGGTTCTGGTCGGTGCGCTCGGCGAGGGTGTCCTCGAAGGACTGGAGCGCCGAGGTGTCGTCGCCCTCCTCCTCGGTCTCCTCCTGCTCGGGCGGGATGACGTCCTCCCAGTTGTCGACGAGACGCATGTTCTCGGCGGGGAGCCAGACGTTGCCGTTGGTGAGGTTGTTGAGCGCGATGACCGTACGGTTGACGCGGAACTCGAGCCGGCCGCCCTGCGTCGGCTGCTCGATGTCGTAGAGCTCGGCGTCGGAGCCCGCGCACGCGAAGACGTAGCGCTGCGCGTGGGCCCACGCGCCGTGGGCGCAGCCGGCCTGGTTGACGGGCGCGGCGATGTCGTCGACGTCGGTCGTGGCGCGCGGGACGTCGGCGTCGATCACCTCGACGGAGCCCGAGCCGAGGTCGACGCGCAGCAGGCCGCCGCCGGTGGCGAGCACGGCGGCGTCCGCCTCCGGGCCCGACTGCTGCAGGCGCAGCGCGCGCTCCTCGCCGAGGTCGCGCACCGTGCCGTCGTCGAGCACGAGCTGGTTGGTGGAGGTGTCGAGCGCGACGACGCGGTCGCCGATCGCGGCGAGCTGGAACTCGCCGATGCGCGGGAAGTCCGACTCGGTCGGCACGTCAGCGAGGGTCGGGATGCGGAACAGCTTCCGCTGCGCCGGGGAGATCGCGACGATCTCGCCCGAGCGCGTGACGACGGCGTGGCCGCCGTCGCCGAGCTCGAGCAGCGGCGGCTGCGACACGACATCGAGGCGGAGGTCGCCGACCGCCGGGAGCGCCCACAGCTGCCCGCGCGAGACGACAGCGATGACGTCGCCGCCGTAGGAGACCTCGGCCGCGGGCGGCAGGTCGACGGAGCTCGTGACGGCCGTCGAGGCGGGGTCGACCGACTCAAGGCGGTTGTTGTCGGGGTCGATGAGGAAGAGCGCGTCGCCGTCCTGCAGGACGTCGAAGTCGGGGGACGACGCGGTGACCGAGGCGTTGAGCTCGTCGATCTGCTTGTTGAGGCGTCCGCCCCGCAGCAGCTCCCCGTTCGTGACCCACACGTCACGCGAGGTGAGCTCGACGTCGGTGACCGGGAAGCCCGGGTGCAGTGCGGCGACCGTGAGGGTCGTCCCGGCGACGAGGGAGATCGCGGTGACGGTCGCGACGGTCTTCCGGCGCGCGCGCCACCATTCCCTCGCCGTCACCCCGCGCGACCCCCTCTGCTACCGATTTGTCGACCCCTGTACCGGGGGACAAGCGCGTTCAGGCTAACACGTGAGGTGT
The DNA here is from genome assembly GCA_003852775.1 of Microbacteriaceae bacterium. GTDB lineage: Bacteria > Actinomycetota > Actinomycetes > Actinomycetales > Microbacteriaceae > Homoserinibacter. The sequence goes on along the minus strand of RDDZ01000131.1, from coordinate 17,954 downwards.
CCCCGATTTCGTCCCGTGAACGGGGACTACTCCCCATCCTCCTCCGTGCCCACGGGACCCCCGGATGCGGCGTTGCGGTCGAGGAGGACGAGGTCCTCGCGGCTCACGAGCCGGCTCGCGACGGCGTACTCGACGAGGCGCGCGCGACGGTTGGTGGCGAGCTTGCCGCGGCCTCCGCGGAGCCCCTGCACGCCGACCTTGTCGAGCTTCTCGCACACGTTGTCGAGCTTGCGGTTGAAGGTCGTGAGCGGCCAGCCGAGGCGCTCGGCGGCCTCGGCCGAGCTCGGGATCTCGCCCCGGCCGGGCGAGTCCTGGCGCAGCACGTGCTCGGAGAGCGCGACGACGAGCAGGCGCTGCGAGCTCGTGAGCGGCACGACCCCGATCGTCGTGGTGCCGGACGCGCCGGAGTGGATGTTGGTGGTCGAGAAGTACTCCTCGTCGTTCTCGATCGTGAAGTCGTAGGTCGTGGAGCCCGCGCTGAAGAGCACCTGCACCGTGGGGAACACGATGGGGATGCGGCCGCCCGGGGGGAGCCACGCCTGCACGCCGCCCGAGCCGTCGGTGATCGTGGCCGACAGCAGGGTGCCGACGTTCGCGATCCACCACAGCCCGCGCTCCTCCGTGAGCAGCAGGAAGCGGCGGTGCAGGTACGGGTTGTCGTCGATCTCGAGGTCGCCCTCGCGTCCGACGACGAAGTCGCGGCCGGGCGTGGCCGTGTACTTCTCGCCGCAGAAGTCGATGCGCAGGGAGTTGGTCATCATCCCACCGGGGGGTAGCAGGCGATCAGGACGTCGGAGGTCTTGCCCTTGCGCAGCACCATGACGTCGATGCACAGGGGCGCGCCTCCCGTGTACCCGTCGACGGCGATGACGCCGTCGGCGCTCGTGTGGCGCTGCGGCAGGTCGGGCCGGTTGTTCAGCTGCCACATGAACTGGTCCGCGTCTTCCGGGTCGGGGTTCTCGACCGTGAAGGTCACGGTCGTCCGGTCGAGCGTCGGGGTGCCCGTCAGCACGGGGATCGGGATGGCGGTCGGCACGATCGCCTCGCCGCCCCCGCCCGTCGAGGGCGTCGCGCTCGGTGCGGCACCCGGCTCTCCTCCGGTGAGCACGATCCCGACGACGACCGCGGCCGCGACGACCGCGGCGACCACCCCGAGCACGATCCCCGTGACGAGTCCGCGACGCGAGCGAGGCTCCTGCGGCGCGGCGGGCTCGGCGGTAGCCGCGGGCTCCTCCTGGGCGACGGGGCCGCGCGGACGCACGACGGTCTCCTCGGGCGCGTGCTCCTGCACCGGCGAACGGGTGGCGAACGACGCCGGGGGCGCGGAGGCCGCGGCCGCCGCCGCGGTCGGCTGGGCGTCGATCGTCGTCGTGGAGCGCACGCGCGTCTCGTCGGCGGAGGACGGGGCGACGGGCTGCGCGTCGATCGTGGCGACCTGGCGCACGAGCGTCTCGTCGGCGCCGCCCGTGTCGGCGGGACGCTCGGGTGCGTCGAGGTGCAGGTTCGGCACCTCGAGCTCGGTGCGGGCGTAGCCGAGCTCCATCTCGACGCGCTGCAGGGCGCGGCCGAAGTCGAGGGCGCTCGCGAAGCGGTCCTCGCGCTCGGTGGCCATGCCCTTCTGCAGCACCGCGATGAGCGAGCGGGGCACATCCGTGCGGTCCATCGGGGTGATCGCGCCGCGCTCGATGCGGCCGATGAGGTCGAGCGTGCCGTTGGAGCGCCCCTTCACCTCGAACGGCGTCTGCCCGGCGAGCACCGTCCAGATCGTCGCAGCGAGCGAGAAGACGTCGCTGCGCACGTCGGGATCGGGGTCGTCCTCGAACATCTCGGGCGGCGACCACGGCACCGAGAGGCCCACCTGGCCGCTCGTCCCGCTCGTGCTCGTGTCGGCGATCCCGCCCGTGAGCGTCGTCGTGTGCGCGGGGAGCGCGTCGTCGACCGCCGAGGAGATGCCGAAGTCGGTGAGCGCCGGCCATCCGTAGTCGTTCGCGAGCACGTTGGCGGGCTTGATGTCGCGGTGCAGGATGCCGGCGAGGTGCGCCGTGTGCACGGCGCTCGAGAGCCGCACCCCGGTGCGCAGCGCATCCGCGACCTGCAGCGGGGCCTGCTTGTAGCGCTCGGCGAGGCTCGGCCCCGAGCAGTACTCCATGACGAAGTACGGGCGGTCGTCGGAGGCGACGTCGGCGTGGTAGATCGTGACGATGTAGGGGTGCGCCGAGAGCTGCGCCATGAGGTTCGCCTCGGCCGTGAAGGCGGCGCGGTTGGCGGGCGTGAGCTCGTCGAGCAGAAGCACCTTCACGGCGACGCGGCGACGCGGAAGCTGCTGGTCGTAGAGGAAGACGTCGGAGAAGCCGCCCGAGCCGAGCAGGCGAACGTAGTTGTAGCCGGGCAGCTCCGGAGGCGTCGACGTGGGGCGGCGCATCAGACCTCCTCGACCCTGAGCTCGACGCCGCCGCCGAGGTCGACGCGGGTGCCGACGATGACCGGTGTCGGTTCGCCGCCCCGCAGCTTCTGGGTGTCGCCGTTCGGCATGACGATCGTCGTGCCGTTGCGCGAGTGCAGGTCGGTCACGACGACCGTGCCGCCCTCGAGCGCGATGCGCACGTGGGAGCGCGAGATGTCCTGGTCGCCGCCCGAGATCGTGACGAGGCGCGGGAGCTGACCGCCCGAGACACCCGAGACGCTCGGAGCGCGTCCGAGCACGAGCGGCTCGTCGAGCGGCTCGCGCGTGCCGCCGGGCAGCACGACGACGACCGACGGAGCGGCCGGCGCGGCCGGAGCGCCGCCGCGGGGCCGACGCTGGCGCCCCGTGCGCGTGATCGAGGAGGCGAGCACGGTGCTGCCGTCGTGGTCGCCCTCGATCGCCTCGGGAGCGGGCGCGGCCGGGGCCTCGTCCTCCTCCGGGTCGGCGGGGCGCACGGCCGCGTCCTCGACCGAGCGGTACATCGTGTCGCCGAACAGGTAGTCGTAGCCGTCGCCGGCGGGCTCCGCGGGAGCCGACTCCTCGGCCGCACCGGCGACCGGCCCGGAGGCGGCGGGCTCGGAGTCGGCGGGCTCGTCGGGGAGGCTCGTGACGGTGGCCTCGGACACCGGCTCGGGCTCCGCGGGGCCGGCATCCGCGCTCGGGGCGGAGGCGGCGGGCGGCGGGGTGAAGTCGTCGGGGCCGACGGCGGGCGCAGGCGCCTGCGGGGCCGGAACCGGGGCCGGCGTCGGAACCGGGCCCGCGGTCGCAACGGGCGGGACGGAGGCGAGGGGCGCGGCGGGCGCGGCCGGAGCCGCCGCCGCTGCGGGGAGCACGCCGGCGCCCGTCGCGAACGCGGAGGCGCGCACGACGCCCGCCTCGATCGGCAGCTCCACACCGCCGCGACCGCCGAGCGCGACGCCGACGGAACCGCCCGGCATCCGCCGCTCGATCCACGTCGTCGCCCCCGCGCCCGACACCTGCTCGGCACCCGCGCGCACGGTTGCATCGCCGCGCACGATGACGCTCACGTCGCCGTCGCCCGCCTCCACGAACGCGAAGGGCGGCGTCGCGAACAGGCCGTTCGCGGTGAGGGTCTCGAGCAGGCCGGCGGGGCCGCGCTCGTCGCGGATGCGGCTCCACAGGCGGTCGACGACGGCGGGTTCGAGCTCCGCGCCGACGAACAGCTGCCGCGCGGGGGTGATGAATGCGAGCCAGCCGTCGCCGGCAGCGGTGTAGCGATGCGTCACGTCAAGCCCTCGGGATGGTGTCCTCGAGGCGACGGTCGCGGTCGACCGTCTCCTCCGGGTCGTACAGCTCTTCCTCGACCGTCGACTCGACGATCACGACCGTCACGTTGTCGCGGCCCCCGGCGGCGACCGCCGCGCCGACGAGCCGCTCGGCGAGCGTCGGGCCGTCGGGCTCGCGGCTGGCCTGCTGGTCGTGGAAGACGATGATGCGCGCGATCTCCTCGTCGCTGAGCTCCTTCGTGAGCCCGTCGCTGCAGAGGAGGAACGTCTGGCGTCCGCGCAGCGGGAGCAGCCAGATGTCGGGGTCGACCTCGGCCTCGGCCCCGAGCGCGCGCGTGACGACGTTGCGCTGCGGGTGCCCGGCGGCCTCCTCCGGGGCGATCACGCCCGCGGCGACGAGCTCCTGCACGGCGGAGTGATCGATGCTCTGCTGCACGAGCAGACGCCCGTCCCAACTGTAGGTGCGCGAGTCGCCGACGTTGAACGCCATCCAGTGCGGGCCGGCCCCGTCGACGTCGACGATCGCGACGCCCGTGAGCGTCGTGCCCGAGATGGTGTCGGTGCGCAGTCCCACGACCGCGGTGTTCGCGTCCTTCACGGCGCCGAGCACGGCACGGGCGCCGACCGGCCCCTCGGCCCGCAGCCGGTCGAAGACCTCGACCGCCGAGCGGCTCGCGAGGTCGCCATGGGCGTGGCCGCCCATGCCGTCCGCGACGATCCAGAACGGCGGCGCGGCGAGGAAGCTGTCCTCGTTGGCGGCGCGCACGGCACCCACGTCGCTCGCGCCCTCGTAGCGAAGCTGCACGACGACGTCGCCGATCGCGAACTCCTCGCGAGTCTCCACCGGCTCCCCCGTCCTGTCGCAGTCTCGGAAACGCTAGCAAGCCGAAGAGAGCCTCACGAACCGCGAGGCCGGGGAGTGCTCCCCATGGCCGCTCGCGACGCGCCCCAGGCTACTGCGGCTGGGCGGCCGCCTGCTGCTCGGCGTCGGGGATGTGGTCCACGCCGAGCAGGTAGGAGCCCAGTTCGATGACGGCACCGTCCGGCACGGGCGTGAACTCCGTCGACGTCACCGTCTTGCGGGTGCGGTTGGCGACGACCGCGACGCCGTTCGTCGAGTTGAGATCGAGCACGAAGAGCCCGCCGTCGTACGGCAGGAGGATCGCGTGGTTCTTCGAGACGGTCTTCTCGCGGTCGACGACCGCGACGAGCTTCGCGCCCGGGAAGCCCTCGACCTCGAACGGCTTGCGCCCGATGACGATGGGGCCGTCGACCGTCACCCGGTCGCCGTCGGCGAGCAGGAGCACCCAGCCGGTGACGTGCCGCGGCGGCCCGCCCGGGAAGAAGACGGGCTCCGACGGGTCACGAGGCGGCAGGCCGCGGCCGACGATCTTGGTGCGGGTGTCGATGAGCCCCTGCTCGAGGTCGCCCCCCTGCAGCCACGGCGGCCGCAGCACGGGCTCCTCGGGCTGATATCCGGGCGTGCTGTCGGTCACCCCTAGATCATTTCCGTGCCCGGGGGCCGCGTCAAGGACGCTCGCCGCCGGGCTCCGTCTCGGGCTGGGGCTGCTTCTGCTCCGCGACGCGCACCACGCGCATCCGGATGAGGCTCGCGACGACGGCGATCGTCATCGCGACCACGATGACGCCGAGCGAGGTCCACGTGCTGATCTCGGGCGCCCACTCGATGCCCTGGCCGCCGTTGATGAACGGCAGTTCGTTCTCGTGCATCGCGTGGAGCACGAGCTTGACGCCGATGAAGCCGAGGATGAACGCGATGCCGTAGTGCAGGTACTCGAGCTTGTCGACGAGGTCGCCGAGCAGGAAGTAGAGCTGACGCAGCCCCATGAGCGCGAAGACGTTCGCCGTGAAGACGATGAAGGGGCTCTGGGTGATGCCGAAGATCGCGGGGATCGAGTCGAGCGCGAACACGAGGTCGGTGGTGCCGAGGGCGACGAGCACGATGAGCACCGGGGTGAACACCTTGCGGCCGTCGACGACCGTGCGGATCCTCGCGCCGTCGAACTCGTCGGTCACCGCGACCCGGCGGCGCAGCCAGGTGATGAGCTTGTTCTCGGTCTCGACCTCGTCGTCGGTGCCTGTGCGGGCCTGCTGGATCGCCGTGAAGATGAGGAACGCGCCGAAGATGTAGAAGACCCAGCTGAAGTTCTCGATGAGGGCGGCGCCGAGCAGGATGAAGATGCCGCGGAGGACGAGCGCGATGATGATGCCCGCCATGAGCAGCTCCTGCTGGTAGCGCCGCGGCACCGAGAAGCGCGCCATGATCAGCAGGAACACGAACAGGTTGTCGATCGAGAGGCTGTACTCGGTGAGCCATCCGGCGACGAACTGCCCCGCGTGCTCCGCGTCCCCGAGCCACAGCATCGCGAGCGAGAACAGCAGCGCGAGCACGACGTAGAAGGCGATCCACAGCGCCGACTCCCGCGTGCTCGGGACGTGCGGGCGCTTGAACGCGACGATGAGGTCGACAGCGAGGATGAGGGCGAGCACGACGTACGTGCCGACCTCGAACCAGAGCGGCAGGGCGAGTTCCACAGAGGGCCTTTCGGGGTTTCGGGGACGGAGGATCCTCGAACGTCTCTCCCGCGCGACGCCCGTCCGTGTGTCTCGGTGCGGGTGCCGCGGTCACGGCCGGGGCTGCGGCGACGGAGCCCGTGATGACGACCGCGACGAGGTGGGATACTCCCCTTCGCCCGGCCAGTCTGCCACACGTGGGGCGGGGCCGCCCGCATCCCCTCCCCAGGCCGCGCCGGGCCTGAGCCGCCTCGCTATGCGGTGGCGACGAGGCGCGCGCGGGCGGGACTGCGTGAGGGCAGGGGCGTCCGCCGGGGCACGCCTCCGTCGTCGGGACGCTCGAGCACGTACCCGCCGCCGTCGCGGCGGATGCGCCAGCCGCGGTTGTGCACGTTGAGGTGGCAGAACCGGCACAGGAGCACGCCGGAGTCGATGTCCGTGCGGCCGCGATGCTCGTCCCAATGGTCGATGTGGTGCGCCTCGCACCACGAGGGCGGCCGGTCGCACATGAGAGGTGGCGCTCCGCTGTCGCGATCGAGACGGCGTCGACCTGGCCCTCGAAGTACGCGGCGCCCGGGCGGCTGGTCGGTCGGAGCGCCGCGGGCTCGAGCACCGCGTCAGTGGGCGCCGCGGACTCGAGGTCGGCCTTCGTGACGAGGATGCGGACGGCGGGCTTGCGGTCGCCGAGCAGCCGCCCGTCGTCGACGCGAGCCGCCGCGCCGCGGGGACGTGGCGGAGTCGAGGATGGGCACGAGGATCGCCGCCGACTCCGGATCGAGCAGCCCCGCGACGCGCGTCATGCCGTCGAGCTGCGGCGTGAACCGCAGGAACCGCTTCTCGCGCAGCACCTCCTCGCGTCGGACGACGCCGGCTGCGTCGATGTCGTCGCGACTTCTCGCGGCGCGAGCGGCCAGCTGCTCGAGGGTCGCCGCCCCCGCCTCGGCGACGAGTCGGCGCGCGGCATCCTCGAGGGCCTCATCGACACGCGCCCGCTCGGCGGGATCACGGTGGGGCCGGTCCGCCGCGGCGAGCCGCGTGCGAATGATGTCTGCCGCCTCGACGGAGATCGCGGCCCGGGCGACCGCGTCGCCGACGACCCGCATCCACTCAGGCTGCGGCGGTGCGGGGACCGCACCCTCCGGCGCGACGGGGAGCAGCTCGGCGGCCCTCACGAGGGTGCGCGCCTCACGCGCAGAGGTGCCCGTGAGCTGCGAGATGAGCCCCTCGGCGGAGCGCTGGCCGCGCGACTGCGCGAGGCCCTCGTGCCCGAGCTCGCGCCGCGAGCGGTGGGCGATCTCCCCCGCGACCGTCGCGGCGAGGGCGTCGAGTCGCCTCCGGATCTCGGCGATCGCGCGTTGCCCGTCGAGCAGCTCGACATCGCGCAGTGCGCTCACGGTCGGGGCTGCGAACGGCACCGCCACGTCGCCGATGACGGCGAGGCTGGCGGTGATCGAGGTCATGCAGCCATGCTGCCCGCATTCGAAACTATGTTCCAACCTTCTCGGGCGAGTCGTGGACAGGTCGCGCACCCCGGCGAATGGGGAGGAGGGGAACCGGGGCGGGCCCGCGCGTCGGACTACTCCGCGGCGGGCGCGTCGTCTCCCGCGGAAGCCGCGGCGGCGGCCTCGGCGGCCGCCGTGCCGGGGCGGTTGGCGGCGACCCAGCCGTCGACGTTGCGCTGCGGCGCGACGTTGATCGCGAGCGCACCCGCGGGCACGTCCTTGCGGATGACCGTGCCGGCCCCCGAGTACACGCCGTCGCCGATCGTCACGGGCGCGACGAACACGTTGTGCGAGCCCGTGCGCACGTGCGAGCCGACCGTCGTGCGGTGCTTGGCGACACCGTCGTAGTTGGCCGTGATCGTGCCCGCGCCGATGTTGGACTTCTCGCCCACCTCGGCGTCGCCGATGTACGAGAGGTGGGGCACCTTCGAGCCGCGGCCGATGACCGAGTTCTTCGTCTCGACGAAGGTGCCGATCTTGCCGCCGCCGCGCAGCACGGTGCCGGGGCGCAGGTAGGCGAAGGGTCCTACCTCGGCGTACGCCTCGACGACGGCGAGCGTCGCATCCGTGCGCCTCACGACGGCGCCTTCGCCGATCTCGCAGTCGACGAGCGTCGTGTCAGGGCCGATCGTCGCGTCGCGGTCGATCGTCGTGGCGCCCGCGAGCCGGGTGTTGGGCCAGATCTCGGCGTCCTGGCCGATCGTCACCGTGAGGTCGATCCATGTGCTCGCCGGGTCGTGGATGGTGACGCCGTTGAGCTGGTGCCCGCGCACGATCATCGCGTTGAGGCGGGCGGCCTGCTCGGCGAGCTGCGAGCGGTCGTTGACGCCCGCGACGCGCCAGTTCTCCGACACCGGGACCGCGGCGACGGGAGCGGAGGCCTCGCGCAGGAGGGCCACGACATCCGTCAGGTACTTCTCGCCCTGGGCGTTGGCGGTGCCGATCCGCGGCAGGAGCTCGCGCAGCGCCGAGGCCGCGAAGACGTAGCTGCCCGAGTTGACCTCGGTGATGGCACGCACGGTGTCGTCGGCGTCCTTGTGCTCGACGATCGCCGTGACGGAGCCGTCGGCGTCGCGCACGATGCGCCCGTAGCCGGTGGCGTCGTCGAGCACGGCCGAGAGGATCGTGGCGGATGCGGCGGCCGCGCGGTGCTGCTCGAGGAGCGAGCCGAGGGTGACCGCGTCGAGCAGGGGCACGTCGCCGGAGACGACGACGACGTCGCCGTCGAAGTCGGCGGGGAGCGCCTGCACGGCGAGCTCGACGGCGCGGCCGGTTCCGGGCACCTCGTCCTGGTCGACGACGATCGCGTCCTCGAGATACTCGCGCACGGCGGCGGAGACCTCGTCGCGCTGGTGGCGCACGACGACCTCGACGTAGGCGGGCTCGAGGTGCCGTGCCGTCGCGAGCACGTGCGCGATCATCGGCAGCCCGGCGATCGGGTGCAGCACCTTGGCGCGCCGCGAGCGCATGCGCGTGCCCTCCCCTGCGGCGAGGACGACGACGGCGAGGCGGAAGTCGGTCATGCCCCCATTCTGCCGGGTGGACCCGAGTGGAACCTCTGTCCGGTGTTCCGGCCCCGGGCGGCCGGCATCCTCACGCGAGGAAGACGAAGGGCATCACCACGGGGGCGAGCAGGTACAGCGCGCCGATCCCCGTGATGACGGTGCCGATCACGATCGCCGCCGAGGCGACGACGTTGGGGCGCAGCCCCGACGCCTTCGCGGCGGACCGCGACATGAGTCCGAGGACCACACCGAGAGGGGCGACCAGCACCGCGCACACGAGGGCGGCCGCGTCGAGCGGTCGCGCCGGTGCGACGCCTGCGTCGAGGGCCGACGTAGACATGCGCGTTTCCATTTCCGCGGACGTCGCTGTCCGCTCCAGCGAGAACCTAGCGGACGCGCGGCCCGCGGCGGTAGTTCGGGTTCAGGTCACGCGCCAGAGCTGGGCGCCGTAGGGGCCGAGGTCGCGCCCCTCCCCCGCGCTCGCGAGCAGCAGCTCGGCCCCCGCGGGCGGCGCCGAGGTGCGCACGGGGCGGTCGGTGAGGTTGAGCACCACGAGGAACTCGCTCCCCTCGAAGCGCCGCCGGTACCGCCACACCCGCTTCGCGCTGCGCTCGGTCACGGTGTCGCCGTATACGAGCGCGCGGTTCTCGCGGCGCAGGGCGATGAGCCGCCGGTGCCACTCGAGCACGGATGCCGGGTCGCCCTCCTGGTCGGCCACGTTGATCGTGTGGTCGCCGTCGCCCTCGATCCAGGGGGCGCCCGTCGTGAAGCCGCCCGCGGCATCCCACGCCATCGGCACGCGCGTGTGATCGCGTGAGCCGGCGACGACGCGGGCGAACACGGCGTCCGCGTCCATTCCGGAGGCGGCGAGCTCGGCCGCGCGGTTGATGCTCTCGACGTCGCGCAGCTGGTCGAGCGAGGTGAACGCCTGGTTCACCATGCCGATCTCCTGCCCCTGGTAGAGGAACGGGGTGCCGCGCAGCGTGAACTGGATGGTCGCGAGCAGCTTCGCGACCGCGGCGGCGTGCTCGGGCCGCGGGTCGACCTTCGAGACGAACCGCGGGTTGTCGTGGTTGTCGAAGAAGAGGCTCATCCAGTAGCCGGTGCCGTACTCGGCCTGCCAGCGCGTGTAGTACCGCTTCAGGTAGGCGAGGTCGTAGCGGTAGTCGTCGAAGCGGTCCTTCCCGGGGTTCTCGAGGTGCTCGAAGTTGAACACCATGTCGAGCTCGCGGCGGTCGTCGCCGACCATGAGCTTGCCCATCTGCGGTCCGATGCCGGGCGTCTCGCCGATCGCCACGCAGTCGGGGTCGTCGAACGCCTCCGCGCGCAGCTGCCGCAGGTGGTGGTGCAGGCGTGGACCGTGGAAGTAGTGCTCCATGCCGGTCCACCCGATGAGGTCGCCGATGAGCCGGTTGCCGTCGGGGAGCCCCGGCGTCTTGGAGATGTAGTTGATGACGTCGAGCCGGAAGCCGTCGACGCCGCGGTCGCGCCACCAGCGCACCATGTCGACGATCTCGGCGCGCATCCGCTCGTTCTCCCAGTTCAGGTCCATCTGCTTGGACGAGAACAGGTGAAGGCCCCACAGCCCCGCCTCGGGGAACCAGCGCCAGGCCGAGCCCGAGAAGAACGACTTCCAGTTGTTGGGCGGCGTTCCGGGGTCGCCCTCGCGCAGGAAGTAGTAGTCGCGGTACGGCGACGAGAGATCGCGCAGCGCCTCCTGGAACCACGGGTGCTCGTCGGAGGTGTGGTTGACGACGAGGTCCATGACGAGCCGCATGCCGCGCTCGTGCAGACCGGCGACGAGCGCGTCGAAGTCGTCGAGCGTGCCGAACTCGGCGAGGATCGCGCGGTAGTCGCGGATGTCGTAGCCCATGTCGTCCATGGGCGAGTCGTAGATCGGCGAGAGCCACAGCGCGTCGACGCCGAGGCCCTTGAGGTAGTCGAGGCGCGACAGGATGCCGCGGAGATCGCCGATGCCGTCGCCGTCGGAGTCCTGGAACGACCGCGGGTAGACCTGGTAGAAGACGGCCTCCTTGAACCACGCCTCGCGCAGCGGTCCGCCGTTCGGGGCGGGCACGTCGGGCACGGTCGCCATGAGGGCGACGAGCGCGTCGACGAACGCGTCGTCGATGCGCCCTCCCGTGAGACGCGGCAGCGCCGAGAGCCGCAGCGACCCGACGAACGGGTTGTCGATCCACCGGGGCGAGCGCCCCACCTGAAGGGCGAGGCTCTCGACGACGTCGCGCCCGAGCGGATGCGCGTAGAGCTCGCGCACCCGGCTGCGGCGCGTCAGCTCACGCGCGGGCATCGTCGTCCGAGCCCTCCCCCGTCTCCACCTCGACGACCGACGCGGCCGCGACCTTGCGGATCCGCAGCTCCTCGACGATCTCCTCGTACCGGGCCTCGTCGAGCTTGTACCAGACGCGGTAGACGACGTAGCTGAGAGCGATGAGCAGAGCGGGCACGACGAACATGACGACGCGCACGAGCACCTGGCCGTCGTCGGTGATCGAGGTGTCGCCGGCCTCCTTGATGCCCGACGCGATGACCGCCCAGCCGGTGACACCCGTGGCGACCGCGGAGCTCAGCTTGTAGATGAACGGCTGCAGCGAGAGGGTCACGCCGTCGTTGCGGCGGCCGAGCTTGTGCTCGCCGTACTCGACCGTGTCGGCGATGAACATGAGCATGTGCACCTGGATCATCGCCTGCGCGGCGAACACGAGCACGCCCGAGACGATGATCATGGCGAGGCCGCCGGGAGGAGTGAAGAAGAACAGCCCGTAGCCGACGACGACCGCGACGAGCGTGATCGTGAAGAGCATCCACCGCGACATGCGGCGCGCGATCGCCGGGTACACGACGAGCGCCGTGAGCTGCGAGACGCCGAGCACGAGGGTGAAGATCGAGTACATGTCCTCGTCGCCGTACACGTACTTGAAGTAGTAGATGCCGAAGTTCGTCGTGACCGAGAACGCGACGTTGAACAGCACGAACGCGACGGCGATGGACAGCAGCTGGTCGTTGCGGACGATGACCGAGATGAGCTCGCGGAACTTGGTGTGGGGCTGGCCCGCGAGCGAGCGGTCCTCCCGGGTGAGCAGCAGCATGACGCCCTGCAGGGCGATGGTGAGCACGACGACGCCGAGGGCCACCACGAAGAACGACCAGCGGATGTCGCCGATCGCCTCCCCGATCGCGCTCGAGACGGGCACGATCGCGACGACCATGCCGAAGGTGCCGATCGAGGCGCAGATGCGCGCGAACGCTCCGATGCGCTCGCGCTCCGACTGCTCCTGGCTGAGCGCGGGCAGCATCGACCAGTAGCCGATGTCGTTGGCCGCGAAGGCCACGCTCCAGGCGAGGTAGACCGCGCTGAAGACGACGACGAACGCGGCGTCGTCGAGTGAGAACGGCGTGAAGAGCAGCAGCATGAGCACGCCCGAGATCACGACGCCGACGAGGATCCACGGCTTGAACTTGCCCCACCTCGTGCGGGTGTTGTCGACGAGCACCCCGACGAACGGGTCGATGACCGCGTCGAACACGCGCACCGCCACGAGGATCGCGGTGACGCTCGCGAACACCGGCGTCGACACCGCGAGGATGTCGGACAGGTAGAACAGCAGGAACATGCTGATGAGGGTGTAGCCGGCATCGCGGCCGATCGTGCCGATGCCGAATCCGAAGCGGTTGCGCAGCGTCTGCGCCCGGGTCCGGGTGCCGCTCTCGGTGGTGGTGGTGCTCACAGGGAGTCCTCTCGTACGACGGTGTACAGGGTGGAGCCGAAGTCTCCGAGCATGCGCAGGGCCTCGTTGTGGCCCGTGCCGCTGAACTGCATCTCGAGACGGATGCCGGCGGCGAGCAGCTCGCCCGTGCCGGTGTAGCCCTCGACGCCGTCGGGCAGGCTGCGGCGCTTGCTCACGACGTTCATGACGAGCCCGTTGGGGTCGAGCCGCACGGGGCTCACATGGTTGACGAGCGCGCCGAGGCGGTCGAGCATGATGCGCTGCGGCTTCGCGTCGACCCGGTAGACGACGCCCGGATGCAGGCCCGCGACGGGCAGGAGGTCGCGCTCGGGTGCGGCGCGCACGCCGCGCTGGAAGTTGCCGACGATCGCGGCATCCCCCTCCCCGACCTGCCAGATCACGCGCCCGCGCCGCCCGCTCGGGATGCGACGGAACCGCCCGAACTGCAGCAGCTCGCGGTGCTCCTTGTAGAAGGCGATCTGCTCGACGATCTCGCGCTTCTCCTCGGGCGTGAGGAAGTCGAGGTCGTACTCGTACCCGAGGCAGCCGAACGCGGCGACGTTGAAGCGCGTCGAGAGCGGGGTGTCGCGCAGCGTCTGCTGGTGGGGCGAGGCGGAGACGTGCGCGCTGATGACGCTCTGCGGGTAGAGGTACGAGGTGCCCTGCTGGATGTCGAGGCGCTCGATCGGGTCGGTGTCGTCCGAGGTCCAGATCATGGCGGCCCAGCGCAGCATCCCGAGGTCGAAGCGGTTGCCGCCCGACGAGCACATCTCGAGCAGCACGTGCGGACGCGGTCCGAAGATGCGGTCGAGCACCTCGTAGAGGCCGAGCTGGAAGGCGTGCGCCGTCATGCCGGGGTGCGCGACGTGCGGCGAGTACGCGTCGGCCATGTGGCGGTTCATGTCCCACTTGACGTAGCTGAAGCCGTTGTCGTCGATGAGGGAGCCCACCTGCTCGACGATGTGGTCGCGCACCGCGGGGTTGCACAGGTCGAGCAGCTGCTGGTGACGGCCCTCGCGTGCGGGCTTGCCGGGCACGCGGAGCGCCCAGTCGGGGTGGGCGCGGTAGAGCTCGCTGTCCTCCGACACCATCTCGGGCTCGACCCAGATGCCCGTGCGCATGCCGAGCTTCGCGATCCTCTCGACGAGGGGCTTCAGGCCGTTCGGGAACTTCTTCGCGTCGACGGCGTAGTCGCCGAGGGCGCGCGTGTCGTCCGTGCGGCCCGCGAACCAGCCGTCGTCGATGACGAAGAGCTCGACGCCGAGCTTGGCGGCCTGGTTCGCGTACTTCGCGAGGCGCTTCTCGTCGATGTCGAAGAACGCCGCCTCCCAGGAGTTGTAGACGACCGGCCGCGGCACGTCGCGCTGGGCCGCGGGCGTGATGTGCGCGCGCACGAAGCGGTGCATGCGGTCGGAGAGCCCACCCAGACCCTCCGCCGAGAACGCGAGCACGGCCTCCGGGGTCTCGAACTCCTCCCCCGGCCCGAGCGGCCAGCGGAACGCCTGCGGGTGGATGCCCGCCATGACCCGCACCGAGCCGTGCTGGTCGCGCTCGAACGAGGTCTCGTGGTTGCCGGAGTAGACGAGGTTGAACCCGTACGCCCAGCCGTGGTTCTCGTCGGCGCCGGCTGCGAAGAGCAGCGTGCCGGGGTTGTGGCGCGCGCTGCTCGCCCCCGTGGTGCTGCCGGTCGAGAACACCCCGGAGCTGACGGGCCGGTCGTGCGCGTGGGCCTCGTGGATCCATCCGCCGTCGAAGGTGCGGATCGTGTAGCCGCGGTCGGGCAGGTCGAGCTGGAAGCTCGCGAGCTTCGCGATCTCGGCGACGCTCCCACCGCGGTTGCGCAGCACCGCGCGCCGCGTGATCACGTCGATGTCGGGGAACACCGTGTAGAGCAGCACGAGCTCGAGCCCGGCGCGCTCGTCGGCGAGCACCACCTCGAGCGTCTGCACGCCCGGGCCGCCGTCGGCGGTCGGCAGCCCGCCCGACGGCACGGTGCCGGCGAGCACGCGGTGGTCGCGGTAGACGAGGTCGAGGTCGGCACCGTGCGCGGTGTGCACCTCGACGGGCGAGAGCCGGTAGTCGCCCTGCCCGATGCCCGAGTACTCGAGCGGGATCGCGTCGAGCCCGTAGGAGGTGTCGTCCGGCGAGTACACGACCGACGCCCCGGACTCGATCGTGCGCTTGACGCGCAGGGCCGACGGGTCCTGTGCGGGCAGCCACGGCCCGTAGTGGAGGTGCTCGAGGTGCCCGTGCTGGGTGAGCGCGAACCAGTACGAGGTCGTACGGGTCTGCAGCAGGAACGCGCCGTCGCGGACCTCGATCACACTTCCCCCCGGGATGTCGGCGCTCGCAACACTGCGATGGCTTCGGGTGGCCGACGCCGCGAGTCTATCGGCGGCGGTGCCGCCCCGATGACCCGCGGCGCGCGGTCAGAGCAGGGCCGAGACGGGGTTCTCGATCCGGCGCACGAACGCCGCCATCCACTCGGCCGCGACCGCGCCGTCGATGATGCGGTGGTCGGCCGACAGGGTGACCGTCATGACCGTGCCGACGGCCAGCCGGCCGTCCTCGAGCTCGCGCTGCTGGAGGCGACCGGCGGGCACGTCGACGAGCGCCCCCGCGACGGCCTTGAGCACGAAGTCGTTGACGCTCACCTTGCGCGGGGCCGCCTCGTTGACCTGGGCGCGGAGCGCGAGCAGGCGGTCGACGCGGCAGTGCGCGGTGACGTAGAAGTGCGGCACCGTCGTCTTGCTCTCGGTGAGGCGGCGCACGATGGCCTTGCGCATCCCCGCGAGCTTCTCGGGCGTGCCGACGGCACCGGCGGCCGGGGCGGTCGCCGGTGCGGGGATCGGGGCCGCGGCGACGCCGGCGGCGGCGAGCGCGGGCGCGATCGCGTCGTCGCCCTCACCCGCCTCGAGGATCACGGCGATCGGGGCGCCGACCTCGGTCGACTCGCCCTCGCCGACCAGGATGCGGCCGACGGTGCCGGCCACCTCCGCCTCGTACGCGACGACGGCCTTCTCGGTCTCGATCTCGGCGAGGACGTCGCCGACGGCGATCGTCTGGCCGGGTTTGGCGATCCAGGTCTGGACGGCGGCCTCCGTCACGCCCGCGAGGGCGGCCGGCATGCGCACGACGGCGGCCATCAGCGGCCTCCCATCCCCGCGCGCACGCGCTCGAGGCCGACGACGACCTCCTCCGTGCGGGCGATGGCGGCCCGCTCGAGCACCTTCGAGATGCTCGGGCTCGCCTCGCTGCCGGTGACCCGCTGCACGGGCTGGTCGAGCCAGTCGAAGAGGCGTCGCTGGAGCTCGTCGGCGAGCCACGCGCCGTACGAGGTGCCCTGCGCGCCCTGCTCGACGATCAGCACGGCGTTGGTCTTCTTGACGCTCGCCTCGATCGTCTCCCAGTCGAGGGATGCGCGGTCGAGCCAGCGCAGGTCGACGAGCTCCGCGTCGATGCCCGTCTGCTCGATCGCCTCGAGCGCGTGGCCGACCATCGAGAGGTAGGAGATGACGGTGACGTCGGATCCCTCGCGTCGGATCGCGACCTTGCCGGGCGGGAGGACGTAGTCGAGGGGGCGACGATGCGCCAACCGGGGGCGGTGGCGAAGATGCCCGCGGTGTCCATGAGGTGCTGCGAGCCGTAGCCGGATCCCATCGCCACCTTGGTGCGCAGCACGAGCGGCACGGGGTTGTCGCCGCCGAACAGGTGGCGCGCCTTGCCGATCTGGCTGAACACCTGGTCGGCGGCGACCCACATGAAGTCCGGGTACATGAACTCGACGACGGGACGGAAGCGGCCGTCGAGGGCGAGGCCCGCGGCGAGGCCCGTGAAGGCGTTCTCGCTGATCGGGGTGCCGAGCACGCGGCCGTCGCCGAGGGCGTCGGAGCCGTACTTCTTGGCGAGGCCCTTCGTGGCGCCGTTCGTGCCGCCGTTGAGGCGGTGCACGTCCTCGCCCATGACGACGATGCGCGGGTCGGTCTCCATGCGGCGGTCTATGACCTTCGCGACGGCGTCGACGAACTTGATGTCGGTCCACTCGCCCGTGTGGTCGGCGGGTTCCAGGGCACGCTGGGCGGCGAGCTCGCTCGCGTCGCCGCGCACGCCGACGTCGACGAAGCCGGGGTCGGGCCAGAGCTCGGGACGGATGCGGCGCTTGCCCGGGTTCTCCGGGTCGGCCTCGAGCAGCTCGGCCACGGCCGCGGCCGCCATCGCGGCCTGCGCCTGGCCGGCAACGCCCTGGACCGGTGCCGACGCCGCGTCCAGCAAGACACCCGCGGTCACCGGGGCCGCGCCGGCGACCCGCTCTACCGCGCCCGTCGCACCCTGCACACCGGAGCCGACCTGCTCACCGACCGACAACGCGAGCGGATCGAAGCGCTCTTCGCCACCGACGAGCACGTCGAGGTCGAAGCCACCTGGGGCATCTACCAGCGCATGATCGGCGCCTACCGGGAGCCCGACCGCGCGAAGGGCCGGCAGCTGATGGCAGCGCTGATCGAGTCGGTCAGCCACGGCGTCCCGGCGGCACTGAGCCTCTTATCCTATGTACCAGTTCGAGCACGCGCTCAGCAACTCAGGGTCAAGGACAAACATGTTGAAGCGAAGCCTGCGACGCACACTCGGTGCCGCCGCCGTGGCTGCGGCATTGGTGCTGGGGAGCACCGCCGCCGCCCACGCCACCCCCGCACCCGACAACGGCCCAGTTACTGGTAGCACCACCGTGATGGTCCCAGAACCTGCCGGAGTCACCTTCACCTCAATCAGCGGCGGTGGCCTTCACTCGGTGGCGTTGGGGTCTGACGGCAACACCTACGCCTGGGGTCAGAACTACTATGGTCAGCTCGGCGACGGCACAAACACCGACAGCAACACCCCAGTGCAGGTGCAAGCCCCCGCCGGAGTCACCTTCACCTCAATCAGCGGCGGTGGCCTTCACTCGGTGGCGTTGG
>RDDZ01000097.1 GCA_003852775.1 Microbacteriaceae bacterium | reverse complement strand
CGGTCGCGAGCACGTGGTCGATGGGGGAGCCGAGCACGGCCGGCATGCGGGTCGGCCACGTGCCGAGCGCGGCGGCGCCCACGGCGCGCGCGGCGTCGCGGCACGAGGCGAGGCCGAGGTCCGACCCGAAGGCCGACCAGTGGTCGAGCGTCGAGTTGAGGTCGCCCGCGATGACGACGTCCGCCGCCGGGTCGGCGCAGCGGTCGGCGAGCCAGGCGAGCCCCGTGCGCCAGTTGCGCATCTCGCCCGGCACCGGGGCGACCGGATGCGCGGCCACGATCGTGGGGCCGGAGCCGTCGACGGGTACGGCGACGACGCTCGGCAGGGTCGGAGTCGATCCGACCTCCTCGTCGATCCGGTACTCGCCGAGCTCGGTGCTCACGAGCAGCATCGTCGAGCGCGCCTTCGAGACGGTGTCGTACTGGAGGTACAGCAGCTGCGTGGGGCGTCCGCCCGCCGCGAGGAGCGCCTGCACGGTCTGCCCGGCCTCGAGGCTCGTCTCCGGCAGCGCGATGACATCGGCCTCCTGGGCGAGGGCGAGGTCGGCGATGCGGTCGGCGCCGGGGGTGTCGCCGAGGGTGTTCCACGACAGCACGACGAGGTCGCCGTCGGCGAGCGTCTGGAAGGCGCCGCCCGCGAAGCCGCGGATCGAGAGCACGCCCGCCGTCACGATCGAGAAGCCGAGGAGGAGCACCGCGAGCCCCGCGAAGAAGCGGCGGGCGGGGCCCGAGAGCAGCGCGATGAGCGTGAGCAGCACGGCGAGCATGATCGCGACGAGCGCCGCGATCCCGCGCATGGCGACGACCTGGATCACCCCCGGTGCCTGCTCGAGGCCGAGCAGCTGGGGCCAGCAGGCGATGAGCAGCAGGACGGCGAGGG
The DNA here is from genome assembly GCA_003852775.1 of Microbacteriaceae bacterium. Lineage (GTDB taxonomy): Bacteria > Actinomycetota > Actinomycetes > Actinomycetales > Microbacteriaceae > Homoserinibacter. The sequence continues at coordinate 1,306 of RDDZ01000097.1, read as the reverse complement.
CGAGGGTGATCGCGGCGGCGAGGATGCGTCGGACCATCGCGTCGAGCCTAGGCGCGCACGGCATGAGCGGGCTGAAAGGACGTCGTGAGCCGCGGGATGCGGCGGCTCGCCCGCGGTGCCCGGGGTCTGCGCGCGGGCGCCGCCGCGGCCTAGCATGAGGTGATGCCCGGACCGATCGACCTGCACGCGCACTCGAGCGTGTCGGACGGCACCCAGACGCCCGCCGAGCTCGTCGCCGCGGGCGTCGCGGCGGGTCTCGGGGTGCTCGCCATCACCGACCACGACTCGACGGCGGGCTGGGACCAGGCGATCGTCGCCGCCGACGGGACGGGCCTCGAGCTCGTGCCCGGCATCGAGCTGTCGACCCAGCTCGACTACGCGAGCGTGCACATCCTCGGCTACCTCGTCGACCCGACGGACGCCGACCTCATCGAGGCGACCGCCGCCATCCGCTCCGAGCGCATCGACCGCGCCGAGTCGATGGTGAAGCGGATCGCGCGCGACTACGCGCTCGACTGGGAGGACGTTCTCGCGCAGGCGACGCCGGGCGCCACGATCGGGCGCCCGCACATCGCCGACGCCCTCGTCGCGCGCGGCCACGTGCCGGACCGCTCGGCGGCGTTCCGCACGATCCTGCACTGGCGCGGCGGCTACTACCGGCCGCACGAGGCGCCGCCGCCGATCGAGGGCGTTCGGCTCATCACGGGTGCGGGCGGCGTCGCCGTCATCGCGCACCCCGGCGCGCGCGGCCCCGAGCGCGTGCTCACGGAGCCCCGGATGCGCGAGCTCGTCGACGCGGGGCTCTTCGGCCTCGAGCTCGCCCACCGCGACAACCCGCCCGCGTCGCGCACCCACTGGGCCGACGTGGCGGCCCGTTACGGCCTCGTCACGACGGGGTCGAGCGACTACCACGGAGCGGGCAAGCCCAACCTCCTCGCCGAGAACACCACCGACCCCGAGGTCTACGCCGCGATCGTCGCCCGCGCGACGGGCTACCGCCCCTTCCGCACGGCCCCCGAAGCCTGACCTGCAGGGGCTCTTGCGGGCGTGCGGGGCTCCTGCGGCGGGAGCACCCGCACCGTCGGCGGGGGATGCCGCACGCCGGGCGGCGATGCGGCCAGGCGGCGGGAGAACCTGCTCCCGCCGCGTGTCAGGTTATCCGCCCGGAGGCGTCGCGCCCGGAGGCGTCGCGCCCGGAGGCGTCGCGCCCGGGGGTCGCGCCCGGAGGTCAGCTCGCGGGCGGGGGAGTGGGGGCGCCCGAACCGGCACCGCCGCAGCGGCGGCGGCGACGGCGGCGCCTCGCCGG
>RDDZ01000058.1 GCA_003852775.1 Microbacteriaceae bacterium | reverse complement strand
GGCTCACCTCATCGAGGCCAACACCAAGAACTACACCACCAGCCGGGACGTCACCATGAGTTACGGACCCGAGGCTGGTCGTTGGCGCGACACCCTCCTCCTGGAGCGGCGGAGCCCGGTCGCCGGGGTCGACTGACGTTGATCGCGGCTCCGCCTTTTCTGCGACGAAAGGGCGAAGCGGCTCAGGTTGCTCACGTAGGGCACCGACCCATCACAGCGAAAGGAACCCATGCGCGATGGTGGCGAGCGCGCCGGCGACCGCGATCACGAGAAGGATTCGCCACGGCCAGGTCGGCGGAATCCGTGGCCCGAGCACATGACCGATCGAGAGCCCCATGGTCAGCGCGATCACGATCGCCACCCACAGACCGATGTCCAGGCTCGGCAGGGTTGCAACTCCGCTGACGATCTTGACGGCGAATGCCGTCGTCGATGTGGTGAAGAAGAGAACCTGGAGCGTGGCCGACATCGACGGTCCTTTCCATCCGGTCGCTCCCGCGTAGAGCGCGATCGGGGGGCCGGGAAGGCCCGCGAGGGCGCCGGCGAGTCCCGCTGTACCGCCCGCGGCGAAGGTGCCTCGTCGTGACGCAGCCCGCGAGGGTCGCCGCCGGATGATCAGGCTCGCGAGTCCCGCCAAGAGGACAACGCCGACGGTGATCTCGAGCAGAGGGCGCGCGAGGACGGTTCCGATGACGGTCCCTGAGAGCACCCCGCCGACCGCGGCGGGCGTCAGGAGCGCGAGGCGGCCCCACTCGATGCGTCTCCAGTCGATGGCGACGCCGACCCCGGAAGCGGCGATGCCGCACAGGTTGACCAAGAGCACGCCCGCATCCGGACCGAAGAAGAGCACGAAGACGGGCGCTGCGAGCAGTGCGAACCCCAGCCCCGTGATCCGCTGGGCGAGCGTGCCGAGCACGATGGGGATAGTCGCCAGATACTCCCAGGTCATTCGGTTCTCCCAACATCACGATCCGCCGCGCGTCGGGACTCGACTCGAGGAGGTGGAGCGATTATTTTCGCAGATGGAGAAAATAGAAAGGACCGCCGTGGCGCCCAACATCCTTCTCATCACTGCCGACGACATGGACGCGCTCACCCCCGGGGCGTTCGGTGGCCCCGCTGACGTCACGCCAAATCTCGACGCGCTCGCTGCATCAGGCCGCATCTTCCGGCGCAGTCACGTTCCGATCGCGGTGTGTCAGCCGAGCCGATCGGCGATCATGACGGGTCTCTGGCCGCACCGCAACGGCGCGGAGGGGTTCGAACCCATCCACGACGGCGTTCCGCTGCTCACGCAACTTCTCGCGGCGCACGGTTACGTCACGGGAATCCTGGGGAAGGTCGAGCACATCCAACCCGTCGAGAGGTTCGGTTGGGATCTCAAGCGCGGCATGGTCGAGCTCGGAATGGGCCGGGACCCGGAGGCGTACGGGCGCGCCGCCGCGGAGTTCTTCGCGCTCGCTGGCGATCGCGAAGCACCGTGGTTCCTCATGGCGAATGCGCACGATCCGCACCGCCCGTTCCACGGAAGCCTCGCCGAGATGGAGAAATGGACGGTCGAGGAACGAGAGACCTACCCCGACCCTTCGGCCGAATACGGCCCCGACCATGTGCCGCCCCGGTTCCTGCCCGGCGGCATGGTCCGCGCGCCTTTCCAGCTCACGGACGTGTTGCCGTCCGTGCTTGAGGCCGCGGGCGTGAGCGCGGACAGCGGCGGTGGAGTGAGTTTCCTCCCGGCCGCCCGTGGCGAGGTACCTGTGCCGCATCCTCTGTACTGGGAGCACATCGGCAACGCGGCTATCCGCGACGGTGATTGGAAGGCGGTTCGCGAAGCCGGACGCCCCTGGGAGCTTTACGACCTCGCCGCCGACAGGTCCGAGTTGCACGATCTCGCGTCTCAACACCCGGAGATCGTGGATCGCCTGGCTGCAGACTGGCAGCGGTGGGCGGACCGCGTGGGGGTCATTTCCTGGGATCTCATCAAGGAGCAAGGCGCATGAGCGCACGTCGACCCAATATCGTCATGATCCTCACCGACGACCACGCGGCCCAAGCGATCTCCTCGTACGGATCGGTTGTCAACAGGACGCCGCGTATCGACGAGATCGGACAGCTGGGCTGGCGGTTCGAGAACTGCTTCGCGACGAACGCTCTGTGCTCGCCGAGTCGCGCGAGCATCCTGACCGGCACGTACAGCCACGTGAACGGCGTGACGACGCTGGTCACCCCGATCGACGCGAGTCAGCCTACGTTTGTGAGCCAGTTGAAGGCGGCCGGCTACAAGACGGCGATGATCGGCAGATGGCACATGGGCGACGGGGACGGCCACGACCCCCAGGGCTTCGACTACTGGGACGTGATCCTGGAGCAGGGGGAATACTGGAACCCGGTATTCCTCAACCCTGACGGGAAGCGCGTGGTCGAGGGCTACGCGACCGACGTCTTTACGGATCTCGCCATCGATTGGGTCGAATCTCTCGAGGGCGATGACCCGTGGTGCGTCCTGCTTTATCACAAGGCGCCGCACCGTCCGTGGGAGCCGCACCCGCGACACCAGCACCTTTACACCGACCCCATCCCGGTCCCGGACACGTTCGACGACGACTACGCCACGCGCTCGTCTTCGACACGCCGTGCGCTCCTGCGCCTCGCCGACAACCTGAACGTGGAGGACCTCAAGAGGACGCCGCCGGTGGGTCTCTCCTACGAGGAGTTGGCGCTCTGGAAGTACCAGCGCTACATGGAGGACTACCTCCGATGCGTCGAGGCGGTCGACGAGAACGTGGGCCGGGTGATCGACTGGCTACGCGAGCGGGGCGAGTTCGATGACACCCTCCTCATGTATGCCTCCGACCAGGGTTTCTTCCTCGGAGAGCACGGCTGGTTCGACAAGCGGATGATGTTCGAGGAGTCGTTGCGGATGCCGATGCTGCTGTCGTACCCCAATGCCGTCAAGGGTGGGCGGGTGCACAGCGGCATCGTCACCAACGTCGACTTCGCCCAGACGATCCTGGAGGCCGCCGGCGTCGAAAGCCACCCGCGGATGCAGGGGCGCAGCTTCTGGGGTGACTTGACGGGCGTCGATCCTGAGCCGCCGGCGGAGGGGATGTACTACCGCTATTGGGAGCACGACGACATCTTCCACCATGCGCCCGCGCACTACGGCTACCGGACGGACCGCTACAAGCTCATCTACTACTACAATGACGGGATGGGGCTCCCCGGTACGGGCGCTTTCGTGTACCCGGGCGAGTGGGAGCTCTACGACCTCGTCGCAGATCCCGCTGAGCTCCGCAACGTCGCCGACGACCCGGCCTACTCCGAGATCCGAGCGAGACTCACGGAAGCGATGTTGCGCGAACAGGAGCGTCTCGGCGACAGTCCGCATCCGTCCCAGTTCGAAGGCACGGCGGCGAGCGGTGCGGAGGCTCATGCGGCCGGCTGAGGCGCACCCGTCGCGCCATCGGCAGCTGCCGGCCATGTTCAAGGTCGGCATCATCGGCTTCGGGGGCGGCAGTGCCCTCATCCCGGTGATGGAGCGCGAACTCGTGAACGACCGCGGCGGCCTCGACGAGCGTGCCTTCGTTCAGGACACGGTGATCGCCAACATCACACCGGGAGCGCTTCCCGTGAAGCTCGCGGCGCTTGCAGGCGTGCGCCTAGGGGGTGCCTGGTTGGGCGCGGCGTCTGCTTTCGCGGTAGCACTGCCAGGGTCGGCCCTCACGGTCGCGCTCCTCGCCTTCTTCACGACACTGGGCCCGGGCGGCATCCGGATGGTCGAGGGTCTCTCCCTCGGTGTCACGGCCTTCATCCTCTACCTTCTCGGACACTACGCCGCGAAGGTGCTCCGTCCGTCCGGCCGATGGTCGCCGAGTGGGGTGGTCATCGCGGTCGCGGTGTTCGCGCTCACCGGGCTCGGAGTCACTGCGCGTCTCATCAACGAGCTCACGGGCGCTGCACTGTTGGAGCCGCCGACGTTGTCGGCCCTCGCGGTGATCCTCCTTGCGCTCGCGATCGTGGCGGTGGCGACGCTCGTGCAGCGACTCCGCTCCGGACCGAACCAGCTCGCTGAGGACGGCGGCAGCTCGGGTCCTGGGATGCGACGGGCAGCGAGGGGCTCAGTCGGGTTGGCTGTCATCGCCGTCGTCGGCACCGTCGTCGGCGTGCTCCTCCTCCCCCCGGGCGGATTCATGGGGCTCGTCGCGCTGTCGACCGTCTCGTCGTTCGGCGGGGGTGAAGCGTACGTCGCAGTCGCTGACGGGTTCTTCGTCGCGCCCGGCATCGTCGACGCCGACGCCTTCTACGGGCAGGTGGTGCCGGTGGCGAACGCCTTGCCTGGGCCGATCCTCGTCAAGATCGCGGCGGGGATGGCGTTCAGCGTCGGTTCGGAATGGGGAGGGCCCGTATTGGGCGTCGCGGCGGCCGTCGTCGCAACGGTCGTCAGTGTCGCGTCATGCGCGGCCATCGCCGTGTCGGTTCTCGGCATCTACGACGCGGCGCGGCGCTCTCGTTTCGTGCGCAATGTCGCTGCCGTCATTCTCCCCGTCGTGTGCGGACTTCTCGCCTCGACGGCGGTCGCGATGCTTCATGCGAGCGCGGGCATCGCGGATCGCACGGATCTTCCCGCAACCGCGGTCGTGATCAGCACGGCAACGCTCGCCCTGGTCGTCGCGGCCCTCCAGCCGCGCCTACGGGTGCCGGATCCGATTGCGATCGGCTTCTGTGCACTGCTGTCGCTCTCGGTCGTCATTCTCGTCGGGCGGTGATCAGTGGACTTCGCCAGACGTACGGTAGGACTCGTGGAGGTGGCGCGATGACGGAGTTCGTGGCGCTGTCCGGCGGAACGTTCCGAATGGGGTCGGACGCGTTCTACGCCGAGGAGGGGCCCGTGCACGAGGCCCACGTGGGGCCCTTCGCGATCGCGGCGCACGCGGTGACGAATGTCGAGTTCGCGGATTTCGTGGATTCGACAGGCTATGTCACGATCGCCGAGCGGCCGCTCGACCCCGCCGATTTCCCGGGGGCCGAGCTCGTGAGCCTCGAACCCGGTGCGCTCGTCTTCACGCCCACCGACGGTCCCGTCGACCTCCGGGACTGGCGCCAATGGTGGAGGTGGGTGCCCGGCGCCTGCTGGCGCCACCCGCGTGGACCGGAGTCCTCGATCGAGGGGCTTGAGACGCACCCGGTCGTTCAGGTCGCCTTCGCCGACGCGGTCGCCTACGCGCAGTGGGCTGGAGCCCGGCTCCCCACCGAGGTGGAATGGGAGTTCGCGGCGCGCGGAGGGTTGGACGGGGCCACGTTCGCGTGGGGAGAGACGCCCAACGACGGAACACTGGCCAACACTTGGCAGGGCTCATTCCCGTATCGGAATGAAGGAGCCATGGGCTGGGTCTACACCGCTCCGGTCGGCTCGTTCCCCCCGAACGGGTATGGGCTCTTCGAGATGACCGGCAATACCTGGGAGTGGACCTCGACCCCCTGGGCCTCGCGTCACATGGCCAGCGGTTGCGGATGCGGTTGCGGGCCGTCGAGCCGAGCGAACGGCGCGCGATCTCGTGTGCTCAAGGGGGGCTCTCACCTGTGTGCCCCCGAATACTGCCTTCGATACCGTCCGGCGGCGCGCTCCGAGCAAGCGGAGGACTCCGCCACGACCCACATCGGGTTTCGACTCGCCCGCGATTTCTAGGGCCGCGAGCGCTAGCGGTCCGCGACCACTTGGCGCAAGCCCCAACCTCGACCCGGCGCGCCCCGCGCGTGCCGGGTTAGTGTTGCCGCGACGCGAGGGGGCAGACCTTGTCGAGCGCAACCACGACCGGCACCGAGGCCGTGAGCCGCTACCCGCGGTTCGGCATCGAGGAGGAGTTCTTCCTGCTCGACCCCGCCGACGGCCGCAACAGCCCCGCCGCGCCGACCGTGCTGGCTGAGCTGCCCGAGGCCGTGCGCGGCCGCGCGAAGAGCGAGTTCCTCGCGAGCCAGGTCGAGCACGCCACGGGCATCTGCGAGTCGGGCGACGAGGCGCGCGAGCAGCTGCTCGAGTTCCGCACCGGGCTCGCCGCGGCATCCGAGCGCGCCGGGGTCGTGGCCGCGGGCATGGGCACGCCGTTCCGCGCGCAGCACCACCCCACCCTCACGCCGGGTGACCGCTATGCGGACCTCGCCCACCGTCACGCGTCCCTCATCGACGAGCATCAGGTGGCGGCCGTGCACGTGCACGTCGGCGTGCCGGATCCGGATGCCGGGGTGCGGGCGCTGCGCAGCCTCGCGGCCTGGCTGCCGTTCCTCAAGACGATCTCGGGCAACGCGCCCTGGTGGTGCGGCGACGACACGGGCTTCGCGAGCTGGCGCGCCATCCTGCTGCGTCGGTGGACGACCGGCGGCTGCCCGCCCGACGTCGCCACCGCCGAGGAGTACTCCGCACGTTCGCGCGCGCTCGTCGGCGTCGGCGGCACGCGCGACGAGGCGACCGTCGCGTGGGACGTGCGGCTCTCGTCGCGCTACCCGACGGTGGAGCTGCGTGTCGTCGACTCGCAGCTCACGGCCGACGACGCCCTGCTCGCCGCGCTCATCGCGCGCGGCCTCGTGTCGCGGGCGCTGCGCGACCCGGATGCCGTCCCCGGGTACGAGCCGGAGCTCGTCGACGCTGCGCTCTGGCACGCGGCCCGCTTCGGTCTCTCCGAGAGCGTCGCGACGCCCGGAGGCGGGGGCATGGTCTCGATCGCGGCCGCGGTGCGGCAGCTGCTCGAGGTGCTCGACTCGTCGGACGAGGATCTCGCCGTCATCGAGCGCCTGCTGCAGCGAGTGCTCGAGGAGGGCACCGGCGCCGAGCGTCAGCGCGCCGCCGCGGCGGGCGCCGGGTGGGGCTCCCTCCGCCCGTACCTGGTCGACGCGCTCGCCGCGGGCTGACGTCGTCGAGTCGCGCCACGCGTGGAACGACGACCCCCATCGCCCGTCGGTGCGGCGTGTCAGTCGCGGGGCGGGATGCCCGTGCGCTCGTGCGCGTCGCGGCGCAGGCGCCGCAGCCCGCGGTAGTAGGCGGCGAGCCGCGCCACCATGATCGCCGCGACGACGATGCTGATGCTCGAGCCGAGCAGTACGGCGAGGGTGCCCTCGTCGGCGACCTCGGGGGTGCGGGCGAAGGCGAGCTCGTTCATGAGCAGCGACACCGTGAAGCCGATCCCGCCGAGCGCTCCCGCGGTCGTGAGGCCCGAGAAGGTCAGGTGGGGGCGCGCGTTCCTCGGCCCGAGGAACGTCGAGAGCCAGCCGCCGAGCGCGATCCCGATCATCTTGCCGACCGGAAGCGCGACGAGGATGCCCCAGAAGGGCGCCGCGAGCTGCCCGATGCCCACGGTGGGCACCGGCACGAGGGCGGCGGCGAACGCGAAGAGCGGCAGGATCGCGCCGTTCGTGACGGGCTCGAGCGCGTGGCGCACCCGCAGGCCCGGGACGCGCGCCATGACGAGTCCGAGTGCCACGCCGGCGAGCGTCGCGTGGACGCCCGAGAGGTAGGTGAGCGCCCAGGCGACGAGCGCGAGGGCGATCATCGCGATGATCACGACGACGCGCCACCGCGTCTGGAGGGCGCGGCTCAGGAGCCCGAAGATCACGACGGCGACCGCGGCGAAGGCGAGCAGCAGCAGGTCGGGCTGGTGCGTGAAGAACAGGGCGATGATGACGATCGCGACGATGTCGTCGAGGATCGCGAGCGCGAGCATGAAGATGCGTAGGCGCGACGGGATGCCCGTGCCGAACACGGCGAGGATGCCGAGCGCGAACGCGATGTCCGTGGCGGTGGGGATGGGCCATCCGCGCTCGTAGCCGGAGCCCCACGTGATGGCGAGGTAGATGACGGCCGGCACGATGACGCCGCCGAGCGCTGCGACGGCGGGCCGGATCGCCTTCGCGACGGTGTTGAGCTGCCCGACGGTGAGCTCGTTCTTGAGCTCGACGGCGACGACGAAGAAGAAGACGGCGAGCAGGCCGTCGCTGATCCAGTGGCCGACGGAGAGGTCGAGCGGCGTGCCGGGGATGGCGAGGTGCGCGTGCTTGAGGTCGGCGAAGAGCGCCGCGAGGGGGGAGTTGGCGGCGAGGAGGCCGAGGGCGGCCGCTGTGAGCAGCAGCACCGCCGCGGCGCGTTCGGAACGGAGGATGCGCATGGGATCCCGTCGGTCAGGGGCGTCACGACCCCGTGGGCCGCGGCCGACCAGACTTCCCGGCGCTCCTGACTTCCAGCCTAGTCGGGGATGGGGCAGGGTGGAGGCCAGCTCGAGGAGGTCGATGATGGCCGAGCGGACCGGGTGCGTCGTCGTCGGGGGAGGCCCCGCGGGGATGATGGCGGGGCTCGTCCTCGCCCGCGCGGGCGTCGAGGTGACGGTGCTCGAGAAGCACGGCGACTTCCTGCGCGACTTCCGCGGCGACACCGTGCATCCCACGACGCTCGAGCTGCTCGACGAGCTCGGGCTCTTCGAGGAGTTCGCCGCGATCCCGCACGCGAAGATCCGCCGCCTCGTGGCGCGCACCGAGGGCGGGCAGCGCATCGCGGTCGCCGACCTCACGCGGCTCAAGGTGAGGTACCCGTACATCACTCTCGCGCCGCAGTGGGACTTCCTGACGATCCTCGCCGCGGCGGGGGAGCGCGAGCCGATGTTCCGCCTGCTGCGGAACGCCGAGTTCACCGACCTCGTGCGCGACGGATCGCGCGTCGCGGGGGTGCGGTATCGCGGCCCGGACGGCGATCACGAGCTGCGGGCGGACCTCACGATCGCGGCCGACGGACGCTGGTCGCGCGTGCGCGAGAGGGCGGGGCTCGCGGTCACCGCCTTCCGCGTGCCGTTCGACCTGTGGTGGTTCCGGCTCGACACCTCTGGCGCCGTCGAGGAGTCGGTGCTGCCGACCTCGGCCGACGGGCGGCTGTTCGTCGTCATCCCGCGGGCCGGCTACGTGCAGATGGGCTGCCTCATCCCGAAGGGGGCGGATGCCGCCCTCCGGGCCGCGGGCATCGAACCCCTCCGGCGCGCGGCCGCGAAGGCGATCCCCGTCGCGGCGGAGGCGGCGTCCCGCCTCGCGTGGGGCGACGTGAAGCTCCTCGACGTCAGGCTCGACCGCCTGAGCCGGTGGCATCTCGACGGGCTGCTGTGCATCGGCGACGCCGCCCACGCGATGTCGCCCGTCGGCGGTGTCGGCGTGAACCTCGCCGTGCAGGACGGCGTCGCGGCGGCGGCGATGCTCGCGCGGCCTCTGCTCGACGGGACGCTCACCGAGCGCGACCTCGCCGCCGTGCAGCGGCGCCGCGCATCCGCCGCGGTCTTCACGCAGCGCCTCCAGCGCGTCCTGCACCGTGCGCTCGGGCGGGTCGTCACGAGGGGTGAGGGGCTCGAACCGCCGCGCTCCCTCGTGCGCCTGCTCGATCGGCTGCCGGCGCTCGGCGCGATCCCCGCGAGGCTGCTCGCGGTCGGCCGCCGCCCCGAGCACGCGCCCGACTTCGCGCGGCGCTGAGGGCACGGGGCCGATTCGCACCCGTCGCCGGTTCTTGATTCACTCGGAGCATGACCGTCTCGCCGCGTGTGCTCGTGCTCCACATCCGCACCTCGCGTCCGCATCTGCCGAAGTTCCAGGAGGAGCTCGACAAGCTCAACCAGGGCGTGGTCGACACGCTCGCCGCGGAGGGCTGGCGGACGGAGCTCGTCGCCGCCGCGGAGCGGCCCGTGGACGAGGTGCTTGCTGCCGCGCGCGCGGCCGACCTCGTGCTCGTCATGGGCGGTGAGGACGTCGACCCGGCGTTCTACGGCGGGCTCACCGAGTACCCCGGCAGCGGCGTGCACGAGCCGGAGGCCGACCGCGTCACCTTCGAGGTGATGCGGGAGGCGGTCGAGCAGCGTCGCCCGCTCTTCGCGATCTGCCGCGGTCTCCAGCAGCTCAACGTCGCCCTCGGCGGCACGCTCCACGAGCACATGACGGGTCACGTCGTGACAGGCGACGACCCCTTCGTCGAGACCCACGTCGACGCCGTGGAAGACACCGGCATCGCGCGCCTGGGCGCATCCGCCCCCGTGCGCTGCTCCCACCACCAGGCCGTCAAGGAGCTCGGCGAGGGGCTGCGCGTCACCGCCCGTGCCGCCGACGGCACGGTCGAGGCGATCGAGCACGTCGACGCGCCGGTCGCCGCCGTGCAGTGGCACCCCGAGCATCCGGCCGTCGTGCGCGAGCAGCTCATGCCGCTCCTGCGTCAGGTGCTCGGCGCAGCCGGATAGCGCGGTAGCCCGCGCCCACGGCGATCACGACGACGCCCGCGACGATCGACTCCGGCGGGAGCGTCGCCACGAGCGCGACGCACCCGACGACCCCCGCGACGGCGAGCGCGCGCGGGTAGCGGCGGTGGGCGGCGTCCTGCGTGAGCGCCGCGGCGTTCGCCACGAGGTAGTACAGCAGCACGCCGAAGCTCGAGAACCCGATCGCGCCCCGCAGGTCGGTCGTGGCGACGAGCACGCACACGACCGCCCCGAGCGCGAGCTCGGCCCGGTGCGGCACCCGGGACCGCGGATGCACCGCCGCGAGCCACCGCGGCAGGTCGCGCGTGCGCGCCATCGCGAGGGTCGTGCGGCCGACGCCCGCGATCATCGCCAGCAGCGCACCGAGGGCTGCCGCGGCCGCGCCGATCCGCACCACGACGCCGGGCCATGCCGCCCCGCTCGTCGCGGCGACGTCGGCGAGGGGAGCGGCGGAGGCGGCGAGCCCGCCCGCCCCGAGCGCCCCGAGGGCGGAGACGGCGACGAGCGCGTACACGGTGAGCACGATGAGGAGCGCCGTGACGATCGCGCGCGGGATGGTGCGTGCGGGGTCCCGCACCTCCTCGCCCATCGTGGCGATGCGCGCGTAGCCCGCGAACGCGAAGAACAGCAGACCGGCCGACTGCAGCACGCCGTAGGGGGTCGCCTCGACGCCGGGTGACGGCGATGCCGCGCCGCCCGCACCCGCGAACCCGATCGCGACGGCGACGGCGAGAGCGACGAGGGCGATCGCGACGAGCACGCGCGCGACGGCGGCCGTGCGCGTGACGCCGAGCGCGTTGACGACCGTGAGGGCGACGACGGCGAGGATCGCGACGGGCGTGGCCCACGCGTCCGGCACCGCGTAGGCGGCGAAGGTGAGCGCCATCGCGGCCGAGCTCGCGGTCTTGCCGACGACGAACGACCAGCCCGCGAGGAAGCCGGGCCAGGGTCCGAGGCGCTCGCGGCCGTAGACGTAGCTGCCGCCCGAGGTCGGGTACTGGGCGGCGAGCTGGGCCGACGAGGTCGCGTTGCAGAAGGCCACAAACCCGGCGATCACGAGCCCGACGAGGAGGCCCGCGCCCGCGGTCGCGGCGGCCGGCGCGAAGGCCGAGAACACGCCCGCGCCGATCATCGAGCCGAGCCCGATGACGACGGCGTCCGCGAGGGTGAGGCGCCGCGCGAGGGCACCGGATGCCGTCGACGGCTCCGGCTCGGGTGCGCGTTCCGGCGGGTGGCCCACGCGGCCAGGCTATCCCGGTCTCCGCCGCGCGCGATGGGGGGCGCCCCCGCAGGTTGATTCCCCGACGGAAGACCGCCTTCCATCTTTCACAATACGAATCCGTATTTCAGATCATGAAAGAGCTGCAATGACGCACACATCCGGTGCCGCCCCGCTCCTCACCATCGCCAACGAGCACATCTCAGACGTGCTCCGCGCATATCGGATCAATGCGCTGCATGATGCGCACCACGAGGACCCGACGTTCGGCTACCGATACCTCGCCGACGAGGCCCGCCGAGCGGGGTGGCGGATGAGCCGGCGGACGGCGTGGAAGCTGTGCTCGCAGGCGGGGATTCTCTCGTCCGCGCAACGCCGGCGACGCGGGAAGGGGAAGAAGGCCGGGCCGCCCGTGTTCGACGACCACGTCCAGCGCGTGTTCCGCGCCGATGCACCGAACCGGCTCTGGCTCACGGACATCACGGAGCACTGGACGAGCGAAGGCAAGCTCTACTGCTGCGCGATCAAGGACGTGTTCTCCAACCGAATCGACGGGTACTCGATCTCAGATCGGATGACCGCGAAACTCGCCGTAGACGCCGTCCGAAATGCTGTCGCGCGCCGCGGTGAGGTCGCCGGCTGCATCCTGCACGCCGACAGGGGCAGCCAGTTCCGCAGCCGCGCGATGGCCCGCGAGTTGCGCCGCCACGACATGGTCGGATCGATGGGAAGAGTCGGCGCTGCCGGAGACAACGCCGCAATGGAAAGCTTCTGGTCGCTCCTGCAAACGAACGTTCTCAACCAGCAGCGGTGGGCGACCCGGCAGGAGCTGCGACTCGCCATCGTCGTTTGGATCGAGCGGAAGTATCACCGCCAACGAGCCCAGGACACCCTCGGCGGGTTGACGCCCATCGAGTTCGAAGCCAAGCTAGCCGAGCCGCTCACACTCGCGGCCTAAACCGAACCTGTCACCAGTTCGTTTCCTCACGCCCCTCTGCCTCCTTCACCAACGTGAGCGGCGAAGGAGGCAGAGCAGGGTGACTAGCGGTTCACGCGCCGCTTCGCCACGCGGTTCGCGGTGACGAGCCCCGCGCCGAGCAACAACGCGACGAGGGCCGCGATCAGGAATGCGGGAGTAGCTTCACTTCCGGTGAACGCCAACTCAGTGCCCGCTTTCGGAGTAACGGTCAGCTTTGCACTCTGACTGGTTGCATCTCCCGCGCTGTTCGTCGCGGTTGCGCGGTACTGGTAGCCGTCGTTTGCGCTGGTGCCGACCACGGAGAGGGTGAGCCCGTCTGCTGCCGGGGTGGCTGCCGGGTCTGCGGTGATCGGCTCCCAGGTGGTGCCGCCGTCGCGTGAGACTTCCCAGGTGACGGTCGGGGTCGGGGTGCCGGTGGTGGTGACGGTGAAGGTCGCGGTGTCACCATCGGTGACCGACTGATCGGTGGGGTTCGTGATCGTCGGAGCCACCGGGATCGGCGTATACGTGTAGCCGCCCGTGTAAGTGACCGGGGTCTGGGCGATGTTGTTCCAGGTGTACGAGACCACAACATCGACGGCACCCTCGGCGTGCGTAGGGGTGTCGACTGACCAGGTGCCGTCGCCGTTGTCGACGAGGTTCGTGCCCTCTACGCCGTCAAAGGTGATGCTGGTCACCACAACATCGCCGAGCACCTGCACTGGGGTGTTGCTGTCGGTGTTTGTGCCGTCGCCGAGCTGACCATAGTAGTTCTGACCCCAGGCGTAGGTGTTGCCGTCAGACCCCAACGCCACCGAGTGAAGGCCACCGCCGCTGATTGAGGTGAAGGTGACTCCGGC
>RDDZ01000122.1 GCA_003852775.1 Microbacteriaceae bacterium | reverse complement strand
AATTGCGCAATATGTAAGCAGCGTCGCGGGATCGATCATACTGTAGTCTCCTGAGGCTTTGTTGCGCAAAAGGTGCTTTGGGTATAGTTCCCCTTTCCTTGGACAGACTTATCCTGCGGCCATTGTCGTGGGCGTGCCGAGAGCCGTGTAACGGTTCATGACGGCGCAGCGGATTTGGATCTCGGCGACCTGCCGGTCGAAGTCCCGCGCCATGAGGCTCTGACCCAGACGTTTTACACAATGCATCTTTGCCTCGATGCGGCTTCGGCGGTGGTACCCGCTCCATCGTCGCCAGATCGCCGGACCGAGATATTTGACGGCCCGGAGGATTTCGTTGCGGGCGCACGCGCCGGCAGTTGTCGGCTTCCAGGGTTGGGCATTCTTGCGCGGCGGGATGATCGCCTCTGCCCCTCGATCCGCAATTGCGTCATGGCACTTGCGGGTATCAAAAGCCCCGTCGCCAGTCACGGAGCCGATGTCCTCATCGGGTGGGATCTGGCTGAGCAATTCCGGTAACATCGGCGCATCACCGATATCGCTCCCGGTCGCCTCGACGGCCCGCACCTCCAGCGTTTCCTCATCGACCGCGATGTGAACCTTGCGCCAGATGCGCCGCTTGGTGCCACCGTGCTTGCGGGCATTCCACTCGCCTTCGCCCTCCGCCTTGATGCCGGTGCTGTCGATCAGCAGGTGTAACGGGCCGTGGCCACCCCGATAGGGAATATCCACCGTCAGGGTCTTCTGTCGGCGGCATAGCGTGCTGTAATCCGGAACCGCCCAGTCCAGCCCCGCCAGACCGAGCAGACTTTCGACAAAGCCCGTCACCTGCCGCAACGGCATGCCAAACTGCACTTTCAGCGTCAGGCAAGCCTGGATGGCCGCATCGCTGTAAGCTTGCTGGCGGCCTCGTTTGCCGCTCGGAGGCGGTGACCTGCCCCTGAACTTTCATCCAGCCGCGACCGGAGCCCGGTTAGTGTTTACGCCAATTGGCGCAGGTTGAGCAATCGCCCGACGCGCGGAGCTTTCATCTCGCGCAGCGGGGCGGGCGATTGCGGCGGTCAGGGTCCGCGCGTAGTCAGCCGGGGCCTGGTAGTCCAAGGCCGAGTGCGGGCGTTCGGTGTTGTAGTCGGCAGCCCAGGCGGCGATCACGATACGGGCATGGGCCAGGTTGCGGAACATGGTCTCGTTGAGCAGCTCGTCCCGCATCCGCCCGTTGAAACTTTCCACAAATCCGTTCTGCATCGGCTTGCCCGGGGCGATGTAATGCCACTCAATGTCGCGATCGGCGGCAAAGGTTAAGATCGCGTTACTGGTCAGTTCGGTGCCGTTGTCAGAGACGATCATCCCGGGCTTTCCGCGGCGTTCGATCAGGGCGGCCAGTTCTCGCGCCACGCGCCGCCCCGAGATTGAGGTGTCCGGGATCGCCGCCAAACATTCCCGGGTCACGTCATCGACGATGTTCAGCACCCGGAATCTTCGCCCGCAATCGAACTGGTCATGGACGAAATCCAGCGACCAGCGTGCATTGGGCCGCGCCTCGACCAGGATAGGGGCCCGTGTTCCGACCGCCTTGCGCCGCGCCTTCCGCTTGCGCACCGTCAGCCCTTCTTCGCGGTAGAGCCGATAGATCCGATTGATCCCCGAGGGCTCGCCCTCGCGGCGCAGCAATACGAACAAGCGCCGGTAACCGAACCGCCGGCGCTCGTTGGCCAAGTCCCGCAACCGACCGCGTAACGCCGTATCCGGCGCGCGTCGGGATCGATAGCGGATCATCATTCGATCCGCGCCGACGATGTGACAGGCCCGCCGTTCCGAGAGGCCATGCTCGGCCCGAAGATACGCAACGGCTTCACGCTTCACGGCGGGCCCTACCACTTTTTTGCAACCAGGTCCTTCATCGCCGCCAGATCCAGCATCTGCTCGGCCAGCAGCTTCTTCAGCTTGGCGTTCTCATCCTCGAGCCCCTTCAGCCGCTTCGCCTCCGACACCGTCATGCCGCCGAACTTGGCCTTCCAGTTGTAGAAGGTGCCTTCCGACATGCCGTGCTTGCGGCACAGGTCAGCGCACTTCGCGCCTGCCTCATGCTCTGCCAGGATGCCGATGATCTGTTCGTCCGTGAATCTCGTTCGCTTCATTGTCCGTCCTCAAGTTGGGCCGGACTCTAATCGCATCTGGAGGAAAAATCCCGGGGCAGGTCAGCGGCGACCAGATCATCGACGGATCAAACCAGATCGTCAGCGAGCCACGTCGCTT
>RDDZ01000050.1 GCA_003852775.1 Microbacteriaceae bacterium | reverse complement strand
GCCAAGCCGAAGCGGGAGCGCACCACGGCCATGCCGAAGGGACGGCCATCGCGAAGAAACTTGATCTGCCCCTTCGTCGTCAGCACGCCGATCCGGTCGCGGATCGTGTACTTGCTGCCGAGGCCTGCCTTGTTCTCGAAGGCCTCACCGAACTGCGTGGTCGTGTAGAGCCGCCCGGCCGCCGCTTCCTCGTGCAGGATCGTGAGGATCACGTCGCCCTTGCGCAGCCGCTCCGCATCCAGCTTGGCACCAACCTCCTTGCGCACCAGGCGCTCGTTCATCGGGTTCAACTCGACCCACTCGCCGTTCACCTTGTCGATGAGCTTGCCCGGCAGAACGGGGCCGTTGCGCAGTTCGATCTCCAGCTTGCGGATGGTGCTGTCCTCGTCGGGCCGGTGCATGAGCAGCCCCGAGGTGTAGAAGCCGCGCAGCGCGCTGGCGCCGGAGAGCGCGAGGAAGGGATCGTCCTTGACCTGATGCTTGGTGGCCTTGCGGGTGTGGTGGGCGAGGATGACGCCCGCGTCCGGATTGACCGCCTCGCGCAAGAGCTCCACCCGGTCCTTCAGGAAGAACATCATGGCGGTGTTGTCGTTCTCGCCGCCCCCCTCGGGTCCGCCGTCGAAGAGATTGCGGATCGGGTCGATGACGATGATGTCGGGCGGCGCGTCGGCGAATGCGGCCCGGATCGCCTCGGCCACGCGGGCGACGCCCTCCGCGTCGAGCAGCAGCTTCAACTTCGGCGTGGCGATGAAGGTGTCGCGCGCGGCGGCGATCACGGTGGCGGGCAGCGCGATCTGCTGCATGCGCTCGCGCAGGTAGTGATACTGGATCTCGGCCTGCAGATAGAACACGCGCAGCGGCCGGGGCGGCGTGAAGCCGAGGAACGGCACGCCAGCGGCCATGTGCACGAGCCATGAGATCAGGAAGTCGCTCTTGCCGACCTTGGGCGCGCCGCCCAGCACCAGGAGCCCGCCCGGGGTCAGCACGCGGGGTCCGATGATGTCCTCGGGCATCGGGCTCGTGTCGTCGAGGAGCGCGCCAAGGCTGAAGGTCGGCAGCGGGCTGGCCGGGGCATCGACGTGGGCCGCGCGCAGGAGCGGCGGGCCGTTGCGCTTCACATGCAGCGCCCAGAGGCGTTCGGACTCGGCCTGCAGCCGATCGAGCGGCCAAGACGGGCGCAGCATGGCGGCGTTGTAGCCGCAGATCGCCTCCCAGCCCGCGAAGGGGTCGAGGCGGCCCTCGTGCACAAGGCGGACGTAGTGACCGATGGCGGCGCTGGCCCCCTGAAAGCGGGACCACTCATCGACCGCGCCCTCCCGCACCGGTGTGGTGAGCACCGCGTCGATGCCGGGTTTCGACACCGGTGCTGTGAGGTCGGTGGAAAAACCCACGCCGGGCAGCGGGGGCATCTCGGCGACCTTTTCGGCGAAATCCGCAAGATCCACCTCGACGTCGCGATGTTCGCGGATCTGCACGAGGCGTTGATGGCCGTGCTTGTGATAGACCGTGCCGGGCACCCGGATCGGCTGGTGCGCCGAGCGGAAATGCGTGTCGCCGCCGACCTTCACGGCGATCTCGCCGCGCAGGCGGCAGAGGGTGGCCAGATCCTCCCCCTCGGCCGGTTCGGTCAGTTTCCACCAGACGTGCAGCTTCGCCGCACCCTCGGGCGTGCGCCCGCCGCTTTCGATGATGAGCGTCGGCGCGCCGAGGTGGCGGGTGACATGGTCCAACTTCGCCGGGATGTCGCCCGCGTCGAGATCGACCACGATGGCCTGCATCTGCAGCACATCGGCGGCGCGGGCCTGCCCCTGCTCGGCGACCGTGCCGGGAATGACATAGACGGCGGCGCCCTCGCGGTTCGCCCATGCGGCAAAGGTCGCGAGCTTGTCGGGCGCGGTGTCGTCAGCGGGGATCCAGATGTTGTGCGGCTTGCCGTCCCGGCCCTGACCCTTGTCGACGAAGCCGCGCAGCGGGATCAGCCCCTCGCACCAGCTGAACACGGTGTCTAGGAAGATGGCGATCTGCTCGCGGTCGGGATCGCAGCCGAACGGGTTCTCGGACGGCGGGCCATCGTTGAAGTCCATCCACGGGTTGAAGTGCAGGATGCCGTCGTCGCTCATGCCGGCAGCCCCCAGCAGCGCTCGGACCATGGGCAGAAGCGGCATTCGAAGAAGTCGGGCGTGGTGGCGACGCGCGGCAGAAGCTCGCCCGCATCGGTCGCCTGCAGGATCCGCACCCCCCGGTCGGACATGCGCTGCGCGAGATCGGCGTCGACAAGGG
>RDDZ01000043.1 GCA_003852775.1 Microbacteriaceae bacterium | reverse complement strand
CCCCCCCCCCCCCCCCCCCCCTTTTTTTTTTTCACCCTTACCCGGGCTACCCCCTTTGGCCCTTCCCGGTGGTCCCCCCGGTGTTTTTCCCTTTTTTTTCCCCCCCCCCCCCCCCCCGTCGTCGACCAGGACACGTGGCGTCGCGAGCTGGAACAGCTCCGCGTCCGCGAGAAGGCCGCCACCCGCGAGCTCGACGCGATCGCGGCGCAGCGCAGGCGCCTGCCGATGGTCGAGCTGCCCGACTACACGCTCGTCGGCGAACACGGGCCCGTGCGCCTCGTGGACGTCTTCCAGGGCAGACGTCAGCTCATCACCTACCACCACATGTGGGAGGTCGGCGCCGAGTGGCAGTGCTTCGGCTGCACGAGCTACACGGCGCAGTTCACACGGCTCGAGTTCCTCGAGCCCTATGACGCGCGCTACGTGATCGTGGCGCAGGCGCCGACCGACGAGCTGCTCGCCTACCGCGACAGGGTCGGCAACCGGATGGAGTGGTACTCCACCTACGACAGCCCGTTCGGAGCCGACGTCGACGCCCCGCGCGGCGGCGCGTTCGCCGCCGACGTCTTCCTGCGCGACGGCGACACCGTGTACCGCACGTGGCACACGACGGGGCGGGGCTCGGAGCAGCTCACCCACACCTTCGAGCTCGTCGACCTGCTGCCGTATGGGCGGCAGGAGGCGTGGCAGGACGCGCCCGAGGGCTGGCCGCAGGACGAGGGCACGAGCGTGCGGTGGCTCGCGCCGTGGGAGGTCGCGGCGGGATCCGCGGGCTACAGGGCGGGCGCCTGCGCCAGCAGCGGGCCGCCCCACTTCGCCTCGAGCAGCTGCTCGAGGGCCGCACCCACGGTGTAGAGCCGCGCATCCTCACGCGCCGGCGCCATGAACTGGATGCCGACCGGCAGCCCGTCCTCGGGCGCGAGGCCCGAGGGAAGCGAAATGCCGGGCACACCCGCGAGGTTCGCCGGGATCGTCGTGAGGTCGTTGAGGTACATCGCGAGCGGGTCGTCGACCTTCGAGCCGAGCGGGAACGCCGTGGTCGGCGCCGACGGCGTCGCGAGCACGTCCACCTTCTCGAACGCCGAGGCGAAGTCGCGCTGGATGAGCGTGCGCACCTTCTGGGCGGAACCGTAGTAGGCGTCGTAGTAGCCCGCCGAGAGGGCGTAGGTGCCGAGGATGATGCGGCGCTTCACCTCGTCGCCGAAGCCCACCTCGCGCGTGGCCGACATGACGTCCTCGACGGTCGGCTGGCCCTCAGGCGTGACGCGCAGGCCGAAGCGCACCGAGTCGAACTTCGCGAGGTTGCTCGACGCTTCCGCCGGCAGGATCAGGTAGTACGCGGCGATCGCGTACTGGAACGACGGGGCCGAGACGGGCACGAGCTCCGCACCCTCCGCCTCGAGCAGCGCGAGCGCCTCCTCGAAGCGCTGCACGACGCCGGGCTGGAAGCCCTCGCCGCCCGCGAGCTCAGTCACGATGCCGACGCGCAGGCCCTTGAGGGCGCCCTCGCGCCGACCGGCGCGCGCGGCCTCCGCGAACGACGGCCACGCATCCGGGATCGAGGTCGAGTCATGCGGGTCATGGCCGCCGATGACGTCGTGGAGCAGGCCCGCGTCAAGCACCGTGCGCGTCACGGGGCCGACCTGGTCGAGCGACGACGCGAGCGCGATCGCGCCGTAACGCGAGACGCCGCCGTAGGTGGGCTTGACCCCCACCGAGCCGGTGACGGCCGCGGGCTGACGGATCGAGCCGCCGGTGTCGGAGCCGAGCGCGAGCGGGGCCTCGAACGCTGCGACGGCCGCGGCCGAGCCGCCGCCCGAGCCGCCGGGGATGCGCGAGAGGTCCCACGGGTTGTGCGTGTTGCCGAAGGCCGAGTGCTCGGTGGAGGAGCCCATCGCGAACTCGTCCATGTTGGTCTTGCCGAGCGGCACGAGACCGGCCGCGCGCATGCGGGCGACGACGGTCGCGTCGTACGGCGGGATCCAGCCCTCGAGGATCTTGGAGCCCGAGGTGGAGGGCATGTCGATCGTGCAGAGCACGTCCTTGATGGCGACGGGCACGCCCGCGAGGCCGGAGGCCGTGCCCTCGGCGCGCTTCTTGTCGATCGCGGCCGCGGTGTCGATGGCCGTCTCGTTGACGTGCAGGTACGCGTGCACGGCGCCGTCGACCTCGGCGATGCGGTCGAGGTGGGCCTGCGTGACCTCGACGCTCGACACCTCCCCGGCGTCGAGCATGGCCGCCAGCTCAGCGGCCGGCTTCGTGACGAGGCTCACTGCTCCTCCCCCAGGATCGAGGTCACCTTGAAGTAGTCGCCGTCGCGCTCCGGTGCGCCCGCGAGGGCCTCGTCGGGCGTGAGCGTCGCGCCGACGACGTCGGGACGGGTGACCGTCCCGAGGGCGATCGGGTGGCTCGTGGCGGGGACGTCCGGGGTCGCCACCTGGCGCACCGTGGCCACCGCGTCGACGATCTGGCCGAGCTCGCCCGTGAGGCGCTCCACCTCCTCGTCGGTCAGCCCGATGCGCGCGAGGTGCGCCAGGTGGCGCACGAGGTCAGGGGTGATCTCAGACACGCCTTCCATCCTACGAGGGCGGGCGCGGACCCCCGGTCACCGGATGCGGGTGAGGGCCCGCGCGAAGTCGCCGCGCGCGTGGTCGGGGCCGATCACGTCCCCACCCTGTCCGATCGCGATGAGCGCGAGGTTGCGCAGCGACATGCTGCCGGGCGCGAAGTAGTCGTTGTGCGTGACGGCGCCCCCGAGGCGCTGCCCGGTGGCGGGGTCGATGCCGGGCGCGACCGAGAACAGGCGTGCACCGTAGGCGCGGGATGCGGGCTGGCTGCCGAAGACGCCGGACGCGGGGATCGGGTCCCACTCCGCCGCGCCGACCCAGACGTTGCCGCCCGTCACGTGGAGCTCGGAGGCGTGGCGCGCGGGGCTGCCGGGCGAGCCGACCACGGCGAGCGCGTCGACGCTCACGTCGTGCTCCTCGAGCGACAGGAGCGCCGCCGTCGAGCCGTAGGAGTGCGCGAGCACCGCGAGGTGCGGCTGGCGGTCGCCCCGCTCCGCCCGGAGGCCCTGCAGGGAGGCGGTGAGAGCGTCGCGCCCCTCGCGCGCGAGCTCCATCGAGGCGACGTTGACGAGGCTCGGGGTCGTGTAGCCGATCCACGCGACGGCGGCGACCGTGGCCTCCTCCCCCGCGGCGGCGAGGCGGCGCTTCTGCTCGTCGACGAGGTCCTGCGCCGTGGCCGTCCACGCCTCGATCTGGGCGTCGACGCCGAAGAACATGCCGGGGACGAGGTAGGTCACGTAGTCGGCGTTCGAGATGTCGCCGACGGCCACGACCGCGCGCCCCTCCCCCGTGACGTCGAGCCCGATGAGCCGGCGCCCCTCACCCGCCGTGAGCGCCCGGCGCACCTCGCCGAGCATGTGCCGACGGGCCGCGAGCTCCTCGCGCTCGGCGCGACCGACGACCCCGGTGAGCCGCGCGTCGATCTCCCTCTCGGCCGCGGCGAGCACGTCGCGGTTGGCGAGGTCGCGCACCCGGTACGGCACGCCCTCGAGGTTGCCGACGAGCTGCGGCGCAAGCGAGCGCAGGATGCCGCGGCCGGACGCGGGGGCGCTGTCCCACCACGCGGCGACCGCCGAGGCGCTCGGGGGCGACGCGAGCAGGCCGCGCACGGCGTCCGGATGGGTGTCGAGGAAGAGGCGGACGTCGCCGCGCGGCATCGAGTCGAGGCGATCGAGCAGGGCGATGCCCTGGAGCGCGTCGATCGGCGTCGACGGGCCGCCCACGGGGTCGGCCTGCACGTGCGCGGGGGCCTCGCCGACGGCGACGACGGTCGGGGCGAGCACGCCGACGGCCCCGGTGTGATTCACCGGGGCGACCAACAGCAATGCGATCTCGAACAGCTGTTTGCCCTTCCCAGTAGCGCACAGCAGCGATGGGGCATTCTACTCCCGGCATGCGTCCGCCACCCAGGCCGGAAACCCAGCCGTAACGGGGGCGCCCGGTCGGCCCCGCGATCGCACCCGTCAGGAGCGGTCGGGAGGGCCCTCCGCGAGGAAGCGGCTGAAGTCGTCGGCGTCGATCACCGGGATGCCGAGATCGGCCGCCTTGGCGGCCTTCGACCCCGCACCGGGGCCGACGACGACGTAGTCCGTCTTCTTGCTGACGCTCGACGCGGGCTTGCCGCCGGCGCGGATGACGGCCTCCTGTGCCTCGTCGCGCGAGTGCTCGGGCATCGCGCCCGTCACGACGATCGTGAGCCCCGAGAGCGGCCCGTCGACGGCCGCCGCCTGGCCGGGTCCCGGATGCCCGGGCGTCGCCCACGGCACGCCCGCAGCCCCCCAGCGCTCGACGATCTCGACGTGCCAGTCGACGGAGAACCAGTCGAGCACCGCGTCGGCGATGATGCCCCCGACGCCGTCGACGGCCGCGAGCTCCTCCCGGCTCGCCGCGCGGATGGCGTCGAGGGAACCGAACCAGTCGGCGAGCGCCCGCGCCGCGACGGGCCCGACGTGGCGGATGTTGAGGGCGACGAGGAAGCGCCAGAGCTCCTTCGACTTGGCCTTCTCGAGCTCCGCGAGGAGGGTCTTGGCGACCTCCGAGGGCCCCTCCACGACCTCCTGGCCCTTGCGCGCGTGCTGCACGATCTTGCGGAACGGCGCGCGGACGTCGTAGGAGCCGTCGGGCAGCACCTTGCGCTCGCCCGTCTCGGCGTCGCGCACGACGACCTCGATCGGCATGAGCTGCTCGAGCGTGAGGTCGAACAGGCCTGCCTCGGTCTCGAGCGGCGCCCCGACCTCCGCCTGCGTGAGCGCGGCGGCGCTCACCTCGCCGAGCCCCTCGATGTCGAGGGCGCCGCGGGAGCCGATGTGCTCGACGCGGCCGCGCACCTGCGCGGGGCAGGCGCGCGCGTTGGGGCAGCGCAGGTCGATGTCGCCCTCCTTCGCGGGCGCCAAGGGGGTGCCGCACTCGGGGCAGTTCTCGGGCATCACGAACTCGCGCTCGGTGCCGTCGCGCAGCTCGACGACGGGACCGAGCACCTCGGGGATGACGTCGCCCGCCTTGCGCAGCACGACGGTGTCGCCGATGAGCACGCCCTTCGCCTTTACGACGTCCTGGTTGTGGAGCGTCGCCTGGCGCACGGTCGACCCGGAGACGCGCACGGGCTCCATGACCGCGAAGGGGGTGGCGCGGCCGGTGCGCCCCACCGAGACGACGATGTCGAGCAGCTTCGTCTGCACCTGCTCGGGCGGGTACTTGTAGGCGATCGCCCAGCGCGGGGCGCGGCTCGTGGCGCCGAGCTCGTCGTGCAGGGCGAGCTCGTCGACCTTGACGACGATGCCGTCGATCTCGTGCTCGACGTCGTGGCGGTGCTCACCGTAGTGCTCGACGAACGCGAGCACCCCGTCGATGTCGGCGCTCGCCCTGCTGTAGGGCGTCGTGGGCAGGCCCCACCCCGCGAGCACGTCGTAGATCTCGCTCTGCGCAGCGACGGGCGGATCGGGCCACGCGCCGATGCCGTGCACGTAGAGCCGCAGGGCGCCGATGCGCGCGAGCGCCGCCTCGAACTCGAGACCGTCCTTCTTGTCGAGCTGCTGGCGCAGGCCGCCGGATGCCGCGTTGCGGGGGTTCGCGAACGCCGGGAAGCGCCGCGCGGCCGCGAGCTCCGCCTTCTCGCGGTCGAACTCTGCGCCCCGGTCGGCCGCGCGCCGCTCGGCCTCGGCGACGACCCGCTCGCGGAGATCGGCCTGGAGGGCGTTGAGCTCGTCGAACGCCTTGACGGGGATGAAGACCTCGCCGCGCACCTCGACGATCGCCGGGTGCCCGGTGCCGGAGAGCCGCTCGGGCACATCCGCGAGTCGCAGGGCGTTCTCGGTGACGAGCTCGCCGACGCGGCCGTCGCCGCGCGTCGCCGCGGAGGTGAGCACGCCGTCCTCGTAGCGCAGGTTGATGGCGAGGCCGTCGATCTTGAGCTCGGTGAGCCAGTGCACGGGGCGGCCGGCGGCGGCCTGCGTCTTGACGCACCACTCACGCAGCTCCTCTGCGGAGAACACGTTGTCGAGGCTCAGCATGCGCTCGGCGTGCTGGATGGTGGCGAGACCGCTCGCCTGCGCTCCCCCGCCGACGGTCTGGGTGGGCGAGTCCTGGCCCTGCAGCTCGGGGAACACGCGCTCAAGCTCCTCGAGGCGGTGCATCATCGCGTCGTACTCGGCGTCCGACACGAGGGTCGTGTCGCGCTCGTAGTACGCCTCGCGCAGCTCGAGGATGCGCGTCGTGAGCTCCTCGTGCTCGGCGTGCGCGCGCTGCAGCGTCTCGCGCGTCTGCTCGGGAACCTGCTCGGACTCTTCGCCTCGTGCCACGAGTGCCAGCCTACGGGCGGCGTCCGACGGGCGGGGTGGGGGTTGACGGCGGACTCAGGCGTCCACCGGCACCGCCGACACTGTGCGGTCGATCGTGCACTGCCCCACGACGCGCGTGCCGGCGTAGACGACGGCCGTCTGCCCGGGCGCGACGCCCTCGATCGGCTCGTCGACGCGGATGACGAGCTCGCCCGCCTCGACGCGCGCGACGGCGGGCACGGGGTCCGCGTGCGCGCGCACCTGCACCTCGCACGCGAAGCCGGCCGCGGCATCCGCGGGCTGTGCTCCCGCCCACGTGTGGCGGGACCCGGCGAGCTCGGAGACGGCGAGGGCCTCGCGCGGACCGACGACGACCTCGTTGGTCTTCGGGCGCACCTCGAGCACGAAGCGCGGGCGCCCGTCGGGAGCCGGGTAGCCGATGTTGAGGCCCTTGCGCTGCCCCACCGTGAACGCCGCGGCGCCCGGATGGGTGCCGATCCGGTTGCCCTCGCGGTCGAGGATGGGGCCCTCCTGTGCTCCGACCCGCTCCGCCAGCCAGCCGCGCGTGTCGCCGTCGGGGATGAAGCAGATGTCGTGACTGTCGGGCTTCGCGGCGACCGAGAGGCCGCGGGCCTCCGCCTCCGCGCGCACCTCGGCCTTGGAGGGCGTCGCGCCGAGCGGGAACCACGCGTGCGCGAGCTGCTCGGCCGTGAGCACGCCGAGCACGTACGACTGGTCCTTCGCCCACGCGGCGGCGCGGTGCAGCTCGGGGCCGTCGGGCCCCTGCCGCACCTCGGCGTAGTGGCCCGTGACGACGGCGTCGAAGCCGAGCGCGAGGGCCTTGTCGAGCAGCGCAGCGAACTTGATCCGCTCGTTGCAGCGCATGCACGGGTTGGGGGTGCGCCCGGCGGCGTACTCGGCGACGAAGTCGTCGACCACATCGGCGCGGAAGCGCTCCGAGAAGTCCCACACGTAGAACGGGATGCCGAGCTTCGCGGCGGCGCGGCGGGCGTCCATCGCGTCCTCGACCGTGCAGCAGCCGCGCGACCCGGTGCGGAGCGTGCCCGGCATACGGCTGAGCGCGAGGTGCACCCCGACGACGTCGTGCCCGGCCTCGACGGCGCGGGCGGCCGCGACGGCGCTGTCGACGCCGCCGCTCATCGCCGCGAGGATCTTCACCCGTCAAGGGTACGCGGCGGATGCGGGTGGAGGCTGGGCGTCAGGATGCGGCGGCGCGTGCGCGGGCCACGGCGTCCGGCAGGGCGTCGAGGAGGGCGTCGACGTCGGCGTCGGTCGTGTCGTGGCCGAGGGTGATGCGCAACGCCCCGCGCGCCTCCGCCTCGGGCACCCCCATCGCGAGCAGCACGTGCGAGAGCTCGGCGACGCCCGCCTGGCACGCCGAGCCGGTCGACACGGCGATCCCGGCCGCGTCGAGCAGGTAAAGCAGGGCGTCGCCGTCGGCCCCCGCGAAGGTGAAGTGGGCGTTTCCGGGCACCCGCCCGGGGCCCGGGGGCGCGCCGCGCAGCACGGCGCCGTCGACGGAGGCGAGCACGCCCTCGACGAGCCGGTCGCGCAGCGCCGCGACGCGCGCGAGAGGGAGATCGGCCACGGCCCGCGTCGCCGCGACGCCGAAGGCCACGGCGCCCGCGGCGTCCTGCGTGCCGGAGCGGCCGCGCTGCTGGTCCCCGCCGTGCAGGAGCGGCTCGACGGTCGCCGTGCGGGCGAGTGCGAGCGCGCCCACGCCCACGGGTCCGCCGACCTTGTGCGCCGAGACCGACACGGCATCCGCCCCCGCCGCGTGCACGTCGACCGGCACCTGCCCGAACGCGGCGACCGCGTCGAGGTGCACGGGCGCGCCGTACCGGTGCGCGAGGGCCACGAGCTCCTCGACGGGCTGCACGGTGCCGACCTCGTTGCTCGCCCACAGCGCCGTCACGAGGGCGACGTCGTCGGGGTCGGTCGCGAGCGCCGCCGCGAGCGCGTCGAGCCGGATGCGGCCCTCGGCGTCGAGCTCGACCCAGTCGACGCGCGCGCCCTCGTGGCGGGCGAGCCACGCGACGGCGTCGAGGGTCGCGTGGTGCTCGCCGAGCGGGGCGATCACGCGGGGGCGCCGGGCGCCCCGGTTGCGCGCCCAGAACATCCCCTTGACCGCGAGGTTGACCGACTCGGTGCCGCCGCTCGTGAGCACGACCTCGACGGGGTCGACCCCGAGAGCCCGGGCGACGGCCTCGCGGCCGGTCTCGAGCAGCTCGCGCGCCGCCTGGCCTGCGCCGTGGATCGACGCGGGGTTGCCCACGACGCGCAGCGCCTGCGTGTACGCCGCGAGCACCTCGTCCGTCATGGGCGAGGTGGCGGCGTGGTCGAGGTAGACCGCCACGGGACCTCCAGAGCGTTTACAAGCACGTCACGCGCACCACCTAACCTAGACGTCATGTCCGCCCCCGACCCGCTCCGGAACCTGGGCGTGCGGATGACCGGCGACGGCGGCGAACTGCGCGTCTGGAGTGCGAACGCAAGCTCGATCGAGCTGTGCGTCTTCGACGCGAAGGACGCCGACTGGGTCGCCGAGCGCGTGCCGCTCACGAAGGGCGAGGGCGACGTGTGGAGCGTCACGAGCCCGTCGCTGCTGGTCGGCACCGCCTACGCGCTGTGCGTCGACGGCCCCGAGGGCCCGACGCACGCGTTCGACCCCGACCGCTACCTGCTCGACCCCTACGCGCGCGGCCTCGCCCGCACGCGCGACGGCGGATGGCGCTCCTACGTGCAGGACACCGCCTTCGACTGGGGCGGGGCGCGGAAGCCCGGCACGCCCCTCGATCACACCGTGATCTACGAGGCCCACGTGAAGGGCCTCACGAAGCTCAACCCCGAGCTGCCGGAGGAGCTGCGCGGAACCTACGCGGGCCTCGCGCACCCCGCGACCGTGGCCTACCTCACGGAGCTCGGCGTCACCGCCGTCGAGCTGCTGCCCGTGCACCAGTTCGTCTCCGAGCAGCGCCTCACCAAGATGGGCCTCGTCAACTACTGGGGCTACAACACCCTGAACTTCTTCACCCCGCACGCCGCCTATGCGACGCGCGAAGCCCAGTTCGGCGGCACGGGGGCGGTGCTGCGCGAGTTCAAGGGCATGGTGAAGCTGCTGCACGAGGCGGGCATCGAGGTGATCCTCGACGTCGTCTACAACCACACCTCGGAGGAGGGTCGCGGCGGCCCCACGAGCTCGTTCCGCGGCATCGACAACGCGAGCTACTACCGGCAGGACGCCGACGGGAGCTACATCGACACCACGGGGTGCGGCAACACGCTGGACTTCGGCCGCGAGGTGACGCAGCGGCTCGTGCTCGACTCGCTGCGCTACTGGGCCGAGGAGGTGCAGGTCGACGGCTTCCGCTTCGACCTCGCCGCCACGCTGGGGCGCGGCGAGAACGCCGAGTTCGACCCCGAGCATCCGCTCCTGCACGCGATCATCGACGACCCGCTGCTGCAGGGCGTGAAGATGATCGCCGAGCCGTGGGACGTGGGCCTCGGCGGCTGGCAGGTGGGCAACTTCCCCGCCGGCTGGTCCGAGTGGAACGACGGCTACCGCGACCGGATGCGCAACTTCTGGCTGCGCGACATCGCGCAGGCCCGCGAGACGGGCACCGCGAGCGAGGGCATCGGCTCGCTCGCGCGGCGCCTCGCCGGCTCGAACCACGTGTTCGCGCTCGAGCGCGGCCCGCTCGCGTCCGTCAACTTCGTCACGGCGCACGACGGCTTCACCGCCGCCGACCTCGTGTCGTACGACCGCAAGCACAACCTCGGCAACGGCGAGGACAACCGCGACGGCACCGACGACAACAAGTCGTTCAACCACGGCGCCGAGGGGCCGACGCAAGACGAGGAGATCCGCGCCACGCGGCGCAAGGCCGTGCGCAACCTGCTCGGCACGCTCCTGCTGTCTGCCGGCGTGCCGATGCTCACGGCGGGAGACGAGTTCGGCCGCACGCAGCGCGGCAACAACAACGCCTACTGCCACGACTCCGAGCTCACCTGGCTCAGCTGGGATCGTCGCGAATGGCAGGAGGACCTCTTCGAGGTCGTCAAGACGCTCATCCGCCTGCGCCGCGAGAACCCGGCTCTGCGCCCCGTGCGCTACGGGCGCTGGGGCGAGACCACGCCGTCCGCCAGCCAGATGGACTGGTACAACAAGGACGGCGAGACGATGGGCATCGACGACTGGGATTCCCCCGAGGAGCGCACGCTGCAGTACCTCGCGGCCTCGACCCCCGAGTTCGAGGACTTCAACCGCATCCTGCTCGTCGTGCACGGCCTCGAGACGGATGTCACGGTGACCCTCCCGGCGCACGAGGGCGTCAAGCGCTACACGCTCCTGTGGGACTCCGGCCACGACGACATCAGCGGCATCGAGGGGGTGCACCGTCCGGGCGAGGTGCTCCGGATGGCGCCCACGTCGATGCTGCTGTTCCGGGCGGACTGATGGCCGGCACGCCCGCGACGGCCGCGCTCAGGGCGGCCGGCATCCCCTTCACCGAGCACGCGTACGAGCACGACCCGGCCAACCGCGACTTCGGCATGGAGGCGGCGACGGCGCTCGGACTCGACCCGGATCAGGTGTTCAAGACGCTGCTCGCCGACGTCGACGGGCGTCTCGTCGTGGGCATCGTGCCCGTCACCGGCAAGCTCGACCTCAAGGCTCTCGCGGCGGCGGTCGGCGGCAAGAAGGCCGTCATGGCCGACCCCGCGGTCGCCGAGCGCCGCACGGGCTACGTCGTCGGCGGCATCAGCCCGATCGGGCAGAAGACCCGCCACGAGACGGTGCTCGACGAGACCGCCGAGCTGTGGGACGTCGTCTACGTCTCGGGCGGGCGCCGCGGCTTCGACCTCGGCCTCGCGCCGGCCGACCTCATCCGCGCCACGGATGCCGTGGTCGCCGACATCGCGCGCTGACTCAGGCCTCGGACGCGGGCTCCGGATCCGGCGTCGCCTCGAGCGCGCGTGCGCGCCGGGGCTCGATGCCCGCCGCCGCGACGACCGCGACGGCCGCGAGCGCGAGAGAGACGAGGATCGCGCCGCGGAGCCCGACCTCCTCGCCGATGAAGCCGAGCAGCGGCGGGCCGACGAGGAACGCGAGGTAGCCCGCCGTCGCGGCGAGCGAGACGCGCGCCGTGGGGTGGGGTCCGGATGCGCCTGCCGCCGAGAGCGCGACGGGGAACCCGAGCGAGGCCCCGAGACCCCACAGCACAACCGCTGCGAGCGCGAGGGCCTGCCCCTGACCGAACGCGATGAGCGCGACGCCGACGACGGCGCTCAGCGCGCTCACCGCGAGCACACGCGGGCGCCCGAAGCGGTCGACGAGCACGCCGCCCGAGAAGCGGCCGACCGTCATCGCGGCGGCGAAGAGCGCGAAGACCGTCGAGCCCCAGCCCTCGTCGAGGCCGTACTCGTCGACCATGATGAGCGGCAGCCAGTCGTTGGCGCTGCCCTCCGCGAAGGCCATCGCGAGGATGACAACGCCGATGAGCAGCAGCCGCGGGTCGCGCCACACGGCGGGGCGCGGCTCGCGCGGGGCGGTGCGATCGCGTCGGGGCTCCTTGCCGAGCCCCGACGGGATGGCGCCGAGCGCCGGGAGGACGGCGGCGAACCCGACGGCGGTCGCGATGAGCAGATGCCACAGCACCGGGAAGCCCGTGGAGGCGAAGCCGATGCCCGCGATCGCGCCGACCACGGTGCCGAGGCTGAAGCATCCGTGCAGCACCGGGAGGAACGACCTCCCGCCGAGACGCTCGACCTCGGCGCCCTCGACGTTCATGGCGACCTCGGCCGAGCCGCACCCCGCGCCGAGCACCCCGAGCCCGACCGCGGCGAGCGGTGCCCAGCCGAGCTCCGCCGCGATGCCGACGAGCGGCATGCCGAGCACGGCCGCGATCGTGCCGACCGAGATGACGGGGCGCGTGCCGAAGCGCATGACGAGCGGACCCGAGCACAGGATGCCGGCCATCGACCCGACGGAGATGCCGAACAGCACGAGGCCCATCTCGGCGGTCGAGGCGTGCAGGGCGTCGCGGATGGCGGGCGTGCGGGTCACCCACGACGCGATCGCGAGTCCGGGCACGAAGTAGAGGGCGGCCAGCGCGAGGCGGCGGGCCGCGAGGGTCGTGCGCGTCATCCGGCGAGCGCCACCAGACCGAGCTCGGCGTGCGAGGCGAGCAGCGGGTGCCGCGGCACGACGCGCACCGTGTAGCCGAAGGCGCCCGCGCGCTCGAAGCGCACGGACCCCGTGTAGACGGCCGGCCTGCCGAGGTCGTGACTCTCGAGCTCGAGCGGCACGACCTCGACGTCGGCGAGCTCCTCGCCGGCGCGCGGGCGCCCGTGCAGGAGCTCGACCGCGACGTCCTCGGACGCGAGCTCGCCGAGCTCGACGAACGCGCGCACGCGCAGCTCCTCGCCCACGTGCGGCGACGCGTCGACGCCGCCCGACTCGACGTGCGCGACGTGCACCCCGGGCCACGCGCGGCGAACGTGCGCGATCCACGCGGCGAGCCCGCGGGCAGGCGCGTAGTCGTCGGCGCTCACGGTCGACTCGGCCCGCGCGGCGGGCACGTACAGCCGATCGACGTACTCGCGCACCATCCGCTCGGCCGAGAGCTCGGGCGAGAGGGTCGCGAGGGTGTGGCGGATGTCGGCGACCCACGCGTGCGGCACCCCGTCGGGCCCGCGGTCGTAGAACCGCGGCGCGATCTGGTGCTCGATGAGGT
The DNA here is from genome assembly GCA_003852775.1 of Microbacteriaceae bacterium. Classification (GTDB taxonomy): domain Bacteria; phylum Actinomycetota; class Actinomycetes; order Actinomycetales; family Microbacteriaceae; genus Homoserinibacter. The sequence goes on along the minus strand of RDDZ01000043.1, from coordinate 862 downwards.
CGTACAGGGCGGCGGCCTCGAGCGCGTCGCGCTCGGCCGCATCCCCCGCGGAGTCGGCCGAGGGGATCGCCCACCCGTTGCGCCCGTCGTGGTACTCGGCCCACCATCCGTCGAGGATCGACAGGTTGAGCGAGCCGTTGAGCGCAGCCTTCATCCCGGAGGTGCCGCACGCCTCGAGCGGCCGCAGCGGGTTGTTGAGCCACACGTCGCAGCCCGGGTAGAGCGTCTGCGCCATCCCGATGTCGTAGTCGGGCAGGAAGACGATGCGCCCGCGCACCTCCGGGTCCTGGGAGAACTCGACGAGGAGCTGGATGAGGCGCTTGCCGCCGTCGTCGGCGGGGTGCGACTTGCCCGCGACGACGAGCTGCACGGGGCGCTCGGGGTCGGTGAGCAGGGCGCGCAGGCGGGCGGGGTCCTGCAGCATGAGCGTGAGGCGCTTGTAGGTGGGCACGCGGCGGGCGAAGCCGATCGTGAGCACCTCGGGCGACAGCAGCTCGCGGTACCAGGGCGGCGCGGGCACCCCGGGGTTCTGCTCGTCCCACGCCTCCGACATCCGGCGGCGTGCGTCGGCGACGAGCTGGGCGCGCAGGCGGCCGCGCAGGGCCCACAGCTCGGCGTCGCTCACGGCGTCCGAGGTCCAGTCGCATGCCGTCGCGTCGTCGGTGCCGAGACGCGAGGCCGCGAGCTCGCGCACCTGCGGGTCGGTCCACGTCGCAGGGTGCACGCCGTTGGTGATCGAGGTGATCGGCACGTCCGCGGGGTCGAACCCGGGCCACAGCGCGCCGAACATGTGCCGGCTCACGTCGCCGTGCAGCTTCGAGACGCCGTTGGCGCGCTGCGCGAGACGCAGGCCCATGACCGC
>RDDZ01000014.1 GCA_003852775.1 Microbacteriaceae bacterium | reverse complement strand
CTCATCACCGAGCCGCTTGCGATCACGATGTGGGACTCCTCGTGGATCCGTCGTCGTTACCGTGGTGGCGGCTTCGAGGACTGGGACAAGGCGCTCTCTGAGCTCACCGAACGCGGCTACAACGCGGTGCGGCTCGACGTCTTCCCGCACCTCATCGCGCGCGGGCCCGGCGGCGACCTCGTCGAGCGTTTCAAAGACGTGCCCAACCAGTTCCCGCAGTTCTACGGCTTCGGCATGTGGGGCAACCCCTGGACGATGTACATCGAGCCGCGCAAGGCGCTCGTGGAATTCCTCACCAAGTGCCGCGAGCACGGTGTGAAGGTTGCCCTGTCGACGTGGTTCAAGCCGACGGATGATCGTCGCAACGAGCAGATCGAGGGCCTCGACGAGTTCGTGCGCGTCTGGCAGGAGACCCTCGAGTTCATCGACGCCCACGGACTCATGGACGTCGTCGTGTACCTGGACCTGCTCAACGAGTACCCCAACGGGCACGTCTTTTCGTGGCTGCACCGCACCGTCAAGACGATGGCGTGGCCGCCGAACCCGAATGGCGGCTACAACGACCGACAGCGCGACTTCCTGTGGGACTTCATGTCGCAGGCCATCGAGCGCCTCCGTGCCAACTGGCCCGACCTCACGATCTCCACGAGCTTCACGTTCGACAGCTTCGAGCGCTACTTCGAGCACAAGGACCTCGGCGTGCTCGAGTTTCTCGACGTTCACATCTGGCTCAACTACCTGCCGGGGTTCGAGGAGGTCTCCGACTACTCGCGCACCATCGAGCGCCACGGTCGCCCGGGCGAACTGTTCCGTACCGAGCAGGGCGGCAACGCCTACGCCGAGGATGCCCGGCTCATCCCCCAGGACTACCACTACGACGAGACCTACGCCGCCGTCGCCGAAGCCTGGGATACTCGCCGGGACGAGTGGGTGCAGAAGCTCGAGGGCCAAATCGACCGGGTCGTCGCCGCCGCGAAGCCGCACAACCTGCACGTCGGCCAGACTGAGGCGTGGGGCATGGTCAACTGGCTCGACCACCCGCTGCTCGACTGGCGCATCCACCGCGAGACCGCCGAGGTCGGCACGGCGATCGCCGCTCGCCGCGGTTTCTCGTTTGACTGCACCGCCAACTTCTGCCACCCGCACTTCCTCGGTTTCTGGGACGACGTGCCGTGGCACCGCAGCGTCACGGATGTAATCCGCTCGGGCGTCCCGCGCCTGGATCGGGGCCGGGCATGAGGCTGAGGTCGCTGACGACATTTCTGTGCGACGCCTACCGCACCAATTGGGTGCTCGTGAAGCTCGAGACCGAAGACGGACTGCACGGCTGGGGCGAGGCCACGCTCGAGTACAAGGAGCACGCGGTCGAGCAGGCGATGCTCGTGCTCGAGGAATCGCTGCGGGGCCGCGACCTCGGCGCGATCCAGGCCTGGTGGCAGGACGCCTACCGCGACGCCTACTGGCGCGGGGGAGCCGTGCTCACAAGTGCCCTCTCGGCAATCGAGATGGCGCTGTGGGACCTCAAGGGCAAGGCCCTCGGGGTGCCCGTGTTCGAACTGTTCGGCGGGCACGCGCGCGACGACATCCCCTGCTACGCCAACGGATGGTTCGCCGGAGCCCGCACACCGGAGGAATTCGCCGACAAGGCCGTCGAGGCTGCCGAGTGGGGCTACCGTGCCATCAAGTGGGACCCGTACGGCTCGGCGTTCCGATCGCTCAGCTCGGCCGAGCTGAGCGCGTCGATGAGGGTTGTTGAGGCCGTCGCCTCCGCCGTCGAGGGTCGTGCCGAGCTCATCATCGAGGCGCACGGTCGCTTTGAGCTGCCGACCGCGGAGCGCATCGCCCACGCACTTGAGGGGCTAGACGTGCTGTGGCTCGAGGAGCCGCTCATCCCCGGCAACCTTGCAAACTATGCCCGGCTCAAGGAACGCACGACTACGCCGCTGTCGCTCGGCGAGCGGCTCTACACGCGGTGGGACTTCCGCGAGGTCTTCGAGACCGGCTGCGCCGACTACGTGCAGCCCGACGTCTCGCACGCCGGCGGCATCTGGGAGACACGGATGATCGGCGCGCTCGCCGAGCTCTGGCAGACGGGCTTCGCCCCGCACAACCCCTCCGGTCCCGTCGCCAACGCGGCGACGCTGCAACTGGCCGCCTGCACCCCCAACTTCAGCTACCTCGAGACCATGGCCACCGACGTGCCGTGGCGCTCTGAGGTGGCCGTGGAGCAGTCCGTGATCACCCACGGCGTCGCCCGCGTCTCGACCGCCCCCGGGCTTGGAGTCGAGATCGACGAGGCGGCGCTCGCCAGGCATCCGTACGTACGCCATGACCTGCGCCACTACACCGGCGCACTCACCGAGATCCGACCCGACAACGCCACCGCACGACACGAGGAGAGCACCGTATGACCCGGCCGCTTGAGGGGAAGTGGGCCCTTGTCACCGGCTCCGCCCACAACCTGGGGTTCGCCATCGCGAGCGAACTCGCTGAACTGGGTGCCCGCATCGTCGTGCACGGGATGCACGTTCCCGAGCAGGCCGCCGCGCGCATCGCCGAGGCGCACCCCGGTTCTGACCCCGTCGCCCTCGGCTTCGACCTCTCGGACGCCGAAGCCGTGGCCGCGGGGTTCGCCGAACTTGAGGCGCGGGGCATCCAGCTCGACATCCTCGTCAACAACGCCGCGCACCTCGGCATCACCGAGACAACGGCCATCGAGCAGCCGGCGGAGCTGTTCCGGGACGTACTCGAGGTAAACGTATTCGGCACCTATCAGTGTTCGATCCTCGCAGTGCGCTCGATGGCGCAGCGCGGCGGGGGCTCGATCGTCAATATCTCCTCGCTCGCGGGCCAGCGGGCCATCCACGACCGTCTCGCCTACAACACCTCCAAGGCCGCAATCGACGGGATGACCCGCTCGATGGCCATCGACTTCGCCGAGTACGGCGTGCGCGTCAACGCGATCGCACCTGGATATGTGTGGAGCGACCGGTGGGAGGCGATTGGCGAGGAGGAGGCCGAGCGTCGGCGCTCGCGGATCCCGGCGGGGGCCGAGACGACGCAGCGCGAGATCGCGAGCCTCGTGGGGTACCTGGTCTCTCCGAGCGCGCCGACGCTCACCGGTGAGGTCATCGTGATCGACGGAGGTCTTGCGGCGCAGCAGTCGCCGCGCGAGACGGCTGCGGCGAACTAAGGTGTGTTGCTGAAGGGATTCGTTGCGTGGGGCGGCGAGTCTGTTTGTCGTGTCGCGTGTGATGTGATCTCTGACAGGGTGTGGGCTGTGATCGGCCCGTTGTTCCCGCCGGGGAAGACGGGCGGCCGTCCGCCGGTGGATCGCCGGACGATGGTGGAGGCGGCCGCGTGGCGTTTCCGGACCGGGGCGCCGTGGCGTGACGTGCCGGAGCCGCCTGACCATGGAATAGGCCGGTCGTGGGGTGGTTTGACCACCAGGGTGCATCTCGTTGCGGACGGGCGCGCGGCCGCCCGGATCGCGTGCTGGCCCAGCAGCACCGCTACCGCGGCCGGAACGTCGTCGAGCGGTGCTTCAACAAGCTCAAGCAATGGCGCGGCATCGCGATGCGCTCCGACAAGACCGCCCGCAGCTACGAAGCCGGAATCTGCCTCGCAGGGCGTACGAGCAGTCGTTGCATACTCGATGGTGTGGCTGACGACGCACGAGACGCAGATGACCTTCCCCCTCGCGTGAGCGCCCCCGAGCTCCTCGCCGTCGGGGAGACCATGGCGATGGTCGCGCCGATGGACGGATCGCGGCTCGTGGAGGCGCGCGAGTTCCGGCTCGACGCCGGCGGTGCGGAGTCCAACGTGGCGGCGCACGTCGCCGCGCTCGGGCACCGGTCCGCCTGGTACAGCCGACTCGGCGACGACGCCCTGGGCGACCGCATCCTCCGACAGCTCGAGGCGCTCGGCGTCGACGTGAGCCGCGTGGAGCGGGACGCGGAGCATCCGACGGGTCTCTACGTGAAGGACCCCGGTCACGGCGTGCGGTACTACCGCAGGGGCTCGGCGGCGTCGCACCTGACGCCCGAGCACGCGGCGCAGGTCGACCTCGACGGGGTGCGGATCCTGCATCTGTCGGGCATCACGGCGGCGATCTCGGACACGGCCTCCGCGTTCCTCGACGCGCTCATCGACAGGGCGCGCGAGGCCGGGGTCCCGGTGAGCTTCGACGTGAACCACCGGGCGGCGCTCTGGCCGCTCGGGGTCGCGGCGCTGCGCCTGCGCGAGCTCGCCGCGCGCGCGGACATCGTCTTCGTCGGGCGCGACGAGGCCGAGACGCTCTGGGGGACCGCGACCGCGGCGGGCGCCCGCGCGGCGCTGCCGGAGCCGGCCGAGCTCGTCGTCAAGGACGGCGACGTCGGCGCGACGCTCTTCGACGCGGAGGGCGAGCACTTCGTGCCGGCCCTCGAGGTCGAGGTCGTCGAGGCGGTCGGGGCGGGTGACGCCTTCGCGGGCGGCTTCCTCGCGGCCCGGCTGGCGGGGGGCGGACCCGAGGAGTGCCTGACCGCGGGACACGAGCGCGCCGCGCTCGTGCTGCAGACCACGAGCGACACGATCGAGGAGACGGCGTGAGCGGGTTCGACGACATCTTCCAGGGAGCGCCGCTCATGGCGATCCTGCGCGGCATGGGCGTGGAGCGGTCCGTCCGCCTCGCGACCACCGCGTGGGAGCTCGGCATCGACGCCGTCGAGGTGCCGGTGCAGAGCGAGGAGGACGAGCGGACGCTGCGCGAGCTCGTGCGGTTGGGCGCCGAGCGCGGCAAGGCCGTCGGGGCGGGGACGATCGTCTCGCCCGAGCTCGTGACCGTCGCGAAGGACGCGGGCGCACGCTACCTCGTGTGCCCGGGCCTCGACCCGCGCGTCGTGGAGGCGGCGGCGGAGGCGGGGCTCCCGATCCTCCCGGGCGTCGCGACGCCGAGCGACGTGCAACTCGCCGTGTCGCTCGGCCTCGACTGGCTCAAGGCCTTCCCCGCGACCTGGCTCGGCACCTCGTGGTTCACGCACATCCGGGGGCCGTTCCCGCACGTGCGCTTCGTCGCGACGGGCGGGCTCGACGCCTCCAACGTGTCGGACTTCCTCGACGCCGGCGTGCGCGTCGCGGCCGTCGGCTCGGCCCTCGAGGACGCCTCCCAGCTCGAGCGCCTCGCCGAGGTGCTGCGCACGCGGAGGAGCCCGTCGCCCTGAAAGCAGCGCTGCTGCTGCCTACCTGCGTCGTGACAGCGCGGTGAGTACGCCGGTGCACGCGTCCGCGCCCCGGGGCGTCACGGCTCCAGCAGGATCGTGAGGATCTCGAACGGCCGCAGCTCGAGCGCGCCGAGGTCGACCGGCACGAGGGGCCGCTCCAGGAGGTCGACGCGCGTCGCGAACCGGTGCGGGATGCGCGTCGTCACCGCCGTCGACGCGGAGCGCCCGAGGCTCTCGTAGAGCCGCAGCACGACCCCCTCGCCCTCGTCCGCGTGCTTCACGGTCTCGACGACGACGCCCGGGTCGGAGCTCGCGACGAGGCTGTCGAACTCGACCCCGTGCGCCGGGCGCAGCGGGTTGTTCAGCCGGTAGCCGTCGCGCACGACCTCGCCGAGGGCCCCGGGCGCGAACGGCCGGATCGCGTACGTGAACTCGTGCACGCCACGGTCGGCCGTGCGGTCGGGGAAGGTGGGGGAGCGCAGGAGGTTGAGGCTGAGGAGTCCGTTCTTCGCGCGGTGACCGTACTTGCCGTCGTTGAGCAGCGCGAAGCCGCCGTCCCCGTCCTCCACGGCGATCCACTTGTGCGCGACCACCTCGAACTGGGCGCGCTCGACCGGGTCGCGCTCGGTCGTGGGGCGGCGGATGTGGCCGAACTGGATCTCGCACGCCGCCTCGTCGGCCCAGCGGCTCGGCCGGAACTCGGCCCGCAGCATCCGGTGGCTCGCGCGCCAGTCGACGCGCGTCTCGAAGCGCACGAGTTCGCTGCCGTGCTCGAGCACGATGCGCTGCTCGACCTCGACGCCCGGCCCGGTGAGCCGCTGCTCGCGCACGACGGTGGGGCCGTCGATGCGCGTCGCGGATGCCGCGAGCCGCAGCTGCCGCGGGCGCCGCTCGGCGTAGCGGGGGTCGATGTCCCACGCGTCGAACGGCCACTGGTAGGGATCGCGGTGCACCACGAGCCGGCCCAGGCCGGCCCCCGCGTGCTCGGTGCCCGCGGCGTCGGTGAGCGAGGTGATGACGCCGTGGTCGTCGAACCGCAGCTCGACGACGCCGTTCGAGATCGACGACGGCAGGGCGGTGAGCCGGAACGGCCCGGTCGCGCGCTCGAGCCGCGCGGCCGCGTAGGGCTCGACGACCGCGCGGTGCCACGCGCCGTCGACGCGCACGTGCTCGTCGCGCGGGAAGCTCGTGAGGTTGACGACCGTGTCGACGTCGCTCGTCGACAGGCCCGACAGCGTCCGGTCGGCGAGCGCGTCGAGCTCCCCCTCGAGTCGCACGTAGGTCTCCCGCGCCTCGCGGTTGACCCGCTCGATCGCCGAGCCCGGCAGGATGTCGTGGAACTGGTTCAGCAGCACCTCGCGCCACACGGGCTCGAGCTCGGCGCGCGTGTCGACGCCCGACGCGACCGAGAGCGCCTCGACGTCGTGCAGCATCCGCTCGACGGTGCGGTTGTGGCGCTTCGTCGCGCCCTGGGTCGTGTAGGTGCCCTGGTGCGCCTCGAGGTACAGCTCGCCGTGGTGGTGGTGCAGCGAGGCGAGGTCGGGATGCCGCTCGAGGCGCTCGAAGAACGCGCGCGCCGTCGAGAACTCGACGCGGGGGAGCCCCTCGACCCCCTGACCGTCGCGACCGCGCTCGCGCTCGAGCACCTCGAGGTGGACCTCGCCCGGCCCGCCGCCTCCGTCGCCCGAGCCGTAGACGAGCAGGGCGGTGCCGAGCGCGCGCTCGGGGTACTGCGCGAGGGCCTTCAGCAGGTTGTCGGCCGCGCCGCGCGAGTTGTAGTCGCCCTCGGGCGGCATGTGCACGAGCACGTCGGTGCCGTCGATGCCGTGCCAGCGGAAGGTGCGGTGCGGGAAGTCGTTCGTCTTGTTCCAGGCGAGCTTGATCGTGACGAAGCGGTCCATGCCCGCCCCCCGCAGGATCTGCGGCAGCTGCCCCGAGTAGCCGAAGGTGTCGGGCAGCCAGCAGAGGCGCAGCTGCTCGTCGTCGAGCCCGAACTCCTCGCGCAGGAACCGCCGCCCCACGGTGGCCTGCCGGATGAGCGCCTCGCCCGCGGGGAGGTTGGTGTCGGGCTCGACCCAGAAGCCGCCCTGCAGCTCGAGCCGCCCCTCGTGCACGGCGCCGCGGATCCGCTCGAAGATGGCGGGCTGCTCGGCCTTCATCCACGCGAGCTGCTGCGGCTGGCTCGTGCCGTAGACGTAGCCCGGCCGGCGCTCGAGGGTCTCGAGGGCGCGCGTGTAGGTGCGTGCGGCCTTGCGGCGCGTCTCGCGCAGCGGCCACAGCCACGCCATGTCGAGGTGGCTGTGGCCGACCGCGGAGAACACGAGCTCAGAGGTCGACGGTCGCGAGAGCGGGTCGGCGAGCACCTCGCGTGCGGCGGCCGCGTCGCCCCCGCGGAAGAGGTCCCACGCCTGGTCGAGCGCGCGGTGAAGGCGGTAGGCGAGCGTCTCGTCGTCGGTCGCCCCGGCGAGCACCGCGAGGGTCAGGTAGTCGTAGTAGAGCCCGAACACGGTGTCGTCGCGGCGGGCGAGCCGCGCCCCGTGGAACACCCCGCGGCCGACCTCGTAGAGGATGAAGCCGTTGTAGGCGACGTCGGCGTAGAGCTCGACGCGTGCGCCCGCCGCGAGCGGCTCCCCGACCGGCCGGTAGCGGCCGCCCGCGTGCGGCAGGTCACCCTGCTGGAAGACCGTCGTCGTCGCGCCGACGATGCTCCCCTCGGCGTCGTGCACGAGGCCCTCGCCGCGCACGCCGAGCATGACGATCGCGCCGTCGGCATCCGCGGGCACCTCGCCCGTGATCCGCAGCCACGCGCACTCGAGCACCCCGCCGAACGCCCGCCCGGGACGGATCGGCTGGAACGCCGCGCGGTCGAGCTCGCCGAACGGGACCGGCTCGGCCGAGCGCGCGACCTCGGCGTCGAGCGTCGCGACGGTCTCGTAGACGCGCTTGCGGATGCGGCGGAGCCGGCGGTAGTGCTCGGGCTGCTCGACGCGGATCCCGAGGAGGAACGGAAGGAAACCCGCCATCGACCCTCCCTCGCGCGCTAGGCCGAGTCTATGTCCGCGTGCGCGCGGGGCTATCGTTCCCTTCGTGAGCACACCGGGACGGTCGGAGCGGCGGTCGGGCGGCCGCGTGACGATCAGCGACATCGCCGAGCGCGCGGGCGTCTCGATCGGCGCGGTGTCGTTCGCGCTCAACGGGCGCAAGGGCGTCTCGGACGAGACGCGCGCCCGCATCCTGCGCGTCGCCGACGAGCTCGGGTGGGCGCCGTCGACGGCGGCGCGCTCGCTCGCCGAGGCGAAGACCGAGACCTTCGGGCTCGTGCTCGCGCGCGACCCGCACAACCTCGGCGTCGAGTCGTTCTACATGGAGTTCTTCGCCGGGCTCGAGATCGAGCTGTCGAAGCGCGGCTTCAGCCTCCTGCTTCAGGTCGTCGGCTCGAACGACGACGCGCTCGAGACGCTTCGGAAGTGGCACCGCACGCGCCGCGTCGACGGCGTCGTGCTCACCGACCTCACGGTCGACGACCCGCGCGCCGCGTTCGCGGCCGAGGCGGGCCTGCCGGCGGTCGTCGTGGGCGACCCGAGCGTCGCGGGCGGCCTCACGAGCGTCTGGACGGATGACGCGGCCTCGATGCGCGAGGCCGTGCGTCACCTCGCGGGGCTCGGCCACCGCCGCATCGCGCGCGTCGCGGGGCTCGAGGCGCTCGCCCACACGCGCATCCGGGACGACGCGTTCCTCGACGAGACGCGGGCGCTCGGGATCGAGCCGATCGTGCTCCGCACCGACTACACGCCCGTGCTCGGCGAGCGCGTGACGCGCGAGGCGCTCACCGCCCCCGAGCCGCCGACGGCGCTCATCTACGACAACGACGTCATGGCGGTCGCGGGCCTCACGGTCGCGATGGAGCTCGGGCTCGGGGTGCCGTCCGACCTCTCGATCATCGCGTGGGACGACTCGGTGCTGTGCGAGCACACCCTCCCGAAGCTCACGGCCCTGAGTCACGACGTCGTGGCCTTCGGCTCCCACGTCGCGCGCCGCCTCTTCGACGTCGTCGCGGGCTCCGCCCCGGCCGCGTTCCTCGACTCCTCGCCGTCGCTCGTCGTCCGCGGCTCGACCGGCCCGCGATAACAGATCGATAAAGCGCTTTACTTAAAGCGCTTTAGTTCATACGCTCCCGAGCATCCCCCATCGACGCGGGATCCCCCCTCGCGTCGATGCACCACGGGGTCCGATACAAGGGAGTATTCGCATGGCATCACGCAACGCGATCATCGGCCTTGTCGCGGGCGCGGCGACGGCGGCACTGCTGCTCACGTCGTGCTCGAGCGGCGGAGGCGACGACGCGAACAACACCATCGACGGCGACGTGAAGGGCGAGGTGACCTTCGTCACCTGGCGCACCGACCTCATCCAGGACGGCACCTTCGAGGAGTACGCAGCCCAGTTCCACGAGAAGTACCCGGATGCGACGGTCACGTTCGAGGGCATCACCGACTACGAGGGCGAGCTGCGCACGCGCCTCTCCACCACGAACTACGGCGACGTGCTCGGCATCCCGAACAGCGTGCTGCCCGACCAGTTCGCGGACTTCTTCGAGCCGCTCGGCGAGACCGACGACCTCGCGGCCGACTACCGCTTCCTCGCGCCGAAGAGCTACGAGGGCGTGCAGTACGGCATCGCGCTCGGCGGCAACGCCAACGGCCTCATCTACAACAAGGACGTCTTCGAGGCCGCCGGCGTCACCGAGGTGCCGAAGACGTCCGAGGAGTTCCTCGCGGCGATGAAGGCCATCGCCGACAGCACCGACGCCATCCCGTACTACACGAACTACAAGGACGGATGGCCGCTCAGCCAGTGGTCGAGCAACATCGGCGCCATCACGGGAGACCCGGATGCGCAGAACGCCATGACGAAGGACGACGAGCCCTGGACCCCGGGCAGCGACATCTACACGATCGACAAGCTCATCTACGACCTCGTCGCCGGCGGCTACACCGAGGCCGACCCGCTCACGACGAACTGGGAGCAGTCGAAGGTCGACTTCGCGACCGGCAAGATCGGGACGATGGCGCTCGGCTCGTGGGCGATCTCGCAGATGCAGGCCGCCGCGAGCGACAACGGCATCGACCCCGAGGTCGTCGGCTACATGACCTTCCCGGCCACCGCGCCCGACGGCACGCAGTACGCGGTCGTCGGCGGCGACTACAACCTCGGCATCAACAAGCACTCGAAGGTGAAGGCGGCCGCCAAGGCGTGGATCGACTTCCTCATCGAGGACTCCGGGTTCACCGACACGCAGGGCATGGTCTCGCCGCTGCTGTCGAAGGACCTGCCCGACAACCTCGCCGGGCTCACCGAGGAAGGCGTCGAGCTCATCGAGCTCACCCCCGCCCCGGCCGGCGAGGAGGCCCTCTTCAACAACATCGCGGACGGCGCCCAGATCGACATCTGGGGCAACATCTACCGGCAGAAGCTCGTCGACATCGCACGCGGTGCCGCCGACGGCGACTTCGACTCCTACATCGCGGAGCTCAACGCGCGGTGGGCGGAGTCGCGCGCCGAGCAGGGCTGATGGTCGCGATCACCAGCACACCTCCCCGCACGCCTCGGCGTCGCGGCCGGCGGGGGCCCTCCGGGGTCCCCGCCGGGCGGGGGGCCGTGGCCCGTCTCACGCCCTACCTGTTCCTCCTCGCGGCGGTCGGGCTGCTCCTGCTGCTCACCTACCTGCCCGCCGCGAACATGCTCTGGTACTCGCTCACCGACTGGGACGGCCTCGACCTCGAGAAGGAGTTCGTCGGCGTCGACAACTACGTCGAGGTGTTCACCAACCCGCAGATCTTCGCCGTCTTCGGCGTGAGCCTCTACTACTTCGCGGGCTCGTTCCTGCAGATGGGGATCGCGCTCTACTTCGCGGCGCTGCTGAGCTACCGCACTCGGTTCTCGAACCTGTTCCGCGGCATCCTGTTCTTCCCGTACCTCATCAACGGCGTCGCGATCGGGTTCGTGTTCCTCTACCTGTTCCAGCCGGGCGGCACGCTCGACACCGTGCTCGGGTGGTTCGGCCTCGCCGACCCGCCCAAGTGGCTCGGCGATCCCGCGATCGCCAACTACTCGCTCGCCGCGACGAGCGTGTGGCGCTACACGGGGCTCAACTTCGTGCTCTTCCTCGGAGCGATCCAGTCGATCCCCGGCGAGCTCTACGAGGCCGCCGAGATCGACGGCGCCAACCGCTGGCAGCAGTTCTGGGCGCTCACCTTCCCCGGCATCCGGCGCATCATCGGGCTGAGCTTCATCCTCGCGATCGCCGGCAGTCTCTCGGTGTTCGAGATCCCGTTCATCATGACGGGCGGCGCCAACGGCACCTCCACCTTCGTCATCCAGACGCTGCAGACGGCGTTCAACTTCCGGCAGGTCGGGCTCGCCTCGGCCATGGCCATCGTGCTGCTCGCGATCGTGCTCGTCGTCACCTTCGTGCAGCGCAAGCTCTTCCCCGACGAGAAGGTCGACCTCACATGACCACGACCCACCCCACGCGGTACCGCGCGGCGGCCGCGGCATCCGGAACCGTCAAGTACGTCTCGCTCGTCATCGGCGCGCTCGTGACGCTCATCCCGCTGTCGGTGCTCTTCATCGCGAGCTTCAAGACGTCGAGCGAGTTCGGGCAGACGGGTCCGTTCGACCTGCCGGCCAACTGGTTCAACCTCGACAACTACATCGAGGCGTTCAACAAGGGCGGCATGGTCGAGGGCTTCCTCAACACGACGATCATCCTGCTCTTCTCGCTCGCGGGAACGATCGTCATCGGCACCATGGCGGCCTACGCGATCGACAGGTTCCAGTTCCGCGGCAAGAGGCTCGTCGTCGCGCTGTTCCTCATCGCGACGCTCATCCCGGGGGTCACGAGCCAGGTCGCGACCTTCCAGATCATCAACGGGCTCGGCCTCTACAACTCGATGGCGGCGCTCATCCTGCTGTTCATGGGGACCGACATCGTCTCCATCTACATCTTCATCCAGTTCATGCAGTCGATCCCGACCTCCATCGACGAGGCCGCGATGCTCGACGGCGCCAACCGCTGGACCATCTACTGGCGCGTGATCCTGCCGCTCCTGCGGCCGGCGATCGCGACGGTCGTCATCGTGAAGGGCATCGCCATCTACAACGAGTTCTACCTCCCGTTCCTCTACTGGCCGTCGGAGGGCGTGATCTCCACCTCGCTGTTCCGGTTCAAGGGCCCGTTCGGCGCCCACTGGGAGACGATCGCTGCGGGCACCGTGCTCGTGATCGTGCCGACGCTCATCGCGTTCGTGCTGCTGCAGCGCTTCATCTACCGCGGTCTCGCGACGGGGGCGGTCAAGTGACGGCGCGCGAGCTGCACACCGGGTGGACGGTGCGCGCGGCGGGTGGGCCCGTGCCGGAGGCCCTCGTCGATGCGCGACTGGCGGATGCCGGTGTGCCGGCGGTCGTGCCGGGTGTCGTGCACCAGGCGCTCCTCGACGCGGGCCTCATCCCCGATCCCTACCTCGACGACAACGAGTCGGCGCTCGCGTGGATCGGGCTCGTCGACTGGGAGTACGCGCTGCGGCTCGAGGCGACGGATGCCGAGCTCGCGGCCGACCGGCTCGAGCTCGCGTTCGACGGGCTCGACACGGTCGCGACGGTCACGCTCGACGGGCGCGTGCTCGGCGAGACGGCGAACCAGCACCGGCGCTACCGCTTCGACGTGACGGGGCTCGTGCGTGCCGGCGGAAGCGAGCTGCGCATCCGGTTCCGCAGCCCCGTGCGCTACGCGAACGAGCAGAGTCTCGCGCTCGGCCCGCGCCCGCGGCCCTACCCGATGCCGTTCGAAGCGATCCGCAAGTCGGCGTGCAACTTCGGCTGGGACTGGGGCATCGCGACGTTCACGAGCGGCGTCTGGCGCTCGGTGCGGCTCGAGGCGTGGTCGACCGCGCGGATCGCGGAGGCGCGCGTCGCGGCCGCGGCGGTCGGCGAGGGCGGGGTCGTGACGGCCGAGGTCTCGGTCGCGCGCGCCTCGGACGCCGGGCTCGAGGTGGAGCTCGAGGTCGCGCTTCCGGACGGCGGGGTCGCGGTCGCGCGGGCGGCGATCGGCCCCGGCGCCTCGGAGGCGTCGCTGCGGGTCGAGCTCGAGGCGGTCGAGCGTTGGTGGCCGGTCGGCCACGGCGCGCAGCCGCTCTCCGACGTCGCGGTGCGGCTGCGTCGGACGGACGGCGGCGAGCTGCTCGACGAGACCTCGCGCCGCGTCGGCTTCCGCACCCTCCGCTGGGACACCGAGCCCGACGCCGACGGACGACCCTTCCAGCTCGTCGTCAACGAACGCCCCGTCTGGGTCAAGGGCGTCAACTGGATCCCGGATGACGCCCTCTTCCCGCGCGTCGACCGCGCCCGCTACGAGCGCCGCCTGCGCCAGGCGGCCGCGGCGGGCGTCAACCTCGTGCGCGTGTGGGGCGGCGGCATCTACGAGGACGACGCGTTCTACGACCTCGCCGACGAGCTGGGGCTCCTCACCTGGCAGGACTTCCTCTTCGCCTGCGCGGCCTACCCGGAGGAGGAGCCCATCCGCTCGGAGGTCGAGGCGGAGGCCCGCGACAACGTCGCGCGCATCGCCCACCACGCTTCGCTCGCGCTGCTCACGGGCAACAACGAGAACCTGTGGGGCCGCGTCGACTGGGGCTGGGAGACCCGACTCGACGGTGCGACGTGGGGCGAGCTCTACTACTACGACGAGCTGCCGGCGGTCGTCGCCGAGCTCGCGCCGCACGTGCCCTACGCGCCCGGCAGCCCGTTCAGCCCGGACCGCGACCAGCATCCGAACGACGAGACGAGCGGCTCGACGCACCTGTGGGAGCAGTGGAACCGGCGGGGCTGGGAGACCTACCGCGAGCACACGCCGCGCTTCGTCGCGGAGTTCGGATGGCAGGGCCCGCCCGCCTGGACGACCCTGACGCGCGCGCTCAGCGATGACCCGCTCACCCCCGAGTCGCCCGGCATGCTCGTGCACCAGAAGGCGATCGAGGGCAACCAGAAGCTCGTCGACGGGCTGCTGCCGCACTACCGCGTGCCGCGCGACATGGACGCCTGGCACTGGGCGATGCAGCTGGGCCAGGCGAACGCGGTCGGCTTCGCGCTCGAGCACTTTCGCTCGCACGCGCCGCGCACCTCGGGTGCCGTCGTGTGGCAGCTCAACGACTGCTGGCCGGTGACCTCGTGGGCGGCGATCGACGGCGACGGTCGTGAGAAGCCGCTCTACTTCGCGCTCAAGAACGCCTTCGCCCCCCGGGTCGTGACGATCCAGCCGCGCGGCGCGGCGCTCGCGGCGGTGGTCTCGAACGACACCGCGGATGCGTGGGAGGGCTCGCTCGTGCTCGCGCGCCGCGGGTACGACGGCGCGGTGCTCGCCGAGGTCTCGGTGCCGGTGTCGGTCGCGCCGTGGTCGAGCGCGACTGTGGAGCTGCCGGATGCCGTTGCCGCATTCGGCGACCCGGCATCCGAGCTGCTCGTCGCGTCTCTCGACGGTGTGCGGGGGCTCTCGTTCGGCACCCGGCCGCGGGAGTCTGCGCTGCCGGTGGCGCGGTTCGAGGTGCGCACGGCGTTCGGCGGCGAGTCCGACGAGCTGCTCGTGACGGTCGTGGCCGAGACGCTGCTGCGCGACGTCACGCTGCTCGTCGACAAGGTGCACCCGGATGCGACGGTCGACTCGGGACTCGTGACGCTGCTGCCGGGGGAGGCGCACACCTTCCACGTGCGGGGCGCGGGGGGCGCTGCGGCATCCGCGTTCGCCGACCCGCGCGTACTGCGCTCGGGCAACGAGCTGGTGGTCCGGTGAGCGGGGCCCCGGTGAGCGGCGAAGCGTCGAGCGCGCTCGAGACCCTGCGCATCGCCGGTGACCCCGTGTGCGGCATGACGTGGGGCTGGGTCGGCACGTGCGGCACGTGGGCGACTCCCGAGGCCGCGGAGTCGATGCGCCGCATGGCCGAGCACGGTGTCACGTGGACGGCCATCGCCTACGCGACCGAGCAGGCCACGGCGTTCTCGACCGACATCCCCTTCGAGCGCGGGCCGCAGGTGGGCGACGACGAGATCGTCGGCGCCATCCGCGCGGCCCACTCGCTCGGGCTGCGGGTGTGCCTCAAGCCCGTCGTGAACGTCGCCGACGGCACGTGGCGCGCGCACATCGGCTTCTTCGACTGGGACGTTCCCGGCGAGCCGAGCTGGACGGAGTGGTTCGCGTCATACCGGCGGTTCATCCTGCACGCGGCGCGCATCGCCGAGGCCGAGGGCTGCGCGATGCTGTGCGTCGGGTGCGAGATGGTGCGCTCCGACTCGCGGGAGGCCGAGTGGCGCGCCCTCATCGCGGGGGTGCGCGAGGTTTACTCGGGGCTCGTCACCTACAACTGCGACAAGTACCAGGAGGATCGCGTCACGTGGTGGGACGCCGTCGACGTGATCTCGTCGAGCGGCTACTACCCGATCGACGGATGGGAATCGCAGCTCGACCGCATCGAGGCGGTCGTCGCGGCATCGGGCAAGCCGTTCTTCTTCATGGAGGCGGGCTGCCCCTCGCGCACCGGCTCGGCGGCACGGCCCAACGACTGGGCGCTGCCGGGCGAGCCCTCGGGCGCGGAGCAGCTGCGCTACTACGAGGCGATGTTCGACGCCGTGCGCGCGCGGCCCTGGGTGCGCGGGCTCATGCTGTGGGACTGGCCGGCCCGCTTGTACCCTGAGCAGGACGCGGTGGCGAACGACGACTACTGCCCGTTCGGCAAGCCGGCGGGCGAGCTCATGGCGGCCCGCTACCGCGACTGGAGCACGGAGGGGTAGTTGTGGACGAGGTGCTGCTCGCGATCGACGCGGGGCAGACGGGCATCAAGCTGCGTCTCGAGCGTCCCGGCGCCGAGCCGGTCGAGCGCGTGCTCCCGGGGGTGCGCACCGACCAGCCGCTCCTGCCGCAGCTCGCGGATGCCGCGCGCACCGTCGCGGGGGAGGTGCCGATCGACGTGGTGGCGGCAGGCGCCTCCGGCCTCACGAGCCTCGAGCACGACGCGTCCGCGCTCCGCGACCTCCTGCCGTGGGACTCGCGCGTGCTGCTCGCCCACGACTCGGTGACCTCCTACCTCGGCACCCTCGGCGAGCTGCCGGGCGTCGTCGTCGCGAGCGGCACGGGCTCGATCGTGTTCGCCGTCGGCCCCGCGGGGGTCGCGCGCGTCGACGGCTGGGGCTACCTCATGGGAGACGCCGGCAGCGGCTTCTGGCTGGGCAGGCAGGCGCTCGACGCCGTCATGCGGGCCCACGACGGCCGTGGTCCCGCCACCTCGCTCACCGCGGTCGTGCGCGAGCACTGGCCCGACCTCGAGGACGCCTACGTGCTGCTCCAGTCCGACCCCGCGCGCGTGAGCGTCGTCGCATCCTTCGCGCGCGCCGTCGCCGAGCACGCGGACACGGACCCCGTGGCCGCCCGCATCTGCCGTGAGGCGGGGGAGGAGCTCGCCCTCTCCGCCGTGACCGCCCTGCGCCGCGTCGGCGTCGAGACCTCGCCGTTCGTGAGCGCGATCGGCGGCGTGCTCCGCGGAGCCCACGTGCGCGCGGCGTTCGAGGAGGCCGTGCTCGCCGTGCACCCGACCGCCCGATTCGAGGCTCCGCACGGCACGGGCATCGACGGGGCCGTCGCGCTCGCGCGCCTCGCCCCCGAGCACCCCCTGCGCAAGCTCGTCGCCACAGCGGGTTGAGCGGCTCGCTCGCTCCATCGCTGGTCGAGTAGCGCCGCAGGCGCGTGTCGAGACCAGCCCCCGCTCAACCCCCCGGCACGACCCCCACGAGCTCGCCCAGCCACGCCTGCGCACGGCGCACGAGCATCCGGGCGGGCGCCGTGTCGGCGGCCCAGTTCTCGAAGGCGTGCGGCGTCCCCGCCGTGACGTCGAGCGTCACGGGGACGCCCGCCTGCTCGAGGCGCCGGGCGTACTCGACGTCCTCGTCGTGGAAGAGCTCGATGTCGCCCACGCAGATCCACGCGGGCGGGAGCCCGGCGAGGTCGGGCCGCCGCGCGGCGACGGCGTAGGCCGGCACCTCGTACGAGCCGGGCGGCCGCCCGAGGTAGGAGCTCCAACCGAAGCGGTTGAGCACGTTGTTCCACACGAAGTGGTCGAGCGCGTCGAGCTCGGTGCGCGCCGCCGTGCGGTCGTCGAGCATCGGGCAGAACAGCCACTGCCCGAGCGGATGCGCGCCCGTGTCGTGCAGGAGCTGCACGACGCTCGCCGCGAGCCCGCCGCCCGCGCTCTCCCCACCCACGACGACGCGTCGCGGGTCGACGCCCAACGACGGGGCGTGCGCCTGCAGCCACTGCCACGCGGCGTGGATGTCCTGCAACGCTGCGGGGAACGGATGCTCGGGCGCGAGCCGGTAGTACGCCGACACGACGGTCATCCCGAGCGCCGCGGCCGTCTCGCTCACGAGCCGCTCGTCCTGCCGGGGGTTGCCGAGCACGAGGCCGCCGCCGTGGATCCAGAGGAGGGCCGCATCCGTGCGCTGCGCGGGAGGCTGGTACAGGCGCACCTTCGCGGCCCCCGCGCGCAGCGTGCGCACGCGCACCCCGCGGGCGCGCTTGACCGGCATGACCGACAGCGCGACACCCGCCGCGCGGCGCACGGCCGGCTTCGTCGGGTCGGCGGTGGGTGCGGTTCGGGTGGCGGAACGGAGGTCGACGTCGACCCGCTCGAGGTCCATAGCCGCCACTCTGTCGGCAACCGCCGGGTCGGGTCAACGACGGTGATCGGCGCGTCGCGGCCCTTGTCGGTTACGTCGTGAGGCGCTCGGCGACAACTCGTCACACACCGTGACGCGACCGGCGCGAATGTGACACGACGCGTTTGCCGCGGCGGGGCGACCGTGCGTTCAATGGGCGCTCCCGCACCTGTGGACCACCAGCACGAAAGGCGACACCGTGTCCGATCAGAAGTCGACGCCCGAGGCCACGAGCGACCTCCGCTCCGCCGTCGAGGCGAGCAGCAAGAAGAAGCGCAACATCCTCATCGGCGTGATCGCGGCGATCGTGGCGGCCGTGCTCGTGGTCGGCGGCGTCGTGCTCGGCACGTCGCTCGGCGGTCAGCGCGCCGAGGCCGACGGCGACGCCGGCGGAACGGCCGCCGAGCCCATCAAGGTCCGGATCGCCGTCTCCGAGGACTCCGCCTTCCAGGACGCCATCAAGGAGGTCGCCGCCGAGCAGGGCCTCGAGATCGAGTGGGTGAACACCGAGGACTGGGTGCTCCCCAACACCGAGCTCGTGGCCGGCACCGTCGACGCCAACGCGTTCCAGCACATCCTGTACCTCTCGGCGTTCAACGCCGAGAACGGGGCAGACCTCGCGCCCGTGTTCTCGACCGTCATCACCCAGTGGGGCGTCTTCTCGGCGAGCCACGACTCGCTCGACGAGATCCCCGAGGGCGGCCGCATCGCCATCCCCGACGACCCGTCGAACGGCGGACGCGCGCTCAACATCCTCGCCGCGGCGGGCCTCATCGAGCTCGCCGACGACGCGGGCGACTTCCCGAGCACCGACGACGTCACCTCGAACCCGCGCGGCCTCGAGTTCGTCGAGATCGGCGCCCGCACCATCCCGCAGCAGTTCGACGACCCGAGCCTCTCGGCCGTCGTGGTCGGCACCTCGTACTTCGACCCGAGCCAGGGCGTCACCAAGGAGTCGGCGCTCTACCTCGACGACTCGCTCGCGGAGCAGAACCTGCCGTACGTGAACGTCGTCGCGACGCGAGCCGACAACGTCGACAACCCGGCGTGGAAGATCCTCGAGAAGGTCTACGCAGACCCGCGCGTCGCCGAGGCCCTGCTGGAGGAGAACTTCGGCAACAGCGTGCTCGTGAAGGTGCCGGTCGAGACGCTCCGCGACAAGCTCGCACAGCTGCAGAAGTCGGCCGAGGCGAACAAGCAGCCATGAGCACGGCCATCTCGTTCGAGAACGTCTCGAAGAGCTTCGAGGTCGACGGGCGCCGCGTCGAGGCGCTGCGCTCCGTCGACCTCGAGGTCGGGCGCGGCGACATCTTCGGCATCGTCGGGTACTCCGGCGCCGGGAAGTCGACGCTGCTGCGCACCGTGAATGCGCTCGAACGTCCGACGAGCGGCCGTGTGGTCGTCGACGGGCGCGAGATCTCGTCGCTCACCGGTCCCGCGCTGTGGAAGGCGCGGCGCGGGATCGGGATGATCTTCCAGCAGTTCAACCTGCTCGCCTCGCGCACCGTCTACGGCAATATCGCCTACCCGCTGGCCCTCTCGGGCCTCGGCAAGGATGCGGTGCTCGACCGCGTCGAGGAGCTGCTCGACTTCGTGGGCCTCACCGACAAGGCCCTCGCCTACCCCTCGCAGCTCTCGGGCGGGCAGAAGCAGCGCGTCGGCATCGCGCGCGCCCTCGCGACGCGCCCCGACATCCTGATCTCCGACGAGTCGACGAGCGCCCTCGACCCCGAGACGACGGGAGAGGTGCTCGAGCTGCTGCAGCGTGTCAACGAGGAGTACCTCGTCACGATCCTGCTCGTCACGCACGAGATCGACGTGATCCGCCAGATCGCCAACCGGGTCGCCGTCATGGACAGCGGCCGGGTCGTCGAGCACGGCACGGTCTACGACGTCTTCTCGAACCCGCAGAACCCCACGACGCGGCGCTTCGTCTCGTCGGTGCTGCACCACGAGCCGTCCGCCGCGACGCTCGAGAGCATCCGGGCCGTGCACCGCGGGCGCATCGTGCAGATCCACGTGGAGAACCGCGAGTCGAACGACCCGTTCCTCTCCCGCGTCGCCCGCACCCACGACGTCGACTTCAACGTCGTCTACGGCGGCGTCGACGAGCTGCAGTCGCGGCTCTTCGGCAGCCTCACGGTCGAGCTGCTCGGCGACGACGACGCAGTCGATGCCGCGATCCACGACCTGCGCTCGATCACGGCTGTGCGGGAGGTCGCCCATGCGTGAGTTCGACCTCGCGGCGTTCCTGCCGCGGTTCCTCAAGGCGCTCGGAGAGACGGGCCTCATGGTCGGCGTCTCCTTCGGCGTCGCGGGCGCCGTGGGGGTGCTCATCGCCCTGTGGCTCTACGCGTCGCGCCCGGGCAACCTCCTCGAGAACCGCGTCGTATTCACGGTGCTCAACGCGATCATCAACTTCGTGCGGCCCGTGCCGTTCATCATCGTCGCGATCGCCGTCGTGGGGCTCACGCGCCTCATCTACGGCACGAGCCTCGGCCCGCTCGCCGCGTCGTTCCCGCTCGCGATCGTCGCGAGCGTCGCGATCGCGCGCGTGATCGAGTCGAACCTCGTCGCCGTGAACCCCGGTGCCGTCGAGGCCGGCACGGCGATGGGAGCGAGCCCGCTGCGGGTGCTCTTCACGATCGTGATCCCCGAGCAGCTCGGCCCGCTCGTGCTGGGCCTCACCTACATCCTCGTGGCCCTCATCGACGCGAGCGCCGTCGCCGGCGCGATCGGCGGCGGCGGCCTCGGCAACCTCGCGCTCCAGTACGGCTGGGCGCGATTCGACTACACCGTGATCCTCGTCGTCGTGCTCGCGCTCGTCGTGATCGTGCAGCTCGTGCAGGCGGCCGGCAACCGGATCGCACGGAAGGTGATGCATTGACCGCGTTCTCCCCGGAGACTTTCGCGCAGTTCCTCGCCCGGGTCGCCCCGGGCGCTGTCGAGCGCGAGCGCGAGCGGCGTCTGCTCCACGCCGAGCTCGCCGAGCTGCGCGCGTTCGGCTTCGGCGCCCTGCGCGTGCCCGCCGCGCACGGAGGTGCCGACGTCCCGCTTGAGCAGCTCTTCGCGCACCTCGTGGACCTCTCGGCGGCGGATGCGAGCCTCGGCCACGTGTGGCGCGGTCACGTCGCGTTCGTCGAGGCGCTGCGCGCGCAGGGGGATGCCGCCCCCTCCCGCTGGTACGAGCGCGTCGTCGCCGGCCAGTTCGTGGGCAACGCGCAGTCGGAGCGCCAGGAGACGGCGCGCCTCGGCACGCGCCTTGAGCGCGAGGGCGACACCCTCGTGCTGAGCGGCACGAAGTACTACACGACCGGCAGCATCTACGCCGACTGGATCCACCTCGCGGCGCTCGACGGCGACGAGCGGGTCGCCGTGACGGTGACCGCGCACCACGACGGCGTGCGCTCGATCGACGACTGGGACGGCTTCGGCCAGCCCCTCACCGGCAGCGGCACGACCGTCTTCGAGCGCGTGCCCGTCGATCCGGACGACGTGGTCGCCTCCGACACGGACGCGGCCCGCTGGCACCTGCTCGGCTCGGTCTTCCAGCTGAGTCTCGTGGCGGTCGTCGCGGGGATCGCGCAGCGCGCGCTCGACGACACGATCGCGTTCGTCGTCCCGCGCCGCCGGACCTTCGGCTTCGCGGGCGAGACCCTCCCGCGCGAGGACCCGCTCGTGCAGCTCGTCGTCGGCGAGTTGAGCGTCGCCGCGAGCACCGCCCGGCGGCTCGTGCTCTCGGTCGCGCGCGAGCTCGGCGACGCGGTCGACTCCGGCGCCGACGCGGACGAGCTGCAGCGCCTCCAGTTCGACGTGTTCCGCCTGCAGGAGGTCGTGCCGCGCCTCGTGCTCGAGGCGGCGACGCGCCTGTTCGAGGTGGGCGGCGCATCCGCTCTCGCCGTCGACCGCGGGCTCGACCGGCACTGGCGCAACGTCCGCACGATCGCGTCGCACAACCCCGTCATCCAGCGCACGCGCGCCCTCGGCCAGCATGCGCTCACGGGGACGCTGCCCGAGTGGAAGGCTCCCGGCGCATGACCGCGCTCGCAGGGCTCGAGGTCGGCGCGCAGGGCTTCGGCGGCATGGCGCTCGCCGAGGTCTACGGGCCGACCGACCAGGACGCCGCCCTCGCGACACTGCACCACGCGGTCGACGCGGGCATCCGCCTCATCGACACCGCCGACGTCTACGGCCGCGGCTCGAACGAGCGGCTCGTGGGGCGGCTGCTGCGGGAACGGCGCGACGAGGTCGTGCTCGCGACCAAGTTCGGCTTCGTGCACGACCCGGAGCCCGGCGGACCGCGGTTCCGCGGCGACCCCGCGTACGTGCGCGAGGCGGCGACGGCGAGCCTCGGTCGGCTCGGCGTCGACCGCATCGACCTGTACTACTACCACCGCGTCGATCCGCGCGTGCCGATCGAGGAGACGGTCGGCGCGCTCGCGGAGCTCGTGCGCGAGGGGATCGTCGACCGCATCGGCCTCTCGGAGGTGACTGCGGACGAGCTCGAGCGGGCCCACGCGGTGCACCCCATCACCGCCGTGCAGTCGGAGTGGTCGATCTGGAGCCGCGACGTGGAGGCGCGTGTGGTGCCGACCGCAGCCCGCCTCGGCGTCGGCTTCGTCGCCTACTCCCCGCTCGGGCGCGGGTCCCTCGCGGCGCCCGTCACCGAGCTGCCGGAGGGCGACCTGCGGCGCAACTTCCCGCGCTTCGACCCCGAGCGTCTCGCCGTCAACGCACGCGTCGGCGAGACGGTGCGCGCGCTCGCGGAGCGCGAGGGCGTGACGCCCGCGCAGCTCGCCCTTGCGTGGCTCGCCGAGCGCGGGCGCGCGCACGGCATCCCCGTCGTCCCGATCCCGAGCACGCGCCGCCCCGAGCGCGTCGACGAGAACCTCGCGGCGGTCGACGTGCGGCTGAGCGCCGCCGCGCTCGCGGCGCTCGAACCGCTCGCGGGCCTCGTCGAGGGGGATCGCGCACGGCACGTCGACGACATCTCGCAGGGGCGCGAGCGCCGGACGGCGGTGGCCGGATGAGCCGCCTCGTCGAGCGCTTCGCCCCCGTCTTCGACGAGGTCGGTGCGGATGCCGTGGCGCGCGAGAGGGAGCGCCGGCTGCCGTTCGCCGAGGTCGAGCGGCTGCGTGAGGCCGGGTTCACGCGCGTGAGCCTGCCGCGCGAGTTCGGGGGAGACGGCGCCGACCAGCGCGAGCTCTTCGAGCTGCTCGCCGAGCTCGCCCGCCGAGACCCGAACCTCGCCCAGCTGTTCCGCTCGCACTTCTCCTTCATCGACCGCACCCGCCACGCGCCCGACTCGCCCACCCGCACGCGGCGGCTCCGGCTCCTCGCCGACGGCGCCATCCACGGGAACGCGACCTTCGAGAAGGGCCCCGCGAAGGTCGGCAGCTACGCCACGCGGATCACGCGCGACGGCGACGACCTCCGCCTCGACGGGCGCAAGTTCTACAGCACGGGAACCCTCTACGCCGACCTCGTGTCGGTGCTCGCCGACCGCGACGGGGAGCCGGTGAGCGTGCTCGTGCGCACGGATGCCGAGGGGCTCGAGCGCATCGACGACTGGGACGGCTTCGGCCAGCGCCTCACGGGCTCGGGCACGACGGTGTTCGAGGGCGTGCGCGTCGACGAGCTCGACGTCGTGGAGCGCGACGAGGCGCCCGGGCACGGGGGAGCGTTCGTGCAGCTCGTGCTGCTCGCGACCGTCGCCGGCATCGGCCGCGCCGTCGTCGACGACGCGGCCGGCTACGTGCGCGAGCGCACGCGCGGCTACTCGCACGCGACCGCCCGAACCCCACGCGAGGACCCGATCGTGCAGGAGGTCGTGGGCGAGCTGTCGGCGGCGTCCTTCGCCGCGGATGCGGCGCTCGCCGTCGCCGTCGACGCCCTGCAGGCGGCGAGCGATGCAGCCCTCGCGGGCGCACCGGCGTCGGAGCGGGAGGAGCTCGTCGCGCGTGCCGACCTCGCGACCGCGCGCGCTCAGCTCGTCGTGCTGCCGAACGTGCTGCGGGCAGCGACCGAGCTCTTCGAGGTGGGCGGCGCATCCGCCGTCGGCGCCTCGCTCGCCCTCGACCGCCACTGGCGGAACGCCCGCACCGTGGCATCCCACAACCCCGCGCGCTACAAGGCGCGCATCATCGGCGACCACCTCGTCAACGGCACGCCCGTCGTGTCGTGGTGGACGAACGGCGAGACCAGCTGAGGAGCAGCGTGCCCGAGAAGAAGAAGCTCATCCTGAACCTGTTCGAGATGAACACGGTGAGCCACATCACCCACGGCCTGTGGACCCTGCCGGGCAACAACCGGCACCGCTTCGAGCAGATCGAGTACTGGATCGAACTCGCGCAGCTGCTCGAGGAGGGCGGCTTCCACGGGGTCTTCCTCGCGGACGTCGTGGGCGCCTACGACACGTTCCGCGGCGGGCCCGAGACCGCCATCCGCGAGGGGCTGCAGATCCCGTCGAACGACCCTCTGCTGGTGATCCCCGCGATGGCGGCGGTCACGAAGCACCTCGGGTTCGGGGCGACGTTCTCGACGAGCTACGAGCCGCCGTTCTCGTTCGCGCGGCGCATGTCGACGCTCGACCACCTCACGCGCGGCCGGGTCGGCTGGAACATCGTCACCTCGTACCTGCCGAACGCGGCCCGCAACTTCGGACTCGAGGACGAGATCCCGCACGACCGCCGCTACGAGATCGCCGACGAGTTCCTCGACGTCGTCTACAAGCTGTGGGAGGGCTCCTGGGACGACGACGCCGTCGTCGCCGACCGCGACGCGGGCGTCTACGCCGACCCGTCGAAGGTGCGCTACGTCGACCACGTCGGCGAGCACTTCCGCGTCGCCGGGCCGCACCTCGCCTCGCCGTCGCCGCAGCGCACGCCCGTGCTCTACCAGGCCACGGGGTCGCCCGCGGGCATCGAGTTCGCGGGGCGGCACGCCGAGCTCGTCTTCACGGGCGGGCGCTCGGCCGAGGACTTCCGCCAGAACGCGCAGCGGATGCGGGAGGCCGCCGGTCGCCACGGGCGCGACGGCGGCGAACTGCGCTTCATCGTGCAGGCGGGGGTCGTCGTCGGGCGCACCGAGGAGGAGGCCGCCGACCGCTGGCGGCTGTACCAGGAGCGCACGAGCGTCGACGGCATCCTGGCCCACTCGGGCTTCCCGCTCGACCTGCCCGCGCTGCCGCGGGAACTGACGATCGGTGAGGCGCTCGCGCAGGCGGGGCTGCCCGCGTCGGCGGTGCCGTACCTCGACCCGGGCGCGACGGTCGGTGTCGTGCTCGAGTCGCTGCGCACGCAGCGCGAGGGGCGGTACTTCGTGGCGGGCACGCCGTCGGTCGTGGTGGACGAGATCGAGCGCTGGCTCGACGAGGACGGGGTCGACGGCATCAACCTGCGCCAGTACCACTCGTTCGACACGGCCCGCGACTTCGCGGAGCTCGTCGTGCCGGAGCTGCGTCGGCGCGGGCGGCTCGACGAGCGCCCCGACGAGCCCCGTACCCTGCGGGAGACCCTCTTCGGCGGTGGCGCCCGCCTCCCCGAGTCGCACCTGGGGGCGCGGTACCGCGGCGGCGCCAACCTCGACGTGCCGCTCGCGCCGCTCCGCTTCGGCTAGCCCGCGGCGCCGACGAGCGGCCGCACGACGGTGACGTCCGGATGCGGGTCGAGCCGGTAGCCGCGGCCCCGTACCGTGCGCACGACATCGCCGTAGGGGTGCAGGCGGCGGCGCAGCCGCTGCAGGTAGACGTCGATCGTGCGCTCGCTGATCGGGTCGCCGTCGGTCTCGCCGACGAGCGCCGAGAGCAGGCGCTGCCGGTCGTGCACCTCGCCCTGGTGCTGCACGAGGAACGTGAGCAGGGCGTGCTCGCGGAAGCTCAGTGAGACCACGCGCCCGTCGACGCTCACGCGGTGCCGCGCGAGGTCGACGACGACGCCCTGGTCGCGGGTGACGGCGCGTGCGGGGGCGTGCCCCAGCGACGGCTCGCCGAGGGCCGTGCGCACGACGTCGAGCGACGGCTCGCGGTCGCCCTCCGGGGCGAGCACGACGGAGGCGAAGGTCTCCGCGCCGGGGATCTCAGTGATGGCGCGCTGCACGTCGCCCACGAGCGCCCCGATGTCGACCCCGGCAGCATCCGCCGCCCGCTCGTCGATGCCGACGTAGATGCCGAAGCCGCGCAGCCCGAGACCTCGCGGCGGCGTCACCGGGGTCCTCGCCCCGGCCGCACCCTCCCAGGGGATCGTGACGTACTCCGCGGACACGGTCGACCTCCTCCTCTCGCGCGCGCGTCCGGCCGCGGGTCGGGCCGGTCGCCTCCTGTCGAGTCTGAACCGGAAGCCGGGCTGCCGGCCATCGAGGTGACGTTGTGCGACGGTGTGCGACACCGTGCGACGCCCTGTGACGTCAGGTGTCGCATCCGTCCGACGCGCGATGAGCACGCGCTCGCCGCGCTGTCAATCCCCTGCTGTGTCGCGCGCCCCCCACGCACGATTCAGAGGAAGGGGTGATGAGCGATGAGAGAAGACGAGACGGAGGTCGGCCTCCTGACCGACTCCGACCGGTTCCACGAGTTCGGGATGCAGTGGGACGAGTACGAGGTGCCGTTCGATCCGACGGCGGCGATCGACGGGGACGGCTGACACCGAGGACCCGGCGCCCGCACGACCGCGGACGCGTGTCACGCGCACCCTCGTCGCCCTGATATAGTCGTCAGGTTGACTTTTCGCGTCGACATGCGCCCGTAGCTCAATGGATAGAGCATCTGACTACGGATCAGAAGGTTGGGGGTTCGAGTCCCTCCGGGCGCACAGCGAGGTCCGATCAGACGAGTTCTGATCGGGCCTTTCCCGTTCGCGTGCGAGCGCTAGACGTCCTCGCCCCACCGCTCCCGCGGCAGCACCCACCAGTTGGCGCCGTCGTCGGCCGAGTGCACCACGCGCGAGGTCTCCTCGGGGTCGATCATCGCGAACCCGACGGCGAGCGACTTCGCCATGCGCTGCACGGGGGTGCCGGGCACGTGCAGGCCCCAGACCGTGCCGGGCGCGCGCGGGTCGGGGCGCGCGGGTGCGCCGTCGACGGGTGCCTCGGGCTCCGGTTCCGGGGCGGGCGCGGGGCCGGCCGTGTCGGCGGTCGCGGGCGGTACCGCGGCCTGCGTGCGGCGGATGCGCGACACGACGACCCCTGCCACGACGACGAGCGCGAGCAGCGCCGCCGCGACGACGAGCGCGACGGGGAAGCCGGGGCCGGAGGCGAGGGGCATGTCTCGAGGCTAGACGGGTGCGGCATCCGTCCGGCGCGTCAGCCGTCCGACGCGGCGTCCTCGACGTCCTCGTCCGGCTTGCCCGGACGCACGACCGCCGTATCGGCGACGTCGATGCGCGCCGCCCCGCCCGTGCCCGGCGAGAGCTCGACTCGGGGCGCCGCGTCCTCGGGGTCTGACTTGGGCGCACGCGTCAGCTGCTCCTCGCGCTCCTCGGGGTCGGTCAGCTGCTTCGGTTCGTCGGCCATCCCCCAAGCGGTAGTCCCGCATCGGCGCGCCGTCAAGCCCCGTGCTGCGCCGCACGCTCGGGCATAGCGTCGGGGCACCGGAGAGAGGTGCTCATGACCTGGGTCCGGCATCACGGCCTGGTGCTCGTCAACGCGGCGCTCTTCGCGATCTTCCTCGTGGGGATGACGCTCACGGGGTGGCAGGTCGCCAACGAGGAGGCGATCACGCACGGTGTCGCCCCGGAGGGTCTGGGCGCCTACCTCGCGTCGGGCGACTTCTGGGAGGCGGTCTCCGAGAACTGGGAGAGCGAGTTCCTTCAGATGGCGTCGTACGTGGCGCTCACGATCGTCCTGTTCCAGAAGGGGTCGTCCGAGTCGAAGCCGATCGGGAAGCCGGCCCCGCAGGACGAGGATCCGCGCGGGCATCGCGACGACCCGGATGCCCCGTGGCCGATGCGTCGCGGCGGCTGGGTGCTCGTGCTCTACGAGAACTCGCTGCTCCTGCTCTTCGCCGTGCTGTTCATCGGCTCGTTCGCGACCCATGCCGTCTCGGGCGCGGGGGCCTACAGCGAGGAGCAGGCCCAGCACGGCCTCCCCGGTGTGACGCCGCTCGAGTACCTCGGCACCTCGCAGTTCTGGTTCGAGTCGTTCCAGAACTGGCAGAGCGAGTTCATGGTGGTCGCCGTGCTCGCGGGTGCGGCCGTGTACCTGCGGCAGCGCGGGTCGAGCGAGTCGAAACCGGTGCACGCGCCGCACTCCGAGACCGGCGCATAGCCCGTGCTGTTTCGGAGCACAATCTGCGAGTGCCTGAAGCGGCCACCGTCTATTGGACTCAGACGAGGCTGAGTGTCAAACCTTCCATTCGAGCTTTCGCTGGAGGTCCTTCCCCCACGCATAATCGCGCGTCTCCCTCTGAATGCGTCCGAGGACGATACTGGGGGCGATTCCCAGCCTCTCGGCAATCGCCCGCACGGCAGCGGTGTTACGCCCGCGGGGCAGTTCTGCGGCGATCGCTGGAGGAATCAGTAGGTCCGAGGCCCAGGTATTCGCTTCGTCCTCCGCTGTGGTGTGTTCGCCGTTGACGTACAGCTCCTTGTCGCCGTGGAGCAACACATGGCCCAACTCGTGGAAGAGGGTGAACCAAAGTTGGTCGTCGGTCTTCCATAGCAGTGAGAGTTGGATAAGCGGGCGTCCGTCGATCCAACGAGTGGCCCCATGGATACCCAGTCCGGGGACGGCGGGAACGAAGCAAAGAATGACGCCTACGTCGCGCAGACGCTCCACAGCGATTTCTACGGCCACGACTGGGTCTTCGTGCGCCGTGAGCGCGCGAAGATCGGAGAGTCGTTGCTGCAGCCCGTCGCGATTGAACCGGGGTGCTTCGCCCAGTTCATCCGCTTGGTTTTCCGCGATCGCAAGCCACGTGGCGAGGGCGGGGACATGCTCGCGGGCGGCGGCCGACCGGCGGTAGGCGACGCTCCCCTTCTGCCAGGTGGTCCAGAAAGCATCGAAGTCGGCAACGCCGAGAAGGCTTAGCAGTTGCCGGACGGTGCCTGCCCGGTCGCGCGGGTCGGCGGTGATGAAGCGATACTTGCGGAGGTAATTCAGGGGAAACTCGGCGGCCCGCTCGTACTGTGATTCAAGCTGCACATCTGACGATCGGCGAGCAAGATCTGAGCGGTAACCCGTCTCGTAAAGGTTCCAGATCCGCGCCGACACGCCCGTGACCCGCTCGAGATTGAGTGCCATCTCGTGCGATAGCGGCGCCTTCCCACTGAGCAACTCGCTGATGTGCTTGCGTGACGTTCCCAAGCGACGCGCGAGTTCCGCGGCGTTAATACCCTCGTCGTCCATCCACTCGGTGATGAACTCGCCGGTGGGGACTACGTAGTTCGTTGGCGTCGACATTGCGGCCCCTCCCTCTAGTCGATCATTTCCGGTGGTAGTCAACGATTTCCACGACCAGTACTGATTGATCGTTCCCGTCAGGAGTAACGATCAATCGCCAGTTAGCTGATAGTCGGGCGGACCACTGGCCTGCGCGATCAGCCGTCAGCTGTTCCCACTTGCCGGTGCCCCGGAGCAGATCGTCCATCTCCTGGACGTACTCAAGCTCCTTGATTCGACGCTGGAGTGCCTTCGCCACGTCGACCCCAAGTCGTCGCTGCATCAGACGCGCGTCTGTGCAGACCTTCTCCAGGTCGCGGCCAGCATATCGCAACTCCATCCCTAGATGTTACCTAGATCGTAACACTTTCCAAAGCGCCGCCGGGCGCGTCAGCCCTGCTTCGGCCGCTGTCGCACCACGACGACGACGCACACCCCGACGAGGAACACCGCGAACAGCACCGAGCCGACGAAGGGGTCCACGAGCCGCGCGAGGAACGCCCCGAGCGGTGCGACGAGCACCGCGGCGAGGCCGATCACGAGCCCCGAGCGCAGGTCGACCTGGAGGTGCCGGCGGTGGCTCAGGATGCCGACGATCGTCGTCGGGATCAGCATGAACAGCGAGGTGCCCCGGGCCACGAGGTCGCCCGCGCCCACGAGCAGCTCGAGCCCCGGCACGGCGACGACACCCCCGCCGACGCCGACGAGGCCCGACAGGATACCGGCGAGCAGTCCGATGCCGATGAGCGCCGCGGCCGACCCCCACGTGATCACGACCACGCCCTCGCGCGACGGCGGCACGAGCAGCAGGCCGACGACCACGAGCGCGACGAAGCCCACGAAGTTCCACGGGAGCACGCGCTGCGGCAGCCGGTGCAGGATGCGCACGCCGATCGGCGACCCCACGACGCTGCCGACGGCGAGCAGCAGCGCCGCGACGACGTCGACCTGCCCGCTGATCGCGTAGGTCGTCGCGCCTGCGGCGGAGATCGGCAGGAGGGCGACGAGCGAGGTGGCGGAGGCGCGCTTCTGCGCGATGCCGAGCGCGACGAGAGCGGGCACGACGACGACGCCGCCACCGACCCCGAACATCCCCGAGACGAGACCCGTGAAGGCGCCGACACCGATGAGCGCCCAGAGGGCGGGCCGGACGGGGCGGTCGGCGTCGGTCGTCATCCGGCCATTCTCGCGGACGCCGGTCGCGCTCAGCGCCAGGCGCCGCGGCCGCTCGACGCGATGCGAGCCGTGAGCTGGTGGGCG
This sequence comes from Microbacteriaceae bacterium, assembly GCA_003852775.1. Classification (GTDB taxonomy): domain Bacteria; phylum Actinomycetota; class Actinomycetes; order Actinomycetales; family Microbacteriaceae; genus Homoserinibacter. Next base: position 41,958 of record RDDZ01000014.1, on the reverse strand, counting down.
TGCGAGAGCAGGATGCGGCCGAGCTTCTCGACGCGCTCGGGCGCGAAACGGAACTCGACCCCCGTGAGGCTCAGCGCCCACTGCGGGTGGCCGGTGCGGGTGAACACGGCGGCACCGAGCCCGTAGCTGCCCTCGACGATGAGCCCCGGGTTGAGCGCGTAGCCGCGTTCCTGCGTCTCGGCGAGCCGGGCGCGCAGGCGCCTCTCCCCGTGGGCGGCACCCCAGCGCTCGGGAAGCTCCGGATGCCGCGCGAAGTAGGCGTCGATCTCGTCCGGCGGCAGGAAGGCGAGGATCGCGAGCCCCGCCGAGGCGACGCCGAGGGGGAACCGCACGCCCTCCGAGAGCACGAACGAGCGGATGGGGAAGCTGCCGTCCTCGCGCACGAGGCACACGGTCTCGTCTCCTTGACGCACCGAGAAGAAGGCGCTCTCCTCGGTGACGGCCGCGAGCGAGCGCACGATGTCGCGCGCGAGGTCGGCGACGTCGTAGCGGGCGGCCGCCGCGGTGCCCATGAGGTAGAGCTCGGGGCCGGGGACCCACAGGCCCGTCTCCTCGTCGCGGTCGACGAGCCCCTCCCGCCGGAGGGCCGCGAGCAGTCGGTGGGCGGTCGGGCGCGTGAGCGACGCCGCCGCCGCGAGCTCGGACACCCGGGCCCCGTCGGCCGTGCGCGCGACGAGCTTGAGCAGCTGCGCGGCCCGGTCGACGGCCTGCGTGCCCCCGCCGGAGCTGCTCGTGCTGCGTGCCGATGTGGACACCGGCACCTCCGAAACGTCCACGATGTGGACGCTACGCGCATCCGATTCCACATCGCAAGCCGCGGTTTCCCGTCGACCCCGCGGCGGCCGGAGGATGGCGGCACCCAGCGACGGAACCGACGGCGGAGGATCGACGATGATCGACAAGCGGATCGCGAGCGCGGCGGAGGCGGTGGCCGACATCCCGGACGGCGCCTCGCTCGCGGTGGGGGGCTTCGGGCTCTCCGGCAACCCCATGGCCCTCATCGAGGCGCTCTACGCACAGGGCACGAAGGACCTGTCGATCGTGTCCAACAACTGCGGCGTCGACGACTGGGGCCTCGGCATCCTGCTGCAGGCCCAGCGCATCCGGAAGATGACCTCGTCGTACGTCGGCGAGAACAAGGAGTTCGAGCGGCAGTTCCTCTCGGGCGAGCTGGAGCTGGAGCTGACACCCCAGGGCACGCTCGCCGAGAAGCTGCGCGCGGGCGGGTCCGGCATCGCCGCGTTCTTCACACAGACCGGCGTCGGCACCCAGGTCGCCGAGGGCGGACTGCCCCGCCGCTACGACGGGAACGGCGGCATCGCGGTCGCCTCGCCCGTCAAGGACGTGCGCACCTTCGCCGTCGACGGCACCCCGCGCGAGTACGTGCTCGAGGAGGCGATCGTCACCGACTTCGCCCTCGTGCACGCCGCGGTCGGCGACCGCCACGGCAACCTCCTGTTCAACAAGGCGGCCCGCAACTTCAACCCGCTCGCCGCGATGGCGGGGCGCATCTGCATCGCTCAGGTCGAGCGGCTCGTCGAGCCCGGCGAGCTCGACCCCGACAGCATCCACCTGCCCGGCGTGTACGTGCACCGCGTCGTCGAGGTGGGTACGGATATCGAGAAGCGCATCGAGCGGCGCACGGTCGCCGCCGCGACGGAAGGGAAGTGACGCGGATGGCGCTCACGCGTGACGAGATGGCCGCCCGGGCGGCCCGCGAGCTCGCCGACGGCTCCTACGTGAACCTCGGCATCGGCCTGCCGACGCTCGTGCCGAACCACGTGCCCGACGGGGTCACCGTCGTGCTGCAGTCGGAGAACGGCATCCTCGGCGTCGGACCCTACCCGAGCGAGGACGCCGTCGACCCCGACCTCATCAACGCCGGTAAGGAGACCGTCACGGTGCTCCCCGGCGCCTCCTTCTTCGACTCCGCGCTGAGCTTCGGCATGATCCGCGGCGGCAAGATCGATGCGGCGATCCTCGGTGCCATGCAGGTGTCGGCCCGCGGCGACCTCGCCAACTGGATGATCCCCGGGAAGATGGTGAAGGGTCCCGGCGGCGCGATGGACCTCGTGCACGGCGCCGCGCGCGTCATCGTGCTCATGGAGCACGTCGCGAAGGACGGCTCGGCCAAGATCGTGGACGAGTGCTCGCTGCCGCTCACGGGCCGCGGCGTCGTCGACCGCATCATCACCGACCTCGCCGTCATCGACGTGACGCCCGACGGGCTCGTGCTCGTGGAGACGGCGCCCGGCGTGACCGTCGACGAGGTGATCGCCGCCACCGAGCCGCCGCTCACCGTGGCGCCCGAGCTCGCGGAGGCCGTGCGATGAGCGCGCAGGACGTCGTCATCGTCGCGGCGGCGCGCACGCCGCAGGGCCGCCTCAAGGGGGCGCTCTCCGCGCTCACCGCCGTGCAGCTCGGCTCGACCGCGATCCGCGGCGCCCTCGAGCGCGGCGGCATCCCGGCATCCGCCGTCGACGCCGTGCTCGTCGGGCAGGTGCTCGCGGCCGGCGCCGGTCAGAACCCCGCCCGCCAGGCCGCGATCGGGGCGGGCATCGGCTGGGACGTGCACGCCGGGTCCGTCAACAAGGTGTGCCTCTCGGGCCTCACCGCGATCATCGACGGCGCGCGGATGCTGCGCACGGGCGACGCGACCGTCGTGGTCGCCGCGGGCATGGAGTCGATGACGCGCGCGCCGCACCTGCTCATGGGTTCGCGCGAGGGTTGGTCGTACGGCACCGTCGAGGTGCTCGACCACATGGCCTACGACGGCCTCACCGACGCCTTCGAGCACGACAGCATGGGCGCGTCGACGGAGCGCCGCAACGCGGACTTCGGGGTCACGCGCGAGGCCCAGGACGCCGTCGCCGCCCGCTCGCACCAGCGCGCCGCCGCGGCTCAGGCCGCGGGCGTGTTCGAGGCCGAGATCGTCCCCGTCGAGATCCCGCAGCGCAAGGGCGACCGCGTGCTCGTGACGGCGGACGAGGGGGTGCGCCCCGACACGACCGTCGAGACGCTCGCGCGCCTGCGGCCCGCGTTCGCGGAGGGCGGCACGATCACCGCCGGCAACGCCTCGCAGATCTCCGACGGCGCCTCCGCCGTCGTGCTCACGACGCGCGAGCGGGCCGAGGCGGAGGGCTGGAGCGTGCTCGCGACCGTCGGGGCCTCCGGTCAGGTCGCCGGACCCGACAACTCGCTCCACGCGCAGCCCGCCCGTGCGATCGCGCGCGCGTGCGAGAAGCAGGGCATCGCGCCCGCCGACCTCGACCTCGTCGAGATCAACGAGGCCTTCGGCGCGGTCGTCGTGCGCTCGCAGGCCGAGCTCGGCCTCTCCGACGACGTCGTCAACATCCACGGCGGCGGGATCGCCCTCGGCCACCCGATCGGCGCATCCGGCAACCGCCTCGTCGTGCACGCCGTGCACGAGCTCGCGCGCCGGGGCTCCGGCTCGGCGGCCGTCGCCCTGTGCGGCGGTGGTGGTCAGGGCGACGCGCTCATCCTCACGAGGTAGATGGCCCGAGGGGCGTGAGGTCGTCCGGGTCGGCGCCCGCGACGAGCAGCCGCTCGCGGACGGCGGATGCGGCGAGGGCGTACGGACGCTCGTCGCGATAGAGCAGCGAGCGCGCGTTCGAGGTCTCGACGAGGGCGAGCAGTTCGAAGGCGAGCTGCTCCGGGTCGGTGGCGGCGTCGAGCTCGCCCGCGTCGATCGCGAAGCGCAGTTGGCTCTCGACGTAGCCGTTCCAGCCGCGCATCCACGCCCGCACAGCATCCGCCGCGGGGCCCGTCTTCGAGTCGAGGTCCGCGGCGACGGCCATGAAGAAGCAGCCGCCCGCGAAGACGCGCTCGCGCGAGTAGTCGAGCGAGGCCCGCAGGAGGGTCGCGACGCGGCGTGTGCCGCGGGGGAGGGAGCGTGAGGGCTCGATGACGGCCGCGCGGTAGACCTCGGCGGCCGCGTCGATCGTCGCGAGCTGCAGGCGCTCCTTGTCGCCGAAGAGCGTCGCGATGCTCGACTTGCCGCGGCCGGTCGCGGTCGCGAGGGCGCCGATCGTGACACCGTCGAGGCCCTCGACGGAGGCGAGCTGGGTGGCCTGCTCGAGCACCGCGCGCCGCGAGGCGTCGCCGCGGGCGCGGCGTCCGTCGGTTGCGATCGTCATGCCGACAGTTTACGAACGACCGTTCGGGATGTACAGTTCAGTCACACATTCGGAACGACCGTTCGTATTGATTCCGGAGGAAGCCATGCCCGCGACGACGATCGCCACCGGGGTGCGCGCCGCATCCGCCGTCTCCCCGCGCCTCGGCGGCGCCGTCGCCTATCGCCTGTTCTTCTCGACCCGGCCCCGCCTGCGCGTACCCGCACGGTGGGCCGCGATCGACGCCGACGCGCGCCGCGAGGCGATCGTCGTGGGCGGCCGTCGCGTCGTCGTGTCGGCGTGGGGCGAGGCGGGCCCGCTCGTCGTGCTCGTGCACGGATGGCGGGGTCGCGCCGCGCAGTTCGCGCCGCTCGTGCCACCGCTGCGGGCCGCCGGCTACCGCGTGCTCGCGTTCGACGCGCCCGCACACGGCGACTCGCGGGGCGGGCCCGTCGACATCCGCGACTGGCTCGCCGTCCTCGACGAGCTGCAGCGCCGCCACGGACGGTTCGCAGGGCTCGTCGGCCACTCGTTCGGCGCCCTTGCGGCACTCACCGCCGTGCGGCACGGGCTCGAGACGGATGCCGTGGTCGCAATCGCGGGAGCCGGGCGCCCGCAGGCGTTCCTCGGCGAGTTCGCCCGGCGTCTCGGCCTCGATGCCGCGACGCGCGCCGACTTCGAGCGCCGCTTCCTCGCGCGTGTCGGCGAGACCGCCGCGAGTGCGGCCGCACGCTACGACGCCGTCGCGCATCCGCTCGCGGGCGCGCCGCTGCTCGTCGTGCACGGCGACCGCGACCGCGAGCTGCCCCTCGACGAGTCGATCGCGCTCGCCGAGGCGACCACGGGAGCGCGGCTCGTGGTCGTGCGCGAAGCGGGCCACGGCCGCGTGCTCTCGACGCTCGAGGCGAGCGACGCGCTGCTCGCGCACCTCGACGGCGCCGCGCGTCTCGGGGTCGCGCTCGCCGGCATCCGTCCCGACGCGGAGGCGTAGCCGGCCGCGGGATGCTAACCCCCGCGAACCTGAAAGTCACCCCTATTGCGTGTCGCGGGATCGAGGCGTCCACTGGGATGTGGAGAGGAGTCGACATGAGCGACACCCGCAGGATCCAAGACCACTCGCTCGACGAGAGCACCGAGGTCACCCCGCAGCACTTCGACGACGACGGCTACGTCGTGGGGCACCCGCACCACGAGCACGTGACGGGCGACGACATCGGGCCGGACGGCCGCCTCATCGGCGAGGCGGCGACCGACGGGCCGGACGAGCCGGAGCTGACCACCGACGCCGAGGTCGCGAGCGCCCCGGATGCGCCCTCGTCGGCCGACGTGCCCGCTGTCGCCGGGCTCAGCGGCCGCTCGGAGCTCGGCGAGGACGTCGATGAGACGGATGCGCCCGACGGCCAGTTCGACAGCCAGGACATGCCGACGACCGACGGCGAGCCCGCGGAGCCGGAGGGCGAGGTGCTCGACGGCGAGGAGGCCTCCATCGCTCCGCCGCCCGCGACGCCCGGCGACCCCGGCCCGGAAGCGCCCGGTGGCCCCGACGTGACGCCCCCCGAGCCCGGACCGCCGACCCCGCCCGAGCCCGCCCCCTTCGCGCCCGACGCGCCCGACGAGCACGGTGGGCAGCCGCCGCTGCTCGGCGACCGCGCCTTCTAGCCATGCCCGTCGAGAAGGACCGCCCCGCGGGCGGTCGCATGGTCGAGCCCGGAGAGCTGAGCGCGAAGGAGAGGAGCCGCCACCTGCGGCCCCCGACGACGTCGATCCCGATCATCACGCCCGAGCAGCGTCGCGCGGCTGCGCCGCGCACCGAGGCGCCCGACTCCCCGGAGGAGCCGGATGGGCCGGAGGACGCGACCGCGTAATCCCACCTATTGATTAACGAGAGAAAACTACGCGATCGCGGCGATCGCGTTGGTCGCGTGCGCCCAGGTCGTCCTCGTCGCCGTCTGGGTGCTCCTGTCGATGGTGCGCCGCGGCTCGATCTTCAGCGTCCGCGCGTTCCGCTGGGTCGACGTCATCATCGGGGCGGGCGTCGCCGCCGTGGTCGTCTCGAGCACGATCGCCGGCCACCTCTACCTCGTCGTCGAGCCGCGCCTCGACGCCCCCGGCATCATCGTGCTCGCCGGCACCGTCGTGCTCGCGACCGCGGCGTTCGCCGCGCTCATGGTCGTCATGCGCAGCCTGCTCCGCAGCGCGACGGAGCTGCAGAGCGAGCTCGCGGAGGTGGTTTGATGGCGATCATTGTCGACATCGACGTGCTGCTCGCCGCGCGACGCATGTCGGTCGCCGAGTTCGCGGATGCCGTGGGCATCACGCCCGCGAACGTCGCGGTGCTCAAGAACGGCCGCGCCAAGGCCGTGCGCTTCACGACGCTCGACGCCGTGTGCCGCGTGCTGGAATGCCAGCCCGGCGACGTGCTCCGATGGGTGCCCGACGCATCCGTCGACGCGGCCGTCGACTGAGCTCACGCCGAGGCGGAACGCCCGGCGCGCGGGTGCAGCACGCCCGTGACCGCGCCGAGCAGCGCCCCCGCGAAGGTGTCGACGATGCGCTCGAGCGCGGCGGATGCCGAACCCAGGTCGCCCGTCGCGGCCCCGGTGAGCAGCAGCACGAGCGGCGTGATGAACACGAGGGCGAGGGCGTAGTTGCGCACGACCACGAGCTCGATCGCGAACTGCAGCACCCCGAGCAGGACGGCGAGCCACAGGCCCGCGGGGTGGAGCAGCGCGAGCAGCGAGTAGGCGCCCGCCCCGACGAGCGTCCCCGCCATCCGGTGCAGCCCGCGGGAGAACGCCGCACGGCGGTCGGCCGCGACGCCCACGACGGCGAGGCCCGCGCCCACGATCCAGTAGCCGCGCGCCGGGTCGAGCACGAGGCCGATGCCGACACCTGCGACGGCGACGATCGCGGCGCGCGCGAGCAGGAGGCGCGCGGGGCCGTCGAGCCGCGGACCCGGCAGCAGCTCCCGCAGCGGCCGGGCCGAGGCGGCGCGGACCCGGGGCAGCACGAGCGGCGTCATCGCGATCGCGAACGAGAACACGCAGCCCGCGACGACCGCGAGCACGAACTCGAGCGGCGCCATCGGCGTCGTCGAGGTGACGTAGGCCGTGAGCCCGAACACGAGCACGAAGAAGAGCGGTCCCGGCGGTCCGAGCGACCACGCGTAGGCGGTGCTCGCTCCGAGCAGCGCGATCGCGACCGTGCCGACCGCGACGGCCCAGGTCCCGCCCGCTCCCGCGAGAGCGCCGAGCGCCGCGCAGAGGGACAGCCCGGCGGCGACGAACGGCAGGACGCGCGCCCGCTCGACCGTGCGGCGGCCACCCGCGTACAGGATCGAGAACGTGCCGGTCGCGGCGGCGAACCCCAGCTCGGGCCGGCCGGCGAGCGTCATGGGCTGCAGCGCGAAGAGGCTCACCCCTCCATCCTCCCGCCGCCGCGAGGTGCGCGGCGACGCGGCTACTCCGGGGCGTGCGCCTCGAGGAACTCGTACACCTCGGTGAGGTCGACGCCCGTGAAGGTGCCCGACGGCATCGCGGCGAGCAGCGACGAGTGCAGTCGCGCGCTCGGCCACGCCGCGTCCTGCCAGCGCTCGGCGAGCTCGGCGGGGGGCTTGCGGCAGCACGACGGGTCGGGGCACGTCGAGGAGCGGCGCACGGGGGTGTCGCGGCCGCGGAACCACTTCACGTGCACGAACGGCGTGCCCACGCTCACCGAGAACGAGCCGTTCGCGGTCGACTGGATGCTCGACGTGCACCAGTAGGTGCCGTTCGGCTTGTCGGTGTACTGGTGGTACGGGCTGAAGCGGTCCTCGACGTCGAACACTTGCCGGGCTGACCAGTAGCGGCACACGATCTGCCCCTCGACCGCCCCGAGGGCATCCGTCGGGAAGTACGCGCCGTCGTTCTCGTAGGCCTTCGAGATCGCCCCCGACTCGTGCACCTTGAGGAAGTGCACCGGGATGCCGAGGTGCTCCGTCGCGAGGTTCGTGAAGCGGTGCGCCGCCGTCTCGTAGGTGACCGCGAACGCGTCCCGCAGGTCCTCGACGGAGAGCTCGCGTTTCGCCTTGGCGGCGCTCAGGAACTCGACGGCGCTCTTCTCGGGGATGAGGAGCGCGCCCGCGAGGTAGTTCGTCTCGACGCGCTGCTGCAGCAGCTCCGCGTAGTCGCGCGGCTCCTGCTTGCCGAGCACGTGCGCCGCGAGCGCCTGCAGGAGGGCGCTGCGCGGGTCGGACGTCTGCCGCACGGGAAGGTAGATGCGCCCGTTCGCGTGATCCGTGACCGACCGCGTCGACGACGGCAGGTCGCGCACGTAGTGCAGCGTGAAGCCGAGGTGCCGGGCGAGCTCGGAGGCGAGGCGCTGCGAGAGCGGGCCGCCCTCGTGACCGACGGCCTTCAGCAGCTCGGCCGCGGTCGCCTCGAGCTCGGGGAAGTGGTTGCCGCGCTTGCGCTGCTCGCGGCGCAGCTCGGTGTTGGCGCGGCGGGCCTCCTCGGGTGTCGCGGCGCGCTCGCGGTGCAGCCGGCCGAGCTCGTCGTGCAGGGCGAGGATCGTCTCGATCGCCTCGTCGCTCAGCGACTTGCGGATGGGCAGCGGTCCGAGACCGAGGCTCTGGAAGAGAGGTCCGCGCTGCGCGCGCTCGAGGGCGATCTCGAGAGCCGCGCGCTTCGACGGGGGCTCCTGGGTGAGCAGGTCGTCGACGGTCGTCCCGAGGATGCGGGCGAGCTTCTGCAGCTCGCTGAGCTTGAGCTCGCGCTTGCCGTTCTCGATGAGCGACACCTGCGAGATCGCGCGTCCGAGCTCGCTCGCGAGCGCTTCGAGCGTCATGCCCCGGTCGAGGCGGAGCTGACGGATGCGGCGTCCGATGGTCAGGGAGTCGAGCACGTCCTCATCGTCGGTCGCCGCGACGGCTGCGCTGGTCATGGATCGATGCTCGCAGGCCCGCTTCTTCTGATCAACAGAAAAAGCTGGGAATTTCGGACGAGATCGGGCGAGAAACCCGCTTGCAGGGGGCGCACCATCGAACACACGCACCGCATCCCGCGGATCGAATCGGAAGGAACGACCCCATGAGCACCACCCCCGCCCGTCCCGGCGACCAGACCCAGACCGCAGCCGAGCTCGAGGCCGAGTGGGCCGCCGACCCGCGCTGGAGCGGCATCCGCCGCGACTACACGGCCGAGGACGTCGTCGCCCTGCGGGGTCCGGTCCGCGAGGACGCCACGCTCGCCCGCCGCGGAGCCGAGCGCCTCTGGGAGTCGATCCAGGCCAACTCCGAGAACCCCGAGCACTGGATCGCCGCCCTCGGCGCCCTCACCGGCAACCAGGCCGTGCAGCAGGTGCGCGCGGGTCTCGAGGCCATCTACCTCTCGGGCTGGCAGGTCGCCGCCGACGCCAACCTCTCCGGCCAGACCTACCCCGACCAGAGCCTCTACCCGGCCAACTCGGTGCCCGCCGTCGTGCGCCGCATCAACAACGCCCTCCAGCGCGCCGCGCAGATCGAGTACGCGGAGACCGGCAGCACCTCGCGCGACTGGATGGCGCCGATCGTCGCCGACGCCGAGGCCGGCTTCGGCGGCCCGCTCAACGCCTACGAGCTCATGCACCAGATGATCCAGGCCGGCGCCGCGGGCGTGCACTGGGAGGACCAGCTCGCGAGCGAGAAGAAGTGCGGTCACATGGGCGGCAAGGTGCTCGTGCCGACGAGCCAGCACATCCGCACCCTCAACGCGGCCCGGCTCGCGGCCGACGTCGCGGGCGTGCCGAGCGTCATCATCGCCCGCACCGACGCGCTCGCCGCGACCCTGCTGACGAGCGACCACGACGAGCGCGACCGCGAGTTCCTCACGGGCGAGCGCACCGCCGAGGGCTTCTACGAGGTGCAGAACGGCATCGAGCCGGTGCTCGCCCGCGGTCACGCCTACGCGCCGTACGCCGACCTCCTCTGGGTCGAGTCGGCCGAGCCCGACCTCGAGCTCGCGCGCCGCTTCGCCGAGTCGATCCACTCGGAGTTCCCCGACCAGAAGCTCGCCTACAACTGCTCGCCGAGCTTCAACTGGAAGCGCCACCTCGATGACGACCAGATCGCCAAGTTCCAGCGCGAGCTGAGCGCCATGGGCTACGCGTTCCAGTTCATCACCCTCGCCGGCTTCCACTCCCTCAACCACGGGATGTTCGAGCTCGCGAAGGACTACTCGAAGCGCCACATGACGGCGTACGTCGAGCTGCAGGAGGCGGAGTTCGCCTCCGAGGCCTCGGGCTACACCGCCACTAAGCACCAGCGCGAGGTCGGCACCGGCTACTTCGACCGGATCGCCACCGCCCTGAACCCCGACTCGGCCACCCTCGCCCTCGTGGGCTCCACCGAGGCCGACCAGTTCCACTGACCCGTCCGATCGGCGGGAGCAACCGCACCGTCGGCGGGAGCTGCTCCCGCACCGGGCGGTGAACCCAGCACCCGGCGGGAGCAACAACTCCCGCCGGGTCACGGCTTCTCCCGCCGATCGACTCACAGAGAGACAGAACCCATGAATGCACGGATGGAGGTGCTCGGCCCGCGGGCGGAGCGCTTCGACGAGATCCTCACCCCAGAGGCGCTGGAGTTCCTCACGCGGCTGCACGACCGCTTCGTCGGCCGCCGTCACGAGATCCTCGCCACCCGCATGGAGCGGCGCCGCGCCATCGAGAACGGACGCGACCTGCGCTTCCTCCCCGAGACCCGCGAGATCCGCGAGGACCCGAACTGGCGCGTCGCCGGTGCCGGCCCGGGGCTCGAGGACCGCCGCGTCGAGATCACCGGCCCGACCGACCGCAAGATGACGATCAACGCCATGAACTCGGGCGCCAAGGTGTGGCTCGCCGACCACGAGGACGCGACGAGCCCCACGTGGGCGAACGTCGTCGGCGGCCAGCTCAACCTCTTCGACGCGATCCGCCGCCAGATCGACTTCACGAGCCCGGAGGGGAAGGAGTACCGCCTCGGCGAGGAGACCCCGACGATCGTGTTCCGCCCCCGCGGCTGGCACCTCGTCGAGAAGCACCTCCGCTACACGGACGCGCCCGGCATCGCGAGCCCCGCGTCCGGTTCCCTCGTCGACTTCGGCCTGTACGCGTTCCACAACGCGCACGAGCTCATCGCGCGCGGCAGCGGACCGTACTTCTACCTGCCGAAGCTCGAGTCGCACCTCGAGGCGCGCCTGTGGGACGACGTCTTCACCTTCACCGAGGAGGAGCTCGGCCTGCCGCACGGCACCATCCGCGCCACCGTGCTCATCGAGACGATCCCGGCCGCGTTCGAGATGGAGGAGATCCTCTACGAGCTGCGCGACCACTGCGCCGGCCTCAACGCCGGTCGCTGGGACTACATCTTCTCGATCATCAAGAACTTCCGCGGTCGCGGGGCGGCGTTCACGCTGCCCGACCGCGCGAAGATCACGATGACGGTGCCCTTCATGCGGGCCTACACCGAGCTGCTCGTGAAGACCTGCCACAAGCGCGGGGCGCACGCGATCGGCGGGATGAGCGCGTTCATCCCGAACCGCCGCGACCCCGAGGTCACGGCTCGCGCCCTTGAGCAGGTGGCGAACGACAAGCGCCGCGAGGCCGGCGACGGCTTCGACGGCACGTGGGTGGCGCACCCCGACCTCATCGAGACCGCCCGCGCGGAATTCGACGCCGTGCTCGGCGACCGCCCGAACCAGGTCGACCGCCAGCGCGACGACGTGCACGTCGAGGCGCGTCAGCTCGTCGACGTGGCGCTCGACGGCGAGGTCACGGATGCCGGCGTGCGCGCGAACGTGTCGATCGCGCTCCGCTACCTCGAGTCGTGGCTGCGCGGCGTCGGCGCCGCGGCCATCGACGACCTCATGGAGGACGCCGCGACCGCCGAGATCAGCCGCTCGCAGCTGTGGCAGTGGATCCGCCAGGGCGTCGTGACGAAGGAGGGTACGCGCGTGACGGGTGAGCTCGTCGAGGGCATCCTCGAGGAGGAGCTCGAGGAGCGTCGCACCCCGAGCGGCCGCTTCGACGACGCCGCCGAGCTCGTGCGCTCGCTCGCCCTCGAGGACGACTTCCCGACCTTCCTCACGATCGAGGCGTACTCGCGCTTCCTCGTGGAGCCGGAGGCGCGCGACGCGATCGCGGCGCTCACCACCGGTCCCATCGCGACCACGGGGAGGGCCGCCTGATGCGCATCGTGCTCGTCGGCCCTCCCGGTGCGGGCAAGGGCACACAGGGCCGCCTGATCGCGGAGCGCCTCTCGGTTCCCCGCGTCATCGTGGGCGACCTGCTGCGCGACCACATCGCGTCGGGCTCGCCGCTCGGCGAGCGTGCGCGGGAGTACGTCGACAGCGGCCGGCTGGTGCCCGACCACCTCGTGGTCGGCATCGTCGAGCAGGCGATCGAGTCGCACACCGACGGCTTCGTGCTCGACGGCTTCCCGCGCTCGATCGCGCAGGCGAGGATGCTCGACCGCTTCCTCCGGGCCCGCGCGGCCGAGGTCGACGTGGCTCTCCACTTCGACGTCCCGGATGCCGAGCTCACGACCCGCCTCGCGGCCCGCGAGCGCGAGGACGACACCCCCGGGGTCGTCGCCACGCGGATCGCCGGGTTCCGAGCGGCCGAGGAGGCGCTCCTCGCGCACTACCGCGGGCGCGTCGTCGAGCTCGACGCTGTCGGCTCGGTCGACGAGGTGTTCGACCGGGTGCTCGACGGACTGCGGGAGGCGCTCGTCGCCGCCTGAGCCGGCGATCTCATCCGGTTCCCGATCCATCCCACACCCCCCCACCCCAGGGAGGCAGGAGACCCCCTTCGCGCCGCGGCGTCGAACGCACGCCGACGCTCCCGCGGCGCGGAGCCTCCTGCCTTCCTGCGCTCAGCGGGAGCGGGATCCCGCGGCTAACTCGGCGGCGTCAGGAGCTGCTGTACGAGGGCGCCGTAGCGCTTCACGAGGTCGGAGCGATCGGCCTGCAGGAGGTGGGTGTCCTGCACGACCCACATGCTGTAGAGCAGGCCGCCCACGAGGGCGGCGGCGAGTCGCGCGCGCAGCTCGGCATCCGGTCCCTCGAGCCGCTCCTGCAGGGGGAGCACGAACGCGGTGTCGTGCATCTCGCGCAGGCGGGGCACGACGCCGTCGGACTCGCTCGCGCGGACGAGCGCGAGGAACATGCCGCGCAGCCGGTCCGTGGTGTCGACCATGTACTCGACGAAGGTCTCGCCGAGCTCCTCGATCGGGCCGTCGAACAGCGGGCCGAGCTCGTCGTCGAGGCGCATGGTCTCGAGGAAGAGCTCCTCCTTGGAGCCGAAGTTGCGGATGACGAGGGCCGGATCGACGCCCGCCTCGCCCGCGATGTCGCGCACCGACGTACCGATGTAGCCGTGCACGGGGAAGAGCTTCGCGGCGGCGGCGCGGATGGCCTCCTTGGTCGGGGGGTGAGGGGGGCTCATGCATTCATGGTGTCACGGAGTCAACCCCGTGGACCCCTGGTGCTGTGAAGAGGATGCTCGTGGCATGGGAACGAATGCGAGCGGCAACCAGTCCGGCGACTCGGCGGCGACGCACGACGTCGTGAACAGCGGCCAGTCCGAGGACATCGAGAACAGCCTCGCGGGGCAGGGCACCTCCGACCGGGAGACCCTCGAAGACATCGTCGAGGCGGAGGGCGACTCGCCCGTCCCGCCGGCCGACGAACCCGAGTGATCCGACGGATGCGGGGCCGGCTCTGCCGGGGTCAGCCCTCGTCGGGCACGCGCTCGAGCCGCCAGGACGTCGTGCCGGTCGGTACCCACCGGTAGCGCCCGCCGCCGACGAGGGATCCGAGCACGAGTGCCACGATGTCGACGATCGCGTGCAGCACGACGAGCACGATCGCGACGATGGCGGGGAGGCCGAGCGCCTCGATGAGCCACACGGCGCCGAGCACGACGACGTGCAGCACGATCACGCGTCCGTAGGCGCGTCCCACCCCGGCGCGCGGCGGCGGATCGGACCGCGACGCGGAGTACCAGGCGAGCCCCGTCGCGACGAGCCACGCGAGCACGAGCCAGAGCGCGTCGAACGGTGCGGACTCGGAGCCCGTGATGACGGGGGCGAGCAGGATCAGCACGATCACGAACACGCCGTGCACGAACGTGAAGATGCCGTAGTGCATGAGGAAGAACGAGGACGGGAAGCCGCCCGGCCCCTCGCCGCCCGCCGCGGCGCGGCGCCGCAGCGCGATGAAGGTGACGCCGCCGATCGTCACGTTCTCGAGCCAGTAGAGCAGCACGACGGGCCGCCAGTCCCACCCCCACCACAGCAGGCCGACGAGCGGCAGCAGCAGGTAGAGGGCGACGTCGAGCCAGAGCAGCGGGGATCGGAGCGAGGCGGATGCCGCCGCGCCGGGCACACGGACGCTCACGCCGCGATGCCCCGCTTCTCGAGCGAGTCCTCGACGATCGTGAGGCCGGCGAGGCCGGGCAGCTTCGCGATGTGCGAGTCGACGTCGCGCACGAGCTTGCGGCCCTCGGGACCGGCGAAGAGGTGGTTCATGACGTGGGTCACCTCTGCCTCGTCCTGGACACCGGAGCCGACCGGTCCCCAGAAGCGCGAGAGGGCGAAGCGCGCGAGCTTCTGCGCCTTCTTCGAGTCCTTCAGCCGGTCGCGGGCCTGCGACGCGTAGAAGGCGACGTGCCGGGTCTCCTGCTTCGCGATCCGCTTGAGCAGCTCGGCGAGCACGGGGTTGCCCTCGAGCTCGGCCATGCGCAGGTAGGCGGCGTTCGCCGACCACTCGTTCGCGGCTCCCCACGCCATGTGCACGGCGACGAAGTCGTTCCCGACGAGCCCGCCCATGATCGACTGCTTGACGGGGTCGAGGCGGTCTTTCCAGCCGAGCTTGAGGCGGGTGGCCTTGAGCACGTCGTAGTCGACGGTGACGCCGTGCTTCGCGAGCACGGCCGCGAGCGCCTCGCCGTGCCAGAACTCCTCGCGGTTCCACATCGTCATGAACGCGCCCACCTCGGGTTCGTTGTGCGAGGGGGTCGTGAGCAGGTCCCGCAGGTAGCAGGTCGTGTGGTACTCGATGTCGCACATGTAGCGCAGGGTGCGCAGCGTGCTCTCGGGCAGCGGGTGCTCGTCGAAGACGTCGAAGTCGAGGTCGGCCCACGCGACGGCGGCGGAGTTCGTCGTGTACCTGTCGATGTCGAAGGCCATGGCTGTCCGGGCGGAGGCTCAGCCCCCGTCCGCTCCTTCCTCGTGCGCGGGGGCGGATGCGGATGCGGCGGTGCTCGACGCCATCAAAGCACGGTTCGCGGCGCGCGAGCCAGGCTTCCAGGTCTCGATCCGCCACCGCCGACGCCCCGCCTCGCGGGCGAGCCGGTGGTCGGGGTTGACGGCGTGGGGGTGGCCGAGCAGTTCGAGCCACACGAGGTCGGCGTGGCTGTCGCCGTACCCGTAGGAGGCGGAGAGGTCGTAGCCGCCGCGCTCGGCGTACTGCCGCAGCCAGTTGGCGCGAGCCTCGTCGACGAGCGGCGGGCGCGCGAGGTAGCCCGTGAGCTGACCGTCGCGCACGTGCATGGCGCCCGCGACGACCTCGTCGAACGCGGCGGCGACGGGTTCGGCGAGCGTGCCGATCGACCCGGTGACGAGCACGGTCCGGTGGCCCGCGGCGCGGTGGGCGGCGGCCCGCTCGAGCGCGGCGGTGGCGGTGCGGCCGAGCATCGTGTCGGCGTAACCTCCGTCGACGGTTCGCTCGAGGCGCGCCTGGCTCATCCCCTCGTAGCGGCGGAGGAACGTGCGGATGAACTCCCCGCGGTCGCGCCGCTCGGCCCGCAGGTAGGCGGGCAGCCGCGTGAGGATCGCCACGACGGATGCCGGCCACGCCGCCCAGCCCCACCCCGACGAGCGCACCCACAGGTACTGCTTCACGAGGTTCGTGTCGACGACCGTGCCCTCGAGGTCGAAGACGGCCACGACATCCGTGCGCTCGGGCAGTTCGACGGCGGGACGGCCCTCGGGTGAGGGCGAACCCTCGGGGCGCCGCGCGAAGGCGCGCGTGAGCGTCGTGATCGCCGGGAAGTGCACCTTCTGCAGGTAGTCCTCCCAGTCGATCGCGGCGAGGTCGAAGCCGCGGTCGGTCTGGAGCCTCGTCGGGATCGCCGCGTGCAGGGCCCGCGTGTTGGCGTCGTCGAAGATGATCTCGGTCTGCACGTAGGCCCGGTAGAGCTCGGCGAAGTTCTCGAGGGTCTCGAGGTCGCTGCGCTTCGTGCCGAGCTCGGCGAGCCGGGCGCGCGTGCGGGCGGTCGACGGCATCCGGTTCAGCCAGCGCTCGCGGCGCTCGAGGCGGGTGCGCGATCGTGCGAGCGCCCGCTCGACCTTGCGGCCTCCCGGGAAGCGCCACGTCGGCACGCGCACCTCGCCGCCGCGGGGCGACGGCATCGGGTTCGCCGTGAAGTACGCGTGCACGTTCTCGAACATCCGGTGGAACGGCAGCGGGTTCGAGGCGCCCGAGCTCACGTGGAAGTACTCGGGCTCAGTCTTCGGCGGATTCGCGGCCGCCGCGAGGATCGCGTTGACGACGTAGTCGACCGGGATGAGGTCGAGCACGCTGTCGGGAAGCCCCGGGAACTCGGGTAGCAGCCCGCGCCCGTAGGCGAGGATGAGCGGGTCGGCGACCTTGAACCCGTCGATCCAGCCCGGGAACGGATGCCGCAGCGCCGACTCGATGATCGCCGGTCGCACGACCGAGAGGCTGCCGCCTGTGCCCGCCCAGAGCTCCTCGGCGGCCCGCTCGGCGAACGCCTTCGTGAGCGTGTAGACGTCGGTCCAGCCGAGCGACTCGGCGCGCGTGCGGCCGGCGTCGACGAGCGCCTTCGTGACCCACTCGATGCGCGCCTCCTCGCTCGCGCGGGCGACCGCCTGCGGCCCCTCCTTGCCGTGCTCGGCGCGGGCGCGGTCCATGAACTCGCGCAGCTTGTCCGGGTGGCGCGAGAGCAGCTCGATGCGCTCGCGGGCCGACGTCGCGGCCGCGTACTCGGCGCGCCAGTCGATCGCGTGCTCGAGGCGCGCCTCCGGTACGACGCCCTTGCGCAGGCCGCCCACGTAGCACGTCGACACGTGCACGACGTGCGGCGTGGAGCCGGACGCGCGCAGCGCCTCGTAGAGCCGCACCGCCCCGCCGACGTTGGTGTCGAACGCCTGGTCGATGGGAGGGTCGAACGACACCGTCGACGCGGAGTGGATGACGACGTCGATGTCGTCGGGCAGCGGCGGCACCGAGCCGAGGCCGCCCTCGACGATCCGGATGCGGTCGCACGCGGCCGCCTCGACGCCCTCCTCGCCGACCTGCTCGCGCCACGCACGGAACACGGGCTTGCGCAGCAGGTTGCGCAGGCGGTCGTCGCCGCCCGCCGAGCCCTTCGTGCGCACGAGCAGCGAGATCGTCGTGCCGGGGTGGCTCGACAGCAGGCGCTCGAGCACGGCCTGGCCCACGAAGCCCGTCGCCCCGGTGAGGAAGACGTGGGCCTCGCCGAGCTCCGTCTTCGCGCGCTTCGGCGTCACGGCACGAGCCTCGCGACGACGGTGGCCCCGGATGCGGCGCCCATGCCGGGGAGCGCCGCGAGCCCTTCGCCGATCCGCGCGGCCGCCGCCCGCCCGCCCGGCTGCCCGAACACGTACGCCTCGAAGAAGGAGCGGTCGGCGGCGGGGATGCTCGCGGCGCCGATCGGCCACGCGGCGCGCGCGATCTCCTTGCGGGCGAGGCGGACGGCGCGGGCCGAGGCGGCGAGCTTGTGCTCGGCTTCCTCGGCGAGGAAGGCGATGTGGCGGTCCTTCACCGCGACGAGGGTCGACACGAGCGACGACAGCACGGCGGCCGCGTCGCCGAGGCGGCGGTAGGCGGCCTGGGTGATGAGCTCGTCGACGAGCCCCGTCGTCATGTGGCCGGCCACGATGTCCGCGCCCGCGATGTTGCCGGCGAGGGCGCGGCGGATGGGCCCCCGGCGCTCGGCGCGCTCGGCGGCCGTGCGGCGCGGCGGCCCCGTGAGCGGCGAGGTGTCGGCGCCCACCGCGTCGAGCACGGCGTCGAGCGCGTCGGCGATCCAGTACTTCTCGAACGCCCACGTCGCCAGGAACGCGGTGACCCGCGCATCCTTGTGGGTCGCCGTCACGAGGAGGTTGCGCATCCGGTCGAGGGTGCCGCGCTCGAGGTCGCGCAGCACGCGGATGAGGCGCACGGCGTCGCACGGCAGGCCCGTGCGCGCGAGGGTCTCGACGTCGATCTCGCCGCGGTGGCTGCCCTGCGCCGTGCGAGCGTACTCGCGCACGTCGAAGGACTCCGTGGTCGCGGAGGCTCGGTTGGTCATGGTGGCGGGGGGACCTTCCTGACGGGCGCCCTCGCACGGTGAGGACGCCTCGATGACCGTATCGTAAGGCCCATGCCACACGCTCTCGTCACCGGCGGTACCGCCGGCATCGGCGCCGCGTTCGCCCGCGCCCTCGCGGCCCGCGGCTACGACCTCGTGCTCGTGGCCCGCACCGCCCCGCGCCTCGCGGAGATGGCCGCCGAGCTGCGCGCGTCGGGCCGCGAGGTCGAGGTGCTCGTCGCCGACCTCGGGAAGCCCGACGACGTGCGGCGCGTGGCCGACCGGCTCGCGGATGCCGCGCATCCGATCGAGCTGCTCGTCAACAACGCCGGCTACGGCATGAAGACGAAGCTCTCCGACCCCGACCTCGACGAGGCGGCTGACGCCATCCAGGTGATGATGCAGGCGCCGCTCGTGCTCTCGGCGGCCGCCGTCCCGGGGATGCGCGAGCGCGGCCACGGCACGATCATCAACGTCGCGAGCGTCGCCGGCTACACCTCGATGGGCCTCTACGCGGCCATCAAGGCGTGGATGCGCGTCTACAGCGAGAGCCTCTCGAACGCCCTGCACGGCACGGGCGTCACCGTCACGGCGCTCCTGCCCGGCTGGGTGCACACCGAGTTCCACGACCGCGCCGAGATCCGCAAGTCGGCGATCCCGTCGTGGCTCTGGCTGAACGCCGACGACCTCGTGGCGACGTGCCTCAAGGATGCCGAGAAGGGTCGCGCGATCTCGCTCCCGACCCTGCGCTACCGCTTCCTCACCTGGCTGCTGCGGCACCTGCCGATGCGCACCGTGCGCTGGGTGTCGCGCAAGCTCTCGGGGACCCGCCACTCGACGCACTGACATCGCACCTGGGGAATCCTCGCGGTCTACCCTGTCCCCATGGTGTCGAGCACCGCGGACCCCCCGGCCGCGCGGCGCGACAGGTTCACCTCGAGGACCCTCGCCGCGGCGCGCTTCGTGGCGCAGCGCGGGATCCTCAAACCGGTGACCTGGTCGGTCGTGCGGGTCGCCGTCGTCGGGCGTCGACGGCTGCGCGACCTGCCGACGGCCTTCGTCGTGGTGGCCAACCACTCGAGCCACCTCGACGCGCCCCTCATCCTCGGAGCCCTGCCGCGGCGTCTCGCGCGCTACCTCGCCGCGGGCGCCGCGGCCGACTACTTCTTCCACGTATGGTGGCGCCGTGTCCTCACGGCGCTCTTCTTCAACGCGTTCCCCGTCGACCGCAACGGCGTGAACCCCAAGAGCGTCTCGGCGAAGACGCTGCTCGACCGCGGCGTCCCGCTGCTCGTCTTCCCCGAGGGCACGCGCTCCAAGACGGGCGAGATGGGCCACTTCAAGCAGGGTGCAGCAGCCCTCGCGATCGCCGCGGACGTCCCCGTCGTCCCCGTCGCCCTCGTCGGCGCCGGCATCGCGCATCCGCGGGGCAGCAGCTGGCCCAAGCCCGGCCGACTGCCCGTCGGCGTCGTGTTCAGCGAGCCCATGCGCCCCGAGCCGGGGGAGTCCGCGGTGGCCTTCACGGCGCGCATCCGAGACCGCATCGCACGGCTGCACGACGCGTACGCACCCCGTATCCTGAGCGCGTCGCGGCCTGAGCCCGACTCGCATCCGTCGCCCGAAGGAGAGAGACAGTGACCGCAGTCGAGCACATGAAGTGGTGGGGCTGGGGCGTCGAGGGCGTCGGGTTCCACCACGAGGATAAGCCCGGCTTCGCGCCGTTCGTGCTCCAGGCGGTCGGCCTCGACCTCTCGACGGCGCAGAAGGCGGAACCCCCCGCCTTCGACGACATCGACGTCGCCGAGCCGGCCGTGCGGCCCGAGTTCACCGCGGCGCTCGCGGGCATCGTCGGGGAGGACCACGTGACGACGGATGCCATGGAGCGCGTCGTGCACACCTACGGCAAGAGCCTGCGCGACCTCGTGCGCATCCGGTCCAACCGCATCAAGCGCGCGGTCGACGTCGTCGTGTACCCGGCCGACGAGGCCGAGGTGCAGCGGGTCGTCGACGCGGCGGTCGCCGAGAACGCGGTGCTCATCCCGTTCGGCGGCGGCAGCAACATCGCGGGCAGCCTCGAACCGATCCCGGGCGAGAGCCGCACGGTCGTGTCGCTCGACATGGGCCGCATGAACCGCGTGCTCGAGATCGACGCCGACTCGGGGCTCGCGCGCATCGAGGCCGGCGCGCTCGGCCCGCACCTCGAGGCGCAGCTCGCCGCGCAGGGCTGGACGATCGGCCACTTCCCCGACAGCTTCACGCACTCGACGATCGGCGGCTGGGCGGCCACCCGCTCCTCGGGCATGCAGTCCGACAAGTACGGCGACATCGCGCAGATCGTGCGCGGGGTGCGCGTCGTGCGGCCCTCGCGCGACGGGCGCGACGGCGTGCTCGTGATCCCGGCCATCCCGTCCGCGTCGACGGGGCCGAGCGTGCGCGAGATGATCGTCGGCTCGGAGGGGCGCCTCGGCGTCATCACCGAGATCACGGCGCAGGTGCACCGCGTGCCCGAGCAGCGCGAGATCCAGGCCTACTTCTTCCCGAACTGGGAGGCGGGCCTGAAGGCGATGCAGGCGATCTCCGAATCGGATGCGACCCCCATCATCACGCGCGTCTCCGACTCCCGCGAGACCGGCTTCTCGATGGCGACGAGCAAGGAGCGCCACGGCGTGGATGCGCTCCTCGCGGAGAAGGTGCTGCCCTCGCTCATGCGCTCGAAGGGCTGGAAGCTCGACGAGATCTGCCTCTCGTTCATCGGCTTCGAGGGCTCGCGCGAGCACGTCGCGCGGCAGAAGAAGCTCGTGGGCCGCATCGTGAAGGCGCACGGCGGCATGGGCGTCGGCACGGGCCCCGGCGTGCTCTACGACCAGAAGAAGTTCGACACCCCCTACCTGCGCGATTTCCTGCTCGACCGGGGGGCGGCGGGCGACGTGTCGGAGACGGCGGCCCCGTGGTCGAAGCTGCTGCCGCTCTACAACGGCGTCGTCGCCGCGGCCGAGCGCGCGTACGACGAGATCGGCACGAAGGGGTGGATCATGTGCCATCTCTCGCACTCGTACCACTCGGGTGCGTGCCTCTACTTCACCTTCGCGTTCGTCTTCGGCGACGACCCGCTCGGCGAGTACGACGTCGTGAAGAGCGCCATCCAGCAGGCGTTCGTCGACCACGGCGGCACCATCTCGCACCACCACGGCGTGGGCGTCGAGCACTCGCCGTGGATCGAGCAGGACATCTCGCCCGAGGGCGTCGCGGTCATGCGCGGCCTCTTCGGGGCGGTCGACCCGGGCGACAACTTCAACCCCGGCAAGGTGGTGCCCGCGGTGCCCACTAGCGTGGAGGGATGACCACCGCCTTCCAGCTCTCCCGCGAGGTCGAAGCAGCCCTCGCCGACGGCCGACCCGTCGTCGCCCTCGAGTCCACGATCATCAGCCACGGCCTCCCGCGCCCGCGCAACCACGAGGCCGCGATCGAGTTCGAGGAGCTCCTGCGCGAGAAGGGCGTGACGCCTGCGACGATCGCCGTGCTCGACGGCGTGCCGCAGATCGGGCTCGACGCGGATGGCGTGCGCCGCATCGCCGAGGAGGACCTCGCGAAGGCGTCGGTGCGCGACCTCCCGATCCTCGCCGCGCTCGGCCGCTCGGGCGCCACCACCGTCGCCGCGACGGCCTACCTCGCGGGCCTCGCCGGGGTGCGCGTCTTCGCGACCGGCGGCCTGGGCGGCGTGCACCGCGGCGCATCCGAGACCTTCGACGAGTCGGCCGACCTCACGACGCTCGCGAGCTCGCCCGTCACGGTCGTGTCGGCGGGCGTCAAGAGCGTGCTCGACATCCCCGGCACCCTCGAGCGCCTCGAGACGCTCTCCGTGCCCGTCATCGGCTACGGCACGACCGCGTTCCCCGCGTTCTGGCTGCGCGAGTCGGGCTACGAGCTCGACTGGAAGGTCGACTCCGCGGATGAGGTGGCGGCCGTCATGGCGGCCCGCGACGCGTTCGGGTCGAGAAGCGGCATCGTGCTCGCCAACCCCATCCCCCTCGAGCAGCAGTGGGACCCGGCCGAGCACGACCGCGTGCTCGCGACCGCGTTCGCCGCCGCGGAGGAGGCCGGCGTGCGCGGCAAGGCCGTCACGCCGTTCCTGCTCGGGTTCATCGTCGAGGAGTCGGGCGGCAAGAGCCTCGAGGTCAACCTCGACCTCGCGCGCAACAACGTGCGTGTCGCGGCGGATGTCGCGACCGCCTGGGCGAAGCGCGCGCCGCGGCCGTGAGTCGCCTGGCCGTGAGCCGCGACCGGGTCGTCATCGTCGGCGACCTAATCAACGACATCGTCGTCGTGCCGCGCGAGGCCATCCGCGCCGACACCGACACGACGGCGACCATCCGGAACACCTCGGGCGGGTCGGCTGCCAACACGGCCGTGTGGCTCGCGTCGCAGGGCGCGGCGGTCGACTTCGTCGCGGCGGTCGGCGGGCACGACGCGGCGGCACACGCCGCCGAGCTGACCGCCGCGGGCGTCACCCCGCACCTGCAGGTCGAGCCCGAGGCGACGACCGGCGCGATCGTGATCCTCGTGCAGGGCCACGACCGCTCGATGCTCACCGACCGCGGGGCGAACTCGCTGCTGCGGGCGGCATCCGTCACCGAGGGGCTGCTCGCGGATGCGGCGCTCCTGCATGTGAGCGGCTACAGCGTCGTCGACGGCTTCGGCCTCGAGGGCACGCGCGAGGTGCTCGCGCGGGCAGCGGATGCCGGGGTGCCGGTGTCGGTCAACCCCGGTTCGATCGGGTTCATCTCCGATTTCGGGGCCGAGCGCTTCCTGTCGGCGATCGAGGGTGCGCGTGCCGTGTTCCTGAGCGCCGAGGAGGCGCGGCTGCTGACGGGCGTCGCCGATCCCGCGGATGCGGCGCGGACGCTCGGCGCGACGTTCCCGGTGGTGGCGCTCACGCGCGGCGTCCAGGGCGTGCTCGTGGTCGCGGACGGCGCCGAGCCCGTCGCCGTGCCGGCGCCCGCGGTCGACGCCGTCGACCCGACGGGTGCGGGCGACGCGTTCATCGCGGGCTTCATCGCCTCGTGGCTGCGCGCGGGTGATCCCGTCGCCGCCGCATCCGCCGCCGTGCACGTGGCGGCGCAGGCCGTCACCGCGATCGGCGGCCGGCCCGCGTAGCGGCGCCCGGCCCGCGTAGCGACGCCCGGTGGTCGAGGAGCGCCCGCTGCCTCACCAGGTGGTCGAGGAGCGCCCGCGAAGCGGACGCGTCTCGAGACCACTCACCGAGTGATCACCTCGCGGTGGTCTCGAGACGCGTCGCCTACGGCGGCGCTCCTCGACCACCTAGTGATTCGTACGCCGCGAGCGCCCGCTCGCGCGACGCCGCGAGGTCGACGATCGGCGCCGGGTAGGTATCCGTGCCGAGCTCCGGCACCCAGTGGCGCACGTACGCGCCGTCGGGGTCGAAGCGGGCCGCCTGCCGCTCGGGGTTGAAGACGCGGAAGTAGGGGGCCGCGTCCAGCCCGGAGCCCGCGACCCACTGCCAGTTGCCGGGGTTGGAGGCCTCGTCGGCGTCGACGAGGGTGTCCCAGAACCACGCCTCGCCCACGCGCCAGTCGACCAGCAGGTTCTTGACGAGCAGGCTCGCGGCCGACATGCGCACGCGATTGTGCATCGTGCCGGTCGCCCATAGCTCGCGCATACCCGCGTCGACGAACGGGATGCCCGTACGTCCGTAGCGCCACGCGTCGAGCTCGGCGGGGTGGGGCTCGGCCCACGGGAAGCGGTCGAACTGCGGCCGCAGGTTGCGTGTCGCGAGGCGCGCGTCGTGGAAGAGGGTGTGGCGGAAGAAGTCGCGCCACCCGAGCTCGCGCAGGAAACCCTCCGCCTCGGGCCCACCCTCGCGACGGATGCGGTGCCACACCTGGCGGGGCGACAGCTCGCCCCAGCGCAGCCGCGGACTCAGGCGCGACGTCGCGTCGACGGCGGGCAGGTCGCGGTCCGCGTAGCCGTCGAGCTCGGCGGCGAACTCCTCGAGCCGCTCGAGCCCCGCCGCCTCGCCGGGTGTCCACGTCGCCCGCAGGCCGCCCGCCCAGTCGGGGCGGCGGGGGAGCAGGCCCCAGTCGTCGAGCGCGTCGCCCGCGACCGGCTCCGCGGGGCTGCCCACCGCATCCGGCGCCGGCAGGGGCGGCGGGATCGGGCGGCCGCGCAGGGCGTTCCAGAACGGCGTGAACACGCGGTACGGGGTGCCGGATGCCGTGGCGAGCTCCTGAGGCTCGGCGAGCACGTCGCCGGGGAACGAGCGCACCTCGGTGCCGGCCTCCCGCATCCGCGCCTTGAGCTCGGCGTCGATCGCCCGGGCGGGGCCGTAGCGGCGGTTCCACAGCACGGTGTCGGCGCCCGTGTCGACGACGAGCTGCGGCACGAGCTCGGCCGCGAGCCCGCGCCGCAGCACGAGCGGGATGCCGAGCGCGGCGAGCTCCTCACGGAGCGCCGCGAGCGAGTGGTGCAGCCACCAGCGAGCCGCACCGCCGGGGGCTCGCACGCCGTCGCCGTGCTCGTCGAGCACATAGGCGGCGACGACGGGGGCGCCTCGCTCGACCGCCGCGAGCAGGGCGGGGTGGTCGGCGACCCGGAGGTCGTCGCGGAACCAGACGAGCGTCGCGCCGGACCGCATCAGCCGGGCGCCGCGCCCGCCCGCAGGCGATCGGTGAGCTCGGTCAGCTGCAGCTGCTCCTCGTGGCTCAGCACCGACATCCGCGCGACGATGGCGCGGGCGTGCTGCAGGCCGACGCGGCGGAACACCTCGAGGCCGTGGTCGGTGAGCGCCACGATGGTGCCGCGCGCGTCATCCGGGTCGCGGCGCTTCGCGACGAGGTCTCGCGCGGCGAGGCGGTCGAGCAGACGGCTCACGCTCGGCTGGCTCAGCAGCAGGTGCTTGTTGAGGTCGCGGATGCGGAGCGAGCGGTCGGGCTGCCGGTACAAGTTGAAGAGCACGTCGTACTCGGTGAAGGTCACCTCGTCGGCGGGGAACTCGGTGCGCAGGTGCCGGAGCACCGCGACCTGCGCCCGGTAGAGGGCCTCCCAGGCGGCGACCGCGTCTGCGCTCTCGCTCACCCGTCCAGCCTATTCATCGCGCCGGCCCCCGAGGTGGTCGAGGAGCGCCGCGAAGCGACGCGTCTCGAGGCCTGTCGCGGGCGGTCGTCAACGTGATTGAGGGCCGGCCGCAGAGGCGAGCGGCCGACCCTCTCCCTTGCACCAAGAGTGTCCTGCAATCACATTCCGCTTGGTCCGCCACAGCAAACGAATCAAGCAATCTGAATGTATAACGAGAAGGTAACGATGTCTAGTTACCAAAGCGTTATTTTTTCTGCGAGTTCGCTCGGAGGACCTTCGGACCTCGCCGAGCGCCACGTGGAGTGCTTGGCTGAGCGCATGAGCAGCTACGCCCACGCCCAGGAACCCCACGTCGGCGGCGTCGCCTCGCGCCTCAACTGGCTGCGCGCGGGCGTGCTCGGCGCGAACGACGGCATCGTCTCCGTGGCCGCGGTCGTCGTCGGTGTCGCGGGCGCCACCACCGCGGTCCCCGCCATCCTGTCCGCGGGCGCCGCGGCCCTCATCGGAGGAGCCATCTCGATGGCGCTCGGCGAGTACGTGTCGGTCAGCAGCTCCCGCGACACGACCCACGCGCTCATCGCGAAGGAGCGCACGGAGCTCGCGACGATGCCCGAGGCCGAGCTCGAGGAGCTCGCGGGTATCTACGCCGCGAAGGGCCTCTCGCCCGAGACAGCACGTCGTGTGGCCGAGGAGCTCACCGCGCACGACGCGCTCGCGGCCCACCTCGAGGCCGAGCTGCACCTCGATCAGGACGACGTGGCGAGCCCGTGGACGGCGGCCTGGGCCTCGGCCGCCGCCTTCACCGTGGGCGCGCTGCTGCCGTTCCTCACGATCCTGCTGCTGCCGGAGCCCATCCGCATCGCCGGCACCTTCGTCGCGGTGCTCGTGGCGCTCGCCCTCACGGGCACGCTGAGCGCGCGCATCGGTGGCGCCTCGGTGCGTCGCACCGTCACGCGGGTCGTGGTCGGGGGTGCGCTCGCGCTCGCCGTCACCTTCGGGGTCGGCTGGCTGCTCGGCACCACCGGGGTCGTCTGAGATGCCGCGCGTACTGGTCGTCGAAGACGACCCGGAGATGGCCCGACTGCTGACGCGCGGGTTGCGTGAGGAGGGCTACGAGGTCATCGAGGCGCACGACGGCACCGCGGGTCTCATGGCCGCGGTCGACGGCGGCTTCGCGGCGGCGGTCGACGTGATGCTCCCGGGGCTCGACGGCTTCGAGTTCTGTCGGCAGCTGCGGATGCGCGGCGTGCGCCTGCCCGTGCTGCTCCTGACCGCGCGCGACGCGATCGAGGACCGGGTGCAGGGGCTCGACTCGGGAGCCGACGACTACCTCGTGAAGCCGTTCGCGTTCGCCGAGCTGAGTGCGCGCATCCGGGCCCTCGTGCGGCGGGAGACGCAGGAGCCGAAGGTCGTCGTGACGGTGGGGCGGCTCGAGCTCGACGGGGCGAGCCTGCGGGCCCGCGTGGCGGGGGAGCCCGTCGCGCTGAGCGCGCGCGAGTTCGCCCTCGCGCGGCTGTTCGCGGTGCACGCGGGCGAAGACCTCACCCGGGCCACGATCCTCGGCGAAGTGTGGGGAACCACCCGGCACATCGACCCGAACGTCGTCGACCAGTACGTGCGCTACCTGTGGCGTCGCTCGCGACGGAGCGGGCGATCGGCGGTGCGGTGCTCGCCGCGGTGCGGGAGGCGCTCGCCGATGCCGACGCGCGGTTCTCGCTCTTCCGCCCCGACTCGGAGCTCTCGCGCATCGCCCGCGGCTCTCTCGCGCTGGCGGACGCGAGCGCCCCGCTCCGGGAGGCCTACCTCGAGGCGACCGTGTGGCGCTCCCGCACCGACGGCGCCTTCACCGCGCACCGCCCCGACGGGCTGCTCGACCTCTCGGGCGTCGTGAAGGCGCGGGCGATGCGGCATGCCGTGCGGGTGCTCGAGGGCGAGACGGAGGGCGGCTGGGTGCTCGGCGTCGGCGGCGACCTCGTGTGGTCTGCCGGCGGGCCTCCCGACGCGCTCGGCATCGTCGACCCCGCGGCGCGCGACCGGATGCTTACGGCGCTCCGCCCGACGCCCGGTCGCCGGGCGCTCGCGACGAGCGGCTCGGCGGAGCGCGGCAACCACATCTGGACGCGGGCCGACCTGCCCCGCAGCCCCTACCTGCAGGTGAGCGTGGTGGCCGACGACATCGTCACGGCCGACGTGCTCGCGACCGCGATCGTGGCCGGCGGCGAGCGCACGCTCGACGAGATCTGCGCGCGCGAGGACGTCGACGTGCTGACCGTCGACCGAGACGGCTCGCTGCGCGCCACCCCCGGCATCCGCTCCGCGATCGAGCGGGCCGCCGCCGCATGAACGGGGCGGCATGCTGGTCGTCGGTCTCGTCGGCGCCGCGCTCGGGGGTGCGGGCGGGCGCTTGCGCGTCGGGCGGCCGCCGCGGAACGGATGCGGCGGCCGGAGGTGCCGCCGGCGGGCGTTCGTCCGCACAGGGGAGGAGGGGCGGCGGGGCGCCCTGATACACGTCAGTCGACGGCGCCCTCGATGCGGACGAGCCAGTCCCGCAAGATGCGCTCGAGCGCGAGTCGGTCGGATGTCGGCAGCTCGGCGAGCAGGCGCGCCTCGTTGCGCATGTGGTCGCCGAAGGCGGCGTCGATGACCTCGCGCCCGCGCTCGGTGAGACGCACGCGGCGCACGCGCGCGTCATCCGCGTCGATGCGGCGCTCGAGCAGCCCGGCCTGCTCGAGGCGGTCGAGGCGCTTCGTCATGCCGCCCGTCGTGACCATGGTGTGCTCGGCGAGCTGCCCCGCGGGAAGCTCGAACGGCTCGCCCGTGCGGCGCAGCGACGCGAGCACATCGAAGTCGCCCTCGCCGAGCCCGTGCTCGCGGTAGACGGCTACGAGCTCCTCGTGCAGGTGGCCGCCGAGGCGGTGGATGCGGCCGATGATTCCCTGGGGTGAGGGGTCGAGGTCTGGGCGCTCGGCGCGCCACTGGTCCTGGATGCCATCGACGTGATCCCGGGCCATGCGGGAATAGTATCTTCTACTGCAAGTATTTTATCTTCCATGGAAGTCAACTGGCGCGCCGCGCTCGTCACCGCGATCGCCCCCATGGCGTGGGGAGCGACCTACTTCGTGACGCAGCACACCCTCCCCGCCGACAGCCCGCTGTGGGGCTCGGCCCTGCGCGCCTTCCCCGCGGGCCTCGTGCTGCTCGCGATCGCGCGCTCGCATCCGCAGGGCGCGCGCGAGTGGGGCCGCACGGCGCTCCTCGGCGTGCTCAACGTCGGCGGCTTCTTCCTGCTCATCTACATCGCTGCGCAGCTGCTGCCGACGAGCGTCGCGTCGTCGATCATGGCGGCGTCGCCGCTCGTGCTCGCCGCCTTCGCGTGGGCGCTCCTCGGCCAGCGGCCGGCGCTGCGCGTCATCGCGGGAGCCGTCATCGGCATCCTGGGCGTGCTGCTCCTCGTCGGGGGCGGACTAGGCGAGATCGACGGATGGGGCGTCGCCGCCTCCGTGGCCGGACTCGTCGCCTCCTCGCTCGGCTACGTCCTCACGCGGCGGTGGGGAGGCACCGCGACGCCGATCACGGCGAGCGCGTGGCAGCTGCTGTTCGGCGGCGGACTGCTGCTCGTCGCCGCCCTGCTCGTGGAGGGCGCCCCGCCCGTGCTCGACGCCACCGGATGGGCCGGCCTCGCCTTCGTGACCCTTGTCGGCACGGCGCTCGCCAACGTCGCCTGGTTCTCCGGCCTCCAGCGGCTGAGTGCCGGCGTCGTCGGCGTCATCGGCCTGCTCAACCCCGTCACGGGCGTCCTGCTCGGCGTGCTCGCGGGCGGCGAGACCCTCGCACTCGCGCAGGGGCTCGGGATCGCGCTCGTGCTCGTCGGGATCGCCGCCGGGCAGCTCCCCGCCCGGCGGTGAACGGCTCCCGTCAGCCCTGCTTCGCGAGCGCCGCGACCCCCGCGGGCTCCTCGACGAGGATCTTGACGGCCGTCTCGTTGCGGTGGATGAGCGTGTCAAAGCCGTCCTCGACGAGCCGGTCGAGCGGGATGCGCGCCGTGATGAACGGGGCGAGATCGATCTTGCCCTCCTGCACGAGCTTGATCGTCGCGGGGTGGTCGTTCACGTAGGCGATCGTGCCGCGCAGATCGATCTCCTTGAGCACGAGCTTCTGCATGTCGATCGTCGCCGGGTGCCCCCAGATCGAGACGTTCACGATGACGCCCGCGGGCTTCACGGCGTCGAAGAGCTGGTCGAGGACGGCGTTGACGCTCGTGCACTCGAACGCGACATCCGCGCCGACCCCGCCCGTGAGCTCCCTCACCCGGGCGATGAGGTCCTCCTGGCTCGGGTCGATGACGTGGTCGGCGACCTTCGTCTCGCGCGCCTTCTGCTTCCGCGCCTCGCTCAGCTCCGACATGATCACGGTCACGCCCTCGGCCTTCAGCACGGCCGCGAGCAGCAGCCCGATGGGGCCCGCGCCGCCCACGAGGGCCACGTCGCCGGCCTTCGCCCCCGAGCGCACGAAGGCGTGGTGTCCGACGGCGAGCGGCTCGATGAGCGCCGCCTGGTCGAGCGGGATGTCGCCGACCGGATGCACCCAGCGCTCGTCGACGACGATCTTGGGGCTGAGCCCCCCGCCCCCGCCCGAGAGGCCGATGAAGCCCATCTTGTCGCACAGGTGGTAGCTGCCCGCCCGGCACTGGGCGCACTCGCCGCACACGAAGTACGGCTCCACGACGACCGACTCCCCGGGTGTCACCTTCGTCACGCCCTCGCCCACGGCGGAGACGATCCCCGAGAACTCGTGGCCGAGGGTCACCGGCTCCTCCTCGTGGGAGAGCGGATGCGGGTGCCCCTTCGGCGGCACGAAGATCGGCCCGTCCAGGTACTCGTGCAGGTCGCTCCCGCAGATGCCGCAGAACGCGACGTCGATCGCGACCGCGCCGGGGCGCAGCTCCGGCTCCGGAACCTCCTCGATCCGCACGTCTCGCGGCCCGTAGTAGCGCGCAGCCTTCATCGTGTTCACTCCTCCATCGGCGCGGCGGCGCATCTCGCCGTCGACGCCTCGACGCTACGCCGACGCGGGGCGGAGGGGAACGGACGAAGGTCCCGAGGAGCGCTCGGATCCGGCGGTGTCGCGAGGCGGACCGCCGTGCTGCTCAGAAGACGTCGGGCGAGGGAGTCGAGGCCCATCGGATGGTGACGTCCGCGTGGCGGTCGAAACGGTAACCCGAACCGCGCACGGTGCGCACGATGTCCTCGTAGGCGCCGAGCTTCGAGCGCAGCCGACGCACGTGCACGTCGATCGTGCGCTCGTTCGGCACGTCGTCGCCGCCGTCGGCCCACAGCGTCGCGATGATCTCGGCGCGCTCGATCGTGCGGCCCTCGCGGAGCACGAGGAACTGCAGCAGCTCGAACTCCTTGTAGGTGAGCGGAGCGACCTCGCCGTCGAGCTGGACGCGCTTGCGGGAGATGTCGATGACGACGCCGCCCTTGGGCTCGGGCGCCTCCGCGGGCTCCGCGCTCTGGCGGTGCTTGGCGAGGGCGGCCGGGTCCTGCAGGGCCAGGCGCACGACCTCCACATCGCGACCGCCCGCGCCGCGCGGAGCGAGCGCGACGGCCGCGTAGGTCTCGGCATCCGGCACGAGCTCGGCGACCGTGCGCTTGAGCGCCTCGACGAGCTGGGGGAGCGAGACGCCCGAGGTGGCGGCCTTCAGCTCGTCGACGCCCACGTAGAGCGCGAAGCCGCGGGCCTCGGTGCCCTCGGGCACGGCGCGGATGCGGGGCCGGTCGGCCTGGGCCTGTGCGGCCTGCTGCTCGCGCTCGGTGGCGCGGGGAACGGGGTAGGGGCGGGTCGGGGGACGGAGGGTGTCGAGGGTGGCGAGAGACATGTCGTCGAATCCTTGCGAGGTGTCGGCGGCCGCGGTGTCAGAAGGGGCGGCGGGCCGGGTGCTGTCGGAGTGGGAAGCGCCATCCGGGCTGTCGGAGCCGGATGCCGGGGAGTTCACCATCGGTGGGTAACTCGGGCGATGGGGCGGCTCAAGCGCACATTCGACAACACAGACCAGCGCGCACCGGCATCATCATGCCGGCGTTCCCGAGGGCCTCGAAGGAGGTCGTGGGGCGCGCGTGAACGGTCATGCCCACGAGTTTGGGCGACCGTTACGCCATGTGTCAACTGCGACGAAAAGCGTCGTAACAGAATGAAACGGCTGCCACGCACCCGACGCCGCGGATGTCGCCGCAGGACAGTGGCCATATCGGCAGTCGTTTCCGGCCGCGACCGCGCTCGTGGTCGGAGACGGCCGGCGCCGCGGACTATCGCGGCGCAGAAGAATCAGACCAGGCCGTAGAGGCGGTCGCCCGCGTCGCCGAGGCCCGGCACGATGTAGCCCTTCTCGTTGAGCTTCTCGTCGAGCGCGCCGATGACGATCGTGACCTCGCGGCCCTCCGTCATCCTGCGCACGTGCTCGAGGCCCTCGGGGGCGGCGATGAGGCACACGGCGGTGACGTCGACGGCGCCGCGCTCGAAGAGGAACTCGATCGCCGCGCCGAGCGAGCCGCCCGTCGCGAGCATGGGGTCGAGCACGAAGCACTGGCGGTTCGACAGGTCGTCGGGCAGCCGCTCCGCGTAGGTCGTGGGCTGGAGGGTCTCCTCGTCGCGCACCATGCCGAGGAAGCCGACCTCGGCGGTCGGGACGAGCTTGACCATGCCCTCGAGCATCCCGAGACCGGCGCGCAGGATGGGCACGACGAGCGGGCGCGGGGTGGCGATCGCGAGACCGGTGGTCTCGGCGACGGGGGTCTTGACGGTGACCTCGGTGGTGCGCACGTTGCGCGTCGCCTCGTACGCGAGCAGCGTCACGAGCTCTTCCGCGAGCGCTCGGAACACCGGCGACGGGGTGCGCTCATCCCGCAGGACGGTGAGCTTGTGGGTGATGAGCGGATGGTCGGCGACGTGCACTCGCATAGGCTCCAATCTATGCCCACGAGCGCCCACGAGGAGGCCATGCGCCTCGCACTGGCCGAGGCGGAGCTCGCTCTCGCCTCGGGCGACGTGCCCGTGGGGGCGGTCGTGCTCGCCGCCGACGGCACCGTGCTCGCCCATGGTCGCAATGAGCGCGAGAAGCACGGCGATCCGACGGCGCACGCGGAGGTGGTCGCCATCCGGCGGGCCGCGGAGCTGCGCGGTGACTGGCACCTCGACGACACGACCCTCGTCGTGACGCTCGAGCCGTGTGTCATGTGCGCGGGGGCGATACTCGCGGCGCGGATCCCGCGCGTCGTGTTCGGCGCGTGGGACGAGAAGGCCGGCGCCTCGGGGAGCGTGCACGACCTCCTGCGCGACCGCCGTCTGCCGTTCCGTTCCGAGGTGATCCCCGGGGTGCTCGAGGGCGAGTGCGCCGCCGTGCTCACCCGCTTCTTCGAGGAGGCCCGCGCCTCCGAACTCTGAGGTGTCACTTTCCGTCGCGCGAGCTCTCTGGGGTGTCACTTTCGGTCGTCCGTGGCGCCCGCCGCGCGACCGAAAGTGACACCTCAGAAGAGACGGACGAGGCGCCGCCCCGTCGCCGCGCTGCGGGACGGAGGCGGCGCCTCGGAATGCGGGGCTCAGCGCCAGATGGCGGCGATGAGGATGTTGATCGCGGCCATGCCGCCCGCGGTGTGGAACCACGGCGTGACCGGCTTGCCCTTCTTCTCGGCGACGCGGGCGCCGATCGCGCCGACCAGCACGATGAGCGCGATGCCGAGCTTCACGGCGATCTTGATCGAGTTGTAGTCGTCGTCGAGCACGGCCTCGCCGATGCCGACCATCGCCAGGCCCGTGACGAGCTGGATGATCGCGCCGGTGAGGATGAGGCCCGTGGCGAAGCCCTCCTTCTTGCGCATCTGCAGGATGAAGGGGCCGACGATGATCGCGAGCCCGAAGACGTGGGTCGCGAGGAGGATGTTCTGGACGATCTGCATGGACGGGGATCCGTTCTGTCGGGGTACTGCGGAGGGGGCGGGGCGCGTCGGTGCGACCCGGACGTCAGTCGGTGCTCTTGATGACGATCGCGTCGGTCGAGGGGTGCTCTCCCTCGCGCGCCACGTAGATGTCGGGCTCGAGGTAGATGACGCGGGCGACGGGCACCGCCGCGCGCACGTCCTTCTCGATCGCGTCGATCGCGGTCGCGATCTCGACGGCCCGGGCGGCCTTCGGCACGGCGATCTTGGCGGCCACCATGAGCTCGTCCGGCCCGAGGTAGAGGGTCTTCATGTGGATGACGGCCTCGACCTGCGGGTGGCCGTTGAGGGCCGCCAGGATCTTCGCCACGACCTCCGGCTCCGCGCCCTCGCCGATGAGCAGGCTCTTCGTCTCGATGCCGAGGATGATGGCGACGGTCACGAGCAGCACGCCGATCGCGATCGTGCCGATGCCGTCCCAGAGGTTGTCGCCGGTGATGATCGTGAGGCCCACGCCCGTGAGGGCGAGCACGAGGCCGAGGAGCGCCGCGACGTCCTCGAGCAGCACGACGGGCAGCTCCGGCTGCTTCGCCCGGCGCACGAACTGCACCCAGCTCTGCTTGCCGCGCACGTGGTTCGACTCCTTCACCGCCGTGCGCAGCGAGAAGCCCTCGAGCACGATCGCGATGCACAGCACGAGGATCGGCAGCCACGCGTTCTCGAGCGGGTGCGGGTGGGTCAGCTTCTCGATGCCCTCGTAGATCGAGAACACGCCGCCGACCGAGAACAGGATGATCGCGACGACGAACGCGTAGACGTAGCGCTCGCGGCCGTAGCCGAACGGATGCTCGGCATCCGCGGCCTTCTTCGCCTTCCGGCCGCCGAGCAGGAGCAGCAGCTGGTTGCCCGAGTCGGCCACCGAGTGCACGCCCTCCGCGAGCATCGAGCTCGACCCCGAGAAGAACCACGCGACGAACTTCGTAATCGCGATCCCGAGGTTGGCCAGGAATGCCGCGATGATCGCCTTCGTACCGCCGGACGCGCTCATGCCCCGATTCTAGGATGAGGGCCATGACGACCCTCCCGCCCCTCGCCGTACTTGGTGCCGGTTCGATGGCGGGAGCCATCGTCCGCGGCCTCATCGCCGCCGGGGTCGACCCCGCATCCGTCGCCGTGAGCACGCGCGGCGCGGCCTCTGCCGAGGCGTGGCGCGCCGAGGGCGTGCGGGCGTTCGCGCTCGAGGAGCGGGCGGATGCCAACGCGGCCGCCGTCGACGGCGCGGGCGTCGTGCTGCTCGGCGTCAAGCCCGCCATGATCGTCGACACCCTGCGCGAGGTGGCCGACTCCCTCGACCCGCAGGCCGTCGTCGTGAGCGTCGCGGCGGGCATCACGACCGCGACGATGGAGGCCGTCGTGCCGAACCCGGTCGTGCGCACGATGCCGAACACCCCCGCGCTCGTGCGCCGCGCCGTCACGGGTGTCGCCGCGGGGTCGCGCGCCGGCGAGGCGGAGCTCGCGCTCGCACGCGAGCTGTTCGAGGCGGTCGGCGTGGTCGTCGAGCTGCCGGAGGACCGCATCGACGCGCTCTCGGCGATCTCGGGCTCGGGCCCCGCGACGGTCTACTTCCTCGTCGAGAAGCTCACCGAGACCGCCGAACGGCTCGGCTTCGCGCGCCACGACGCGCGCCTCATGGCCGAGCAGACGCTCATCGGCTCGGCGCTCCTGCTCGAGTCGACGGGGGAGGAGCCCGCCGAGCTGCGCCGTCGCGTGACGAGCCCCAAGGGCACGACCGAGCGCCTCATCGCGGTGCTCGACGAGGCGCGCCTGGCCGACGTCTTCGAGCGCGCCGCGGAGGCCGCGATCGCACGCGCGAGGGAGCTCGCCGCCGGCTGACGACGAGGGGGCGCCGCCACGCGACGCCCCCTCATCCGCTTCGGGTCACAGGCCCTTGATGAAGTCCTTCACGGGCACCTTGGCGCCCTTCTTGATGTCCTCGATCGTCGAGTCGGGGATGTCCTTCACGAGCGGGAGATTGAGGTTCTTCGCCCACTCGCCGATCGTGTCGAGGATCTGGTCGGTGTCGAGACCCTTGAGCGTCGGCTGCACCTGCTCCCACAGCCCCTGGAGCGCGTTGCCGTCGAGGCCCTTTCCGCTGAGCAGTCCGCCGACCGCGTCTCCGAGTCCGCCGAGGTCGAAACCGGCCATCGTGTTTCCTTTCTTCCTGCGGCGCTACTGCAGCGCCGCGAACTTCTCGAGGTCGGACGTCGACCCCGAGGCGATGATGAGGTCGTGGTTGGAGATCACCGTCTCCGCGGTCGCGTAGGTGAACTCCTTGCCGGGGCTCTTCACCCCTACGACGGTGATGCCGTACCGCTGGCGCACGTGCGACTCCGCGAGGCTGAGACCGCGGATGGGCTTGGGCGGGTACATCTTCACGATCGCGAAGCCGTCGTCGAACTCGATGAAGTCGATCATGCGGCCCGACACGAGGTGCGCGACGCGCTCGCCGGCCTCCGCCTCGGGGTAGATGACATGGTTCGCCCCGATGCGGCTGAGGATCTTGCCGTGCGACTGGCTGATCGCCTTCGCCCAGATCTGCGGGATCTTGAGGTCGACGAGGTTGGCCGTGATGAGCACGCTCGCCTCGATGGAGCTGCCGACCGCGACGACCGCGATCTGGAAGTCGGCCGCGCCGATCTGCCGCAGGGCGTCGATCGAGCGCGCATCCGCCTGGACGGCGTGGGTGACTCGCTCCGACCACTTCTGCACGAGCGTCATGTCCTCGTCGACGGCGAGCACCTCGCGGTCGAGGCGCTGCAGCTGGCCCGCGGTCGCGGCGCCGAAGCGGCCGAGGCCGATCACGAGCACGGGGGCGTCGTGGGCGATCTTCTCAACCAACGATGGGCCTCTCCTCGGGGCGGCGGAAGTACTGCCGCCGGGTGGACGCCGCGAGTGCGGCGGCGAGTGTCACTGTACCGATGCGTCCGAAGAACATCGTCGCCGCGATGACGAGCTGGGTCGCCTCGTTCGCGTTCTGCGTGAACCCCGTCGTGAGCCCGCACGTCGCGAACGCGCTGATGACGTCGAAGAGCACGTAGTCCAGCCGGGCGTCGTCGTTGAGGAAGAGGATGAGGATCGTCGCGCCCGCGACGATCGTCGCGCCCCACAGCACGACCGAGACGGCGAGGCGCAGCACATCCTGCGGGATGCGGCGGCCGTAGGCCTCCATGTCGTCGTTGCCGCGCGCCTCCGCGAAGGCGGCGAGGAACAGGATGGCGAGCGTCGTCACCTTGATGCCGCCCGCGGTCGAGGCGGAGCCCCCGCCCACGAACATGAGCATGTCGGTGACGAGCAGGCTCGACTCGTCCAACGCCCCCACGTCGATCGTCGAGAAGCCGCCCGAGCGCGCCATGACCGAGATGAAGAGGCTGTTGAGGATGCGGTCGCCCGCCCCCATCGCCCCCATCGTCGCCGGGTTGTCCCACTCGAGCACGAGGTAGGCGACGGCGCCCCCGACGAGGAGGGCGGCGAACCAGACGAGCGTGAGCTTCACGTGGATCGACCACTGGTGCGGGTGGCGCAGTTTCTTGCGCAGCGCGAAGATCACGGGGAAGCCGATCGCGCCGAACACCGTGGCGATCATGAGCGCGCCGAGGAACCACCAGTCGCCCGCGAAGTCCGAGATGCCCTCGGGTGCGGGGGAGAAGCCCGTGTTGGTGAACGCCATCGCCGAGAAGTAGATCGACTCCCACAGCGCCGTGTACCAGGGCACCCCCGCGAGGAGCAGGCGCGGGAAGATGAGCACGGCGACGGCGAGCTCGATCACGACGACGCTCACCGCCACCGTCATGAGCAGGTTGCCGGTGTCGCCGAGCCGTACGGCCTGCCCCTCGGCGATAGGTCCGCGGCGGATGCGGAGCGGGTTCGCATCGCCCGCCGCCATGAGCTTCTGCCGCAGGCCGAGCTTGCGGCTGACGACCATGCCGAGGATCGACGCGACCGTCAGCACGCCGATGCCGCCGATCTCGACGCCCACGAACACGAGGACGTGGCCGAAGGGCGACCAGTGGGTGGCCATGTCGACGGTCGACAGGCCCGTCACGCAGATGACCGAGACGGCCGTGAAGAGGGCGTCCACGAATGACGTCCGCTCGCCCGTCGACGTGGCGATCGGCAGTGAGAAGAGGATCGTGAACAGCGCGACGAGGATCGCGAACACGAGGATCGCGAAGCGCGCGGGCGTGACCGTCGCGAAGTCGCCGATCCGATCGGCCAGGCGCGCGGTGAGCGGGTCGCGCCGCACCGGCTTGGTGCGCATCCGTGCTCCTCGCTTCCGTTCGTCGGATCCGGGTCATGGTACTCCCGGGATGCGCTGGCTAGTCTGTCGGAATGGCCGACATCTTCGACGTCCTCGCCGACGGCACCCGCCGCGAGATCCTGCGACAGCTGCTCGAGAGCCGGGGGGAGCTCGCGGTCGGCGACCTCGTGAACGAGCTGGGCGTCGCGCAGCCGACGGTGTCGAAGCACCTCAAGGTGCTGCGCGAGCACGGTCTCGTGGGTGTGCGCGAGGAAGGACAGCACCGCTACTACCACCTCGACGCGAGCCCGCTCGAGGAGGTCGAGATCTGGCTCGAGCCGTTCACCGACTTCACGGTCGGCAAGGACGAGAACGGCGCGACGACCGTCTACGCGGCGTGGGCCGGCGCCGAGTTCGGCGACCGCCTGGGTCGCACGGCGGCCGAGACGGCGAATGCCGCGCGCGTCGCGTTCGAGACCGCGCAGGAGAAGATCGAGGGCGCCCGCCAGCGCGTCTCCGAGAAGCTGCCGAAGCTCCGCAAGGGCGAGTAGCGCTCCGCGGCCACGCGGGCGCTCACTCCTCCGTGAGTGTGGCGTGGATGCGCCGCAGATCCTCCAGGAGCGACCCCACGAGGATCCAGTGGCCGGATGACGGCGCCGCGATCACGAGCGGCGAGGTGAGCGCGGGGATGCTCTCGGTCGGCGGCGACGCCGGGTCGGGGGAGGTGCGCCGCATCACCCGGCGCACGTCGTGGGCGGCGCGGTGCAGCTGCTCGCCGATGGCGCGCACGGTCGGCTCGTCGACGAGGGTCGCGTCGTAGCGGTCGTAGAGCGCCCGCGTCATCCCGATCACCTGCGTCACCATGGGGCTCAGCTTCGCGAGCGTCTCCTCGAGGCGGGCGAGCTCCTCGCGTCGGCGGCGCCCGCGCGGGTTGAGGGTGAGCGAGTCGGCGGCCGAGCCGATCGCGTCCGACGCCGACGCCACCATGGGCCGCATGAGGCGCACCGTGATCATGAGCTCCTCGAGCTGGGCGGGGGTCTGAGGCGCGGCGAGCGCGCCCGCGAGCCGCTCGAGGGAGGCCGCGACCTCGCCCCCGAGCGCGTCCACCGCGCGGCGGGCGGGGTCGAGCGCGAGCGGTGGCACGAACACGAGGTTGACGACGAAGCCGATGACGGCGCCGACGATCGTCTCGAGCACGCGGTCGACCGCGTACCCGGGGGTCGCCGCGCCGAGGGCGAGCACGAGCAGCGCGCTGATCGCGACCTGGTTGGCGGTGCCCGTCGTCATCCGCAGCGCCCACGCGACGCCGAGCGCGGCGACGACCGCGACGAGCACGACCCACGTGGACTGGCCGAAGGCGAGGGAGAGGGCGGATGCGATGACGACGCCCGCGACGACGCCGACGGTGCGCTCGATCGCCTTCGTGACCGACTGGTTGACGCTCGGCTGCACGACGAGGAGGGCCGCGATCGCGGCGAAGACCGGCAGCGGACCGGGGATGAGCCACCCGGCGGCGAGCCACGCGAGGACCGTCGCGACCGCCGACTTCACGACCTGCAGCCACGGCTGCCGGCGCGAGGCGCGGAAGGCGGCGAGGAGCCTCATGCCTCCAGCGTCCCACGTTCCGTGGAGCGGGAGCGCCCCTCCCTGGACACGGCATCCCTGTACCCCCTACTCTGTGCGAGGACACACCAGTCACACAGACCACACCAGTCACACACGAACGACGAGGCGGACATGGCACGCGATCTCTCCGACGTGCGCTTCCTGACGGTTCAGGAGGTCGCCGACATGATGCGCGTCTCCACGATGACCGTGTACCGTCTCGTGCACGCCGGCGAGCTGCCGGCGGTGCGCTTCGGGCGCTCGTACCGCATCCCGGAGTCGGCGGTGGCGGGGGTCGTCGGCATCGCCGACCGCGACGTCCAGGCCGGCTGAGAATCCGGCTCCGCCGCGTTTGTTAGACTCTCCCGGTTAGGCTTCCCGCGGTTCGATTCGGACCGGGTGGGTCCGTCGATCGAACTGAATGAGGTGAACATGGGTTCCGTCATCAAGAAGCGCCGCAAGCGCATGGCGAAGAAGAAGCACCGCAAGCTTCTCCGCAAGACGCGTCACCAGCGCCGCAACAAGAAGTGACCGACAGCCCCGGGATTCAGTCCCGGGGCTTCGTCTTTGCGGCGCGACCCACCTGCTTGGCCTCTTTCCGCACCCGGCGCTGCTGCGCCTTGATGGCCGCGGGGTCGAGCCGCATGGTGGGCCACCTCTTCTCCGCGGCGTAGCGGGCGAGGCCCGCATCCGGGTTCACCGCGACGCGGTTGCCGACGAGCTCGAGCAGCGGGATGTCGTTGCGGCTGTCGGAGTACGCCCACGACGCCTCCAGGTCGGCCCCGAGGCTCTCCGCGAGCTCGCGCGCCTGCACCGCCTTGTGCTCGGCGTGCAGCACCGGTCCGACGAGGCGCCCCGTGTAGACGCCGTCGACGGCCTCCGCGCGGGTGCCGAGCGCGCCCGTGAGCCCGAGCTTCTCGGCGATGAGCCTGCCCACCTCGACGGGCGTCGCCGACACGAGCCACACCTGGTGGCCCTTCGCGAGGTGCTCGTGGGCGAGGGTGACCGTCTCCGGCCACAGGCGCGGCTTGATCCGGTGCTCCCAGATCGACTCGGCGAGTTCGAGGATCTGCTCCTCGGTGTGCCCGGCGACGAGGCCGAGCGCCCGCTCCTTGGCGGTGCCCATGTGCTCGTGGTTCTCGCCGACCTTGATGAAGCGGCGCTGGTGCCAGCCGAAGAGCAGGATGTCGCGCCAGCCGATGATGCCGCGCGCCCAGGCCTCGCGGCCCACGTGGAACACGCTCGTGCCGTGCATGAGCGTGTTGTCGACGTCGAAGAACGCGATGATGGGGCGCTCGTCCGGGTTCGACCGTGAAGGAGCCTCGGGCATGACCCCCATAGTCTAGGTGTGTGCCCGCTCCGCGTCTGACCCTCCTCGGCAAGCCCGGATGCCACCTGTGCGACGACGCCCGTGCGATCGTGCTCGAGGTGGCGGGGGAGCGCGGGCTCGAGCTCGAGGAGCGCAACATCCTCGAGGATCCCGAGCTGCTCGACCGGTACGCGGAGGAGATCCCCGTCGTGCTCATCGACGACCGGGTGCACACCATCTGGCGCGTCGACCCCGACCGGCTGCGACGCGCCCTCGACGAACGGGAGGCGTCGGCGTGATCCGGCACATCGTGATGTGGCGGCTCGCCGCCGAGGACGCGGCGCAGCGCGAGGCGGACGCCGCCGGCATCAAGCAGCGCCTCGAGGCCCTGCGCGGCGTCGTGGCGGCGGAGCGCATCGACGTGGGCGTCGACGTCGGGGAGACGTCGGGGAACTGGCACGTCGTGCTCGTCTCCGACTTCGCGACGCGCGACGACCTCGACGCGTACCAGATGCACCCACAGCACCAGGAGGCGGCCGGCTTCATCCGCTCGGTCGTCGACGCCCGCAGCTGCGTCGACTACGAGCTCTAGGCCCGCACGCCCCGTGACCCCCTAGCGGGGGGTGCCGCGCTCCGTCTAGGCTCGCGAGGCACCACACCCCCCGAGTGCCAGAGGAGTCACCCATGCGCTTCCAGGTCCTGCGCAGCAAGAACCCCACGCAGCCGTACTTCTGGCGCATCGTCTCCGAGAGCGGTCAGACGGTCGCCGTGAGCGGCAACTACGTGGCGAAGGCCTCCGCCGTCGCGATGGTGCAGGCGGTGATGCGCTCGGTCGGCCACGCGACGCTCGAGGACCTCACGGTGCTGCAGGAGCCCAGCTACCCGCAGACCGCGTAGCGCGGCACGGTCTTACGGCGTCAGCCGGTTCGGTCCGCGGAACAGGTAGGTGACCTCGCGGATCGAGGGCTGGTGCAGCAGCAGCATGATGACGCGGCTGAGGCCCATGCCGAAGCCGCCGTGCGGCGGCACGCCGTAGCGGAAGAAGTCGAGGTAGAAGCCGAGCTCCTCGGGGTCGAGGCCCTTCTCCTTCGCCTGCTCGACGAGCACGTCGACGCGGTGCTCGCGCTGGGCGCCCGTGGAGATCTCGACGCCGTTGAACACGAGGTCGTAGCTGTTGGTGAGCGTCGGGTCGTCGGCGTGGCGCATGTGGTAGAACGGCCGGATCCCGGTGGCGTAGTCGGTCACGAACACGAA
>RDDZ01000102.1 GCA_003852775.1 Microbacteriaceae bacterium | reverse complement strand
GCTACCATACTGGATTCACAAGATGAATCCCTCACAGGATTTGTGCAACAGAGCCCGGTTGAAGAAGCACTCCACAAGGTGGCGTTCCCCGGAGAGCGTCCGATCCAGCGGTCGGCTTCCGGCGCGGCTTCGGTTGCGCTTGATCTGTGCGGTGGCGCGCAGGTCGCCGGCGATGAAGCGGCGCAACGCCTCGGTGTCGTATCCGGCGTCGGCGATGACATGGCCGACGCCCGCAAGGCCGCGGATCAGCCCCCGGGCCTGCGGGCTGTCGGCCCAATGGCCCGGCGTGATCGCGAACCGGACCGGGAGGCCAGGCGCGTCCACCGCAGCATGGATCTTGGTCGTCAGCCCACCCCGAGAGCGGCCGATGGCGTGAGCCTCAAGCCCCCGTTTTGCGAGGTCGCATCTGCGTGGACCTTGGAAATGGTGGCATCGACCAGCACATATTCGAAGTCGGGATCGGCGCTCAACTCCCTGAAAAGACGCTCCCAGACCCCGGCGCGGGACCAGCGGCGGAACCGGGTGTAGACGCTCTTCCAGTGCCCAGTTCCGGCGGCAGGTCGCGCCAGGGCGAAGCACCTCGTGCCAACCACAGGATCGCGTCGATGAACAGCCGATTGTCCGCAGCGCTGCGGCCCCGATCACCAGCCTTGCCGGGCAACAGAGGCCCGATCCGTTCCCATTGCTCGTCTGTCAGCGTCCGCCTGCTCAAGATCGCCTCCGTTTTCGATCTTGAAACAGAACTCAGACAGTATGGGAATCCTTAAATGAAGACACTACCTAGCGCGGATTCGACTTAGTCCGGGTCATATCCGGCGGGCTCGAAGTAGTTCCGGCATTCCTCGGGGGTGAAGGCGGATAGACAGTCGGCGACGGCTGACCAGAGATCGTCAACGGTTCTGGCAGCGACCTTTCTGAGCAGTGCCTTGAGCTTGGAGAAAGCCATCTCGATGGGGTTAAAGTCCGGCGAGTATGGCGGGCGGAACAGGAGCCGTGCTCCAACTTTTTCGATGGCGTCGCGCACGCCGCTGATCTTGTGGGCGGGCAGATTATCCATGACCACGACGTCGCCGGGGCGCAGCTCGGGTGCGAGCACCTGCTCGGCATAGGCGAGGAAGGCTGGTCCGTTCATTGGCCCATCGAGCAGCATCGGTGCCGCCATGCCAGATAGCCGCAGGCCTGCGGTAAAGGTGGTGGTCTTCCAATGTCCGTGTGGAATGGGCGCCCGGCATCGCTCGCCACATGGCGCTCGTCCTCGCAGCCGCGCCATCTTCGTGGATGCCGCGGTCTCATCGATGAAGATGAGCCTCTCGGGATCGAGATCGAGCTGGCCGTCGAACCAGGCTATGCGGCGGCGCAAGACATCGGGACGCTGCTGCTCTGAGGCATGCGCCGTCTTTTTTTGGCCGTCTTTTTTTGAATGTGATGCCGCGCCGGTCAAGAAACAGCCAGACCGTCGAGGGCGCCACCCGCACGCCGCGCTCGCCAGCAAGGCGCTCGCCGATCTCAGCAAGAGTGATGTCCGGTGTCTTCTCGATGAGGCCCGGAATGAAGGCCGCGTGCGTATCAAGCTTCGAGCGCGACGGCTGTCCCTGCTTGCGCGCTTCCATCTCGCCGGTCTCGCGATAGCGGCGATACCAGGCCCCGGCCGTCGAGATGCCGATGCGGAAGCGTCGTGCCGCCTCCCGCGTCGAAACCCCATCTTCGATCGCGGCAATTACCCGACCGCGAAGGTCTCCGCTCAGGCTCCTCGTCATCATCTCCTCCTGGCAAATCACAGGAGCAGTGAATCAGACATTGTTCATCGCGTGAATCCTCAAAGCGACCCGGTGTTCGTCAAATTCGCTCTAGATCACCGGTGGCGCAGCTAGATCAGAGCGTATCGTAAAGCGCGAAATCGCGCGCCATGACCTTGCGCAGCAGGCCTTCCTGCTCGGCCTGCAGGCTGACATCGACCGCCGGAGGCACGTTGACGCGGGGCAGGCTGATCGCGCAATCCAGTCGATCCTCGAGGAAATGGGTGAAGGCATCCATGTCCTCGTAGCGAAAGATGCGATCGACGCGATCCGCTTCCGCGGTCAGGAAATCCGCCTGGGCGCCGACGCGTGCGATGTCGGGCCCGGCGGGATCGGCATAGGCCTGCGCGAAATCAGCGAAGCTGAGCCCGATCATGGCGTGGCTCGGATCTTCCTCGTCGTCGCGCAGGCGAAAGCGGTACCAGCTGCGCAGCCATCCTATCGGCTCGCGCATCAGGGCGATGGTGGTGAATTTCTCGCCGGTGACGGAATGAAGCCAGGGCTCGATATGGCGGCGATAGGTGCGCAGGTCGGCGTGTTTGAGTTCGGCCGGGCGCTGGACGGCGACATTGGCCAGGGCTTCGAGCGCGGTCTCGAC
>RDDZ01000041.1 GCA_003852775.1 Microbacteriaceae bacterium | reverse complement strand
TACAGCCTCGTCGACGCGTTCACCTACGGAGAGATGTGGGTGGCCGTGATCGCGATCGTCATGATCATCGTCATGACGGCGTCGCAGTTCTACACGCAGCTGCAGATCATGTCGAAGAACCAGACGCCGGAGATGAAGGCGAGCCCGATGTACCGGCAGCAGAAGATCCTGCTGTACATCCTCCCGTTCGTCTTCCTGATCTCGG
This sequence comes from Microbacteriaceae bacterium, assembly GCA_003852775.1. Lineage (GTDB taxonomy): Bacteria > Actinomycetota > Actinomycetes > Actinomycetales > Microbacteriaceae > Homoserinibacter. The sequence goes on along the minus strand of RDDZ01000041.1, from coordinate 14,012 downwards.
GTCTCGCGTTCCCGATCGGCGTGATGTTCTACTGGCTGACCTCCAACATCTGGACGATGGTCCAGCAGGCGCTCGTCATCCGCACGATGCCGACGCCGGGCTCGGAGGCCGCCCTCGCCCGCGAGGCGCGCCTCGCGAAGAAGAACCGCGGTCGTATGGCCGATGACGCCGCCGCGATCGCCACGGCGGTGGAGGAGAAGGAGCCGGAGAAGCCGGTTCGCACGCAGCGTCAGCAGCCGGTCGGCAAGAACCGCGCCAAGAAGCAGGGGGGACCCAAGAAGTGACCGAGGAGAACGTGGCCCAGCTGGAGTCCGCCCCGAGCGAGCAGGAGCTCGTCGACGAGGGCGACATCGCGGCCGACTACATCGAGGAGCTCCTCGACATCGCCGACCTCGACGGCGACATCGACATCGATGTCCGCGCCGGCCGCGCCTACCTGTCGGTCACGGCGGGGGAGGGCGCGAACCTCCGCGTGCTGTCCAAGCCCGACACGGTGTCGGCTCTGCAAGAGCTCACGCGTCTCGCGGTGCAGGCGAAGACCGGCCGTTTCTCGCGTCTCATCCTCGACATCGGCGGATCGCGCGACGCGCGCGCCGAGGAGCTCGCGGCGATCGTGGATCACGCGATCGCCCGCATCGAGGCGGGCGCAGCATCCGCGTCGCTTCCTCCTATGACGAGCTACGAGCGCAAGCTCGTGCACGACATCGTGAGCGAGCGCGGCTACCACTCGGAGTCCGAGGGTGAGGGCCGCGACCGCCACACGGTGATCACCGCGAAGTAGGCGATGTTTCACGTGAAACATCGGAGCGTCGGATGAGCGAGCTTGAGCAGGAACCGGCCGCGGCGGTGTCGCTGTTCGGCGACCGCATCGACCTGGCGCGGCGCTTCACCGAGGACCTCGCCCGTGAGGGGGAGCTCCGGGGACTCATCGGCCCGCTGGAGCTCCCGCGGCTGTGGTCTCGCCACGTGCTGAACTCGGCGCTGCTGGCTCCGCTCCTGCGTCCCGGCCGCGTCGGCGATGTCGGCAGCGGCGCCGGTCTCCCCGGTCTGGTGCTCGCGATCGCACGTCCGGACGTCCACCTCCTGCTCATCGAGCCGATGGAGCGTCGCGTGGACTGGCTCACCGAGGAGTCGGAGGCGCTCGGCCTCGACAACGTCACGGTGATGCGGGCCCGCGCCGAGGACGTCACGCTCGACGAGCCGCTCGACCAGGTGACGGCACGGGCTGTCTCGGCGCTCTCGAAGCTGCTGCCGCTCACGGCACCTCTGCTGCGGGCCGGGGGAGAGTTCGTCTTCATGAAGGGCGCCCGCGTCGACGAGGAGGTCGTCGCGGCGCAGAAGGTGATCCGCAAGCTCGGACTCGCCGACGTCAGGACCGAGGTGCTCGGCGAGGAACTGGCCGAACCCACGCGCGTCTTCCGCGCGATCCTCCCGGAGCGCACGTACCACTCCGCCTGAGGGGCTCGGGCGGCACGCGTCTACCCGAGCGTCACCGGCGACGTTTCACGTGAAACATCGACGTTGTGAGGAACCCAGCGTGTCCTCGGCGCCGCAGGCTGCTCGACGGCGGCTCAATCGCTCGACCGGTGGTTGATGAGCTGCTTAGCCGCGGGCCGAAACCACACCTCGTCACTGACGTTTCACGTGAAACATCGGCTGCTCCTGGGCGGAACGCGAGTGGTGACCCCTCCACGGACGCCGCCCACCAGCCCGGACCGGATCCATCCGCCAGGCACAATCTCCCCACGCCCGTGATGTCGACCTGGACTGCGCCGTCGGTTCCCCTCGGGATCCTGACCATCGGATACGGAGATCCGCGGCGGGGGAGAAGCGCAGTCAGAGCGCTCACGGTTCGCGGAGACCGCGGAGCCGCACGTCGGAGGAGAGCGGGCAGGGGTCGTGGCCGACGTGACGTGACGCGCTCTGCAGCGACGACCTGCATCTGCCGACCGCGCGGCGTCGTGCGGACTCGGTGTGGAGGGATCACGGGCGGGCCACGGGTCGACCCGCTGGCCGCGGGCGGTCAGGGGAGGGCGTACCGACATGGCGCCGCCGGCAGAGGATCGGATGGCCTCGACACGCGGCTTCGTCGCCACCCGACTATCAGAGGGGCACGCCTCGCCGGTCGGGCGTCGTCGCAGCGGTCCACCGAGCCATCGCGACGGTCGTGTCGATTACAGTGGAGAGTCGCGGTCCGACGGCCGCGATGTTTCACGTGAAGCACCGAGAGGCATTCGTGACGACCCCCAGCCCCTTCGACGCGTCGACTCCGCTCGCGCGCGAGGTCGCCGACATCACGCGACGTCGCATGGCACTCGCCGCCGAGACGTTCCCGCTGCCCGAGAAGACCCGCGTCTTCACGGTCGCGAATCAGAAGGGCGGCGTCGGAAAGACGACGACCGCGGTGAACCTCGCCGCCGCCCTGGCCCAGGCCGGCGCGCGCGTGCTCGTGATCGACCTCGACCCGCAGGGCAACGCGTCCACGGCCCTCGGTGTCGAGCACCGGTCCGAGACGGCCAGCGTCTACGACGTCATCATCGGCGACGTGCCCATGCGGGAGGTCGTGCAGGCCAGCCCGGACTTCGAGAGCCTCGACTGCATCCCCGCCACCATCCACCTCGCCGGCGCCGAGATCGAGCTCGTCTCGATGGTCGCCCGCGAGCAGCGCCTGCGCTCGGCTCTCGAGACCTACATCGCGGAAAGCGACGCACCTCCCCACTACGTCTTCATCGACTGCCCGCCGTCGCTCGGCCTGCTCACGATCAACGCCTTCGTCGCGGCGAAGGAGGTGCTGATCCCGATCCAGTGCGAGTACTACGCCCTCGAGGGGCTGTCGCAGCTGCTCAACAACATCAAGCTCATCGAGCGCCACCTCAACCCCGAGCTGGCGGTCTCGACGATCCTGCTCACGATGTACGACTCGCGCACCAACCTCGCCCACCAGGTGGTCGACGAGGTGCGCGAGCACTTCCCGAACGAGGTTCTCAACACCGTGATCCCGCGCTCCGTGCGGATCTCGGAGGCCCCCAGCTACGGCCAGAGCGTCATCAGCTACGACCTCAACTCGCCGGGGTCGTTGTCGTACCGTGAGGCCGCAGCCGAGATCGCGCGCCGTGGCGCCAAGAAGCAGGAGGACAACTGATGGCGGCTCCCAAGCGCACGGGACTCGGCCGGGGGATCGGCGCTCTCATCCCGACAGCGTCGACCGACGAGCACATCGAGCGTCCGGTCGATGTCTTCTTCCCGTCGAGCGAGGAGCACACCGACCTCGTCGCGGTCCCGGGGGCGCGTCTCGCGAGCCTCTCTCCGAACGACATCGTCCCGAACCCGCAGCAGCCGCGTCACGAGTTCCGTGAGGAGGAGCTCAACGAGCTCATCGTCTCGGTGCGCGAGTTCGGGGTGCTCCAGCCGATCGTCGTGCGCCCGCGTCCCGGCGCGAAGACGGGGGAGCCCCAGTACGAGCTCATCATGGGCGAGCGCCGTCTGCGTGCCTCCAAGGCCGCCGGTCTCGCCTCGATCCCCGCCGTCGTCCGCAACACCGACGACGACGCGATGCTGCGGGACGCCCTGCTCGAGAACCTGCATCGCGCCGAGCTGAACCCGCTCGAGGAGGCGTCGGCCTACAAGCAGCTCCTCGAGGACTTCGGCATCACGCAGGAGCAGCTCGCCGACAAGATCGGCCGTTCGCGTCCGCAGATCACCAACACCCTCCGTCTGCTGCGTCTGCCCCCGGCGGTGCAGCGCCGCGTCGCGGCCGGTGTGCTGAGCGCGGGCCACGCCCGCGCCATCCTCTCGGTCGGCGATGAGGCCGCGATGGAGAAGCTCGCCGACAAGATCGTCAACGAGGACCTCTCGGTGCGTGCCGCGGAGGCCGCCGCGGCGCTCATCGACGGCAAGCCGAAGAAGGCCCCGAAGCCGGCGGCCGGCAAGCGCCAGGATCACCTCGCGGAGATCGCGGAGCGTCTCGGGGACCGACTCGACACGCGCGTGCGCATCACCCTCGGCGCGAGCAAGGGCACTATCACGATCGACTTCGCGACCGTCGGCGACCTCAACCGCATCCTCAAGGAGCTCGGGCAGGACCCGTTCGAGGCGCGCTGATCGCCGCGCTGATCGCAGCGTACCAAGGGAAAATCCCAGGTCAGAAGGCGCTTACGCGCGACGCGCATCCTCCGCGAGGGCCGCGTAGATCCACCCGAGGTCGTAGCCGGCGGCTTCGAGCGCCTGGGGGAGGAGCGAGGTCTCGGTGAGCCCCGGCAGCACGTTCGCCTCGAGGAAGAAGGGCGTCCCCGAGCCGTCGACGATGAGGTCGACGCGCGAGATGTGGCGCATGCCGAGCGCGCGGTGCGCGGTGAGCGCGGTCTCCGCCGCACGAGCGGCGACGTCGTCCGAGAGCCGGGCGGGAACGTAGAAGCGCGTCTCGCCGGCGTTGTAGCGGGCCTCGAAGCTGTAGACCCCCGACAGCGGCTCGATCTCGACCGCGGGGAGCGCCACGGGGCCGTCGCCGGTGTCGATGACGCCGATGGCGATCTCGGTGCCGCGGATGCACTGCTCCACGAGCGCGACGTCGCCGTAGGTGTAGGCGTCGACCATCGCGCGCGGCAGCTCGGCGCGGTCCTCGACGATCGTCACCCCCTGGGCGGAGCCCCCGCGGGCGGGCTTCACGACGAGCGGGACCGGCAGCTCATCGGCGATCGCCTCGAACACGGCGTCGGCCCCGAGCTCGCGGAACGCGTCGCGGGCGAGCGTGATGGAGCGGGGCGTGGGCACGCCGGCGCGCTCGACGACGACCTTGGCGGTCGGCTTGTCCCACGCGAGGCGTGCCGCACCCGAGTGCGAGCCCACGAACGGTACGCCGAGGAACTCCAGGAGGCCGCGCAGCGCGCCGTCCTCTCCGCTCGCGCCATGCAGGGCGGGCCACACGACATCCGGACGCGTCTCACGGAGGTAGCTGAGCAGCGTCGCGTCGGGGTCGCGCAGCTCCACCTCGACGCCGTGCCCGCTCAGGGCGTCGGCGACGCGGCGTCCCGAGCGCAGCGAGATGTCGCGCTCGTGGGAGATGCCGCCGGCGAGCACGACGATGTGAAGGGGGGCGTCGGTCACGTGAAACCTCCGGGTCAGCCGGCGTACGGCGGCAGCACGTCGCGCTCGGCCGGAACGATCGGCAGCGGAGCCGTCTGCTGGAACTCGCCGAGCAGGGCGATCTCGCCGTTGATGACGGTCGCGAGTCGGCGGATGCCCTCGCGGATGAAGTCGGGCTGCGGGTAGCAGAACGACAGGCGCATGTTGCGTCGCCCTCCGCCGTCCGCGTAGAACGCCGTGCCGGGCGTGTAGGCCACGAGCTCCTTCACGGCGCGCGGCAGCATCGCCTTCGAGTCGAGGTACTCGGGCATCGTGAGCCACACGTAGAAGCCGCCGTTCGGAACGGTCCAGCTCATGCCGGGCAGGTGATCGCGCAGAGCCGAGAGCATGGCATCCCGCCGCTCGCGATAGACCCCGCGGAAGGTGTCGATCTGCCCGCGCCAGTCGGCCGTGTCCATGTACTCCGAGATGACGATCTGCGAGAACGACGAGGGCGACAGGATCGCGGCCTCATTGGCCAGCACGAGCTTCTCGCGGATGGCGTGCGGCGCGATCGCCCAGCCGACGCGGAGCCCCGGCGCGAGCGTCTTCGAGAAGGTGCCGAGGTACACGACGCCCTCGTCGTCGATCGAGCGCATCGCGGGCGGCGGTGCCTGGTCGAAGTAGAGCAACCCGTAGGGGTTGTCCTCGAGCACGAGAATGCCCTCCGACCGCGCGATCTCGAGGATCTCGACGCGGCGCTCCCAGGTGAGGGTCACGCCCATCGGGTTCTGGAAGCTTGGGATCGTGTAGAGGAACTTGATCCGGCGGCCATCCGCCTTGACGCGCGCGATCGTCTCGCGGAGCGCCTGCGGGTTGAGGCCGTGCTCGTCCATGGGCGAGTGCACGGTCTCGGCCTGGAACGACTTGAAGACCGTGATCGCGGTGACGTAGCTCGGGCCCTCGGCGATCACGACGTCGCCGGGGTCGAGGAAGAGCTTCGCGAGCAGCTCGAGCGCGTGCTGCGAGCCGGTCGTCACGACGACGTCGTCGACTGATCCGTGGACGCCCTCGAGCGCCATGACCTCGAGGATCTGCTCGCGCAGGCGCGGAACCCCCTGACCGGATCCGTACTGCAGCGCCACGGCGCCGTGGTCGGTGATCGTGCGGTCGACGGCGCGCTCGACGAGCTCCTGGGGGAGCGCCGAGACGTAGGGCATGCCGCCCGCGAGCGAGACCACCTCGGGTCGGCTCGCGACGGCGAAGAGAGCTCGAACCTCGGATGCTGCGAGTCCGGCCGTGCGCGCGGCGTAGTGGCCGTACCACGGGTCGAGGTTGGTGCCCTGGGTGCCTGTCATATGCGGTCCGTTCGATCGGTGCATTCCAGGGTAGCCGCACAACATGCGCGGCCCCCGCTCCGACGGGGGAGCGGGGGCCGCGAGGAGCTGTTTGGCGTTACGCCAGGAACTCGGCCAGGTCGGCCTCGAGGGCCGGCTTCGGCTTCGCGCCGATGACGCGCTTGACGACCTCGCCGTTCTGGAAGACGAACATCGCCGGGATCGACGTGATGCCGTACTTCATGGCGGTCTCGGGGTTGTCGTCGACGTCGAGCTTGACGATCGAGATCTTGTCGGAGTGCTCCTCGGCGATCGCGTCGAGGATGGGCGACACGGCGCGGCACGGGCCGCACCAGGGCGCCCAGAAGTCGACCATGACGGGCTTCTCGGACGACAGGACCTCGTCGGCGAACGTGGCGTCGGTGACGGCCTTGGCGGACATGCGATTCCTTTCGATGAGGCGGATGAGGCGGGCGCCTCAGGCGCTGACGGCGACGGCGGATGTCTTCTCGGCATCCGCGAGCTCGGCGAGGTAGTGCTCGGCGTCGAGCGCCGCCACGACTCCGGAGCCCGCGGCCGTGGCCGCCTGCTTGTAGGTGGGGTCGACGACGTCGCCCGCGGCGAAGACGCCGGGGAGGCTCGTGCGGGAGCTGCGGCCCTGGACGGCGATCGTCCCCTCGGGCGCGAGCTCGAGCTGGCCGTGCACGAGGTGGGTGCGCGGGTCGGCGCCGATCGCGACGAACATGCCCTGCACGTCGAGGGTGGTCTCCGTGCCGTCGACCGTGTTCACGATCCCGATGCCCGTGACCTTGTCGTCGCCGTAGATGTGGGCGACCTCGTGGTTCCAGACGACCTCGATCTTGGGGTCGGCGAAGGCGCGCTCCTGCATCGCCTTGGAGGCGCGGAACTCGTCGCGACGGTGGATGAGGTAGACGACGTCGGCGAAGCGCGTGAGGAACGTGGCCTCCTCGAGCGCCGAGTCGCCGCCGCCGACGACCGCGACCTTCTTCTGGCGGAAGAACGCGCCGTCGCACGTGGCGCACCACGAGACGCCGTAGCCGGACAGGCGCTCCTCGTCGGCGAGGCCGAGCTTGCGGTAGGCGGAGCCCGTCGCGTAGATCACCGCCTGCGCCTCGTGCACCGCACCCGAGCCGAGCGTGACGCGCTTGACGGGGCCCTCGAGCTCGAGCGCCACGACGTCGTCGTAGACGATCTCGGCGCCGAAGCGCTCGGCCTGCTGCTGCATGCGGGTCATGAGCTCGGGGCCCATGATGCCCTCGGGAAAGCCGGGGAAGTTCTCGACCTCGGTGGTCTTCATGAGCTCGCCGCCGAACTCGACCGAGCTCGCGATGACGAGCGGCTGGAGGTTGGCGCGGGCCGCGTAGATGGCGGCCGTGTAGCCGGCGGGGCCGGAGCCGATGATGATGAGCTGTCGCACCGGGGTTCTCCTGTCGAGGGGGGACGCGAGGTACAACACATCCTAGGTCTGCGGCATTCCCCTGCCGCGGCGGCGCGGGCGGGGGTCAGCGGCGGATGCGGCCCACGATCCGGGCGAGCGGATCGAGCGTCGCGCGCAGCTCGGGGACGCGCGTGACGAAGAGCAGCGCGAGGTACACCGCGAGCACGACGATGCCGACGATCGCGATCGAGACGAAGGCCGACAGGCGGTCGGCGACCGCGAAGCCGCCCGCGAACCCGCCGAGCAGGGCGAGCACGCCGACGCCGGCGAGGATCGCGACGACGACGGCCGCGAGGTAGATCGCGAGCCGGGACGCGATCCGTCGTCCGTCGACGCCGCCGATGCGCGTGCGCAGCACGAGCGCGAGGGTGAGCGCCTGGACCGTGCTCGCGATCGCGGTGGACAGCGCGATGCCGACGGCGATGAGGCTCGGCGGCATCCAGAGCGCGACGGCGGTCGCGCCGAGCGTGAACGTGACGGCCTGGACGATCTGGATGAAGAACGGGGTGCGCGTGTCGCCGAGCGCGAAGAAGGTGCGCTGCAGCACGAACATCGTCGAGAACGGCACGAGTCCGACGAGGTAGGCGATGAGCACGGAGCTGATGCCGACGATCTCGGCATCCGTCCGGCCGAAGAAGGCGCCGAACGGGAGGGCGGCGGTCGCGATCGCGGCGCCCGCGCCCGTCACGAGCAGCAGGATCGTGCGCAGCGACGTGGAGAGGTCGGAGCGCAGCGCGCCGAAGTCGCCCGCGTGGGCGTGGGCGCTCATCCGCGTGAAGTACGGGGTCGCGATCGAGAGCGTCAGGATCGAGTGGGGCAGCACGAACAGCAGCCAGGTCGTGTTGAGCACCGCGATCGAGGCGTCGCCCTGGCCGGCGAGCGAGGCGATGTTCGTCTGCAGCAGGCCCGTGAGCTGCGTGATGAGGATCATGCCGAACGTCCAGCCGGCGGCCTTGCCGGTGGCGCCGAGCCCGACGCCCTTCCAGCGGAAGTCGGGGCGGAACCGCAGGCCGGTGCGGCGCCAGAACAGCATGAGGACGAAAGTCTGGGCGGCGATGCCGAGCGAGGCGCCGCCGCCGAGCAGCGCGATCTGGGCCGGCGTCCACGTGGCGGGGTCGCGGTGGGCGGGGTCCGTACCGAACGCGAAGGCGAAGACGATGATGACGACGATCATCACGAGGTTGTTGACGACCGGAGCCCACGTGTACGGGCCGAACACCTTGCGGGCGTTGAGCACCTCGCCGAGCAGCGAGTAGGTGGCGTAGAAGAACACCTGCGGCAGGCACCAGAACGCGAGCGCGACGGCGAGGCGGATGGTGGCCTCGTCGAACGCGCTGTCCTCGCCCTGGATCGTGTACAGCGGCACGAGCACGGGGGCGAGCACGGTCGCGAGCACGCCCGCGCCGAGGAACACCGCGACGCCGAGCGTGAGCAGGCGGTTGACGAACGCCTGCCCTCCGTCGTCGTGGCCCGCCGCGCGCACGATCTGCGGCACGAGCACGGCGCTCATGAGGCCGCCCGCGATGAGGGCGAAGAGGTTGGTCGGCAGGTTGTTGGCGAGCGAGAACGCGTTGGCGCCCGGGTTCTGCAGGCCGATCGCCCACGCGAGCAGCCAGACGTTGACGAACCCGAGGGCCCTCGACACGAGGGTGCCGGATGCGATGAGGGCGCTCGCGCGACCGATGCGGTCCTCGGCGCCCGCGGTCTCAGCCATCCGTCCCCTCGGCGGGAGCGTCCTGCGCCTCCTCGGTCTCGTCGGCGTCGGGGCGGCGCCCGCGGCGGCGCACGACGATGAGGCGCACGAGGCCCGCCGCGAACACGAGCGCGAGCATGATGACGACGACGAGGGTGCCGATGCCCTCCCACTCCGCGCGAACCGTGACCCGCGCGACGCCCGAGTCGATGGGCACGCCGGTCGGGCTCGCGATGGACGTCGTCACGGTCACCTCGCCGTTGGCGATCGCCTCGACGGGGATGCGGGCGGTGCCGGTCGACTGCGGCTCGATCGTGAGCTCGCGCGTCTCGCGGGCACGGAGGATGGGGCCGCGCGGGTCGGCCGTCACGACGACCGTGACGGGGAACGGGAGCGCGTTGCTCACGGTGACCTTGAGGTCGACGTTGCGCGCGAGGAGCGCGACGTCGCTGCCGTGCTCGAGGTGCACCGACGACCGGAGCTCCGTCGAGCGGTCGCGGAACTCGCGGACCGCGTCGGTCCAGCCGTCCTCGTCGGTGCGCCACGCGAGGGAGTACAGCGCGATGCGCTCGAGCCGACGCGGGTCGAGCAGCGCGGCCGGCTCGCTCAGCACGCTCGCGAACGCCGACTCCGCGACGGCGTCGGAGGCGAGGGTCGTGAACACCTCGTCGCGGTCGGCGGTGTCGACGCCGGCGCCGAGGCGGGCCGGGACGGGTGCGGTCGCGAGCACGTCGGAGAGGGTCGCGGAGCCGGCCGAGCTCGTGGACGAGAGGCGCGCGAGGACGTCGGCGAGGCCGGTCCCGGTGGTCGTCCAGCCGCGGTCGACCGTCACGACGATCCCGCGGCCGGGCGTCGAGGCGGTGCGGTTCGCGAGAGCGGTCTCGAACGCGTCGAGCGCCGTACCGCGCACGGTCGGGGACGAGGCGGACGCGGCGTTCGCGACGAGACCGGAGAGCTGCGTGTCGGAGACAATGCCCCGGACGCCGTCGAGCTGCACGAGCGGGGTGGCGGGCTCGCCCACCGAGCTGGAGGGGACGATGACGTGCTCGTAGCCCACCGCGGCGAAGGCGGGAAGGTCGGACTCGGCGATCGTCGCATCCGGCCACGCGATCCGCGGGAGCGGGGTGTCCCAGGCCAGCACGTCGTCGGTGGTGGGGAACGGAGGCGGCGCCTCGGGGTCGGGTGTCGGCGTCGCCGTCGGGTCGGGTGTCGGTGCGGGCTCGTTCACGGCGGAGAAGTCGTCGGGGTCGAGGGCGAAGTCGAAGCCGCTCGGCGTCAGCTGGGCGAGCGTGCCGGTGCGGGCGCCTGCGACGAGGTCGGCATCGCCGTAGGCGAGGAGGAACACCTCGTTCGAGGTCGCCTGGAGCCGGGCGAGCCACTGACTGGCCGATACGGGGGCGGACGCGCCGAGCACGCGGATCGACGCCGGGATCATCGGGTCGAGGGCGATAGCGGCGGGCGTGCCGGCGACCGCGTCGAGCTGACGCGTGAGGATGCCGAAGGGTCCCGTGTAGCGCTCGAGGTCCTCTGCCGAGATGAGGCCGCTCGTCGTCGCCCGTGCCGTGATCGGCACCACGACGGCGACCGAGACGGGCCCGCTCCCCGGCGTGATGGCGGCGCTCGCGGCGACCGCGGGGCCGACGCCGAGCGCCGCTGCCACGAGGGCGGCGGCGAGGGCGCGACCGGTGCGTCGGGTCGTCAGCGGCACAGGGGAGCCCTCGAGATCCACACGGCCGACATGCTCGAAAGTCTAGACTCGACCGTTATGCAACCCGTGGCCGACGCCGTCGCGCGCCTCGGCGCGCTCGCCGACTCTCCCCGCATCCGGGGCCTCGCGGAGCGGTTCGCGGAGGCCGGACACGAGCTCGCGCTCGTGGGCGGTCCGGTGCGCGACGCCTTCCTCGGCCGGGACTCCCACGACCTCGACTTCGCCTCCTCGGCGCGGCCCGACGAGATCCTCGAGATCGTGAAGCCCCTCGCCGACGCCCACTGGGACATCGGCCGGCAGTTCGGCACGATCGGCGCCCGCCTCGGCGACACGACCGTCGAGATCACCACCTACCGCGCGGACGAGTACGACGGCGCGAGCCGCAAGCCGGTCGTCGCGTTCGGCGACACCCTCGAGGGCGACCTGCTGCGCCGAGACTTCACCGTCAACGCCATGGCGCTCCGCGTGCCCGACAAGGTGCTCGTCGACCCGTCGGGCGGCCTCGAGGACCTGCTCGCGGGCCGGCTGCGCACGCCCATCGAGCCCGAGGTGTCGTTCGGCGACGATCCGCTGCGGATGCTGCGCGGCGCCCGCTTCACGGCGCAGCTCGGCTTCGCCCTCGACGAGGCGACGGCCGCCGCGATCGGTGCGATGGCCGACCGCATCGGCATCGTGTCGGCGGAGCGCGTGGGGGAGGAGCTGTCCAAGCTCCTCCTCGCGGACGACCCGGTGCCCGGCATCCGGGTGCTCGTCGACTCGGGCCTCGCCGACCGCGTGCTGCCGGAGGTGCCGGCCCTGCGGCTCGAGATCGACGAGCACGCGCACCACAAGGACGTCTACGAGCACTCGCTCACGGCCCTCGCGCAGGCGATCGCCCTCGAGCGCTCGCGCGGCCACGCGCCCGACCTCGTGCTCCGGCTCGCGGTGCTGCTGCACGACATCGGCAAGCCCGCGACGCGGAGGATCGAGCCGGGCGGGGCCGTGAGCTTCCACCACCACGATGTGCTCGGCGCGAAGCTCGCGGCGAAGCGCCTGCGCGAGCTGCGCTTCGACGGCGACACGGTCAAGGCGGTCGCGACCCTCATCCGCCTGCATCTTCGCTTCTTCGGCTACGCCGACGCGAGCTGGACGGATGCGGCGGTGCGCCGCTACGTGCGCGACGCGGGCGACCAGCTCGAGCGGCTGCACATCCTGTCGCGCGCGGACGTCACGACCCGCAACCAGCGCAAGGCCGCGCGCCTGCAGCGCGCCTACGACGAGCTCGAGGAGCGGATCGCGGCGCTCGCCGAGGAGGAGGAGCTCGCGGCGATCCGCCCCGACCTCGACGGCGAGCAGATCATGGCGATCCTCGGCATCCGTCCGGGGCCCGCCGTGGGCGAGGCGTACCGCTACCTCCTGGAGCTGCGGCTCGACGAGGGCCCGCTCGGCGAGGAGGAGGCGGAGGCCCGCCTCCGCTCCTGGTGGGCGTCCCGCCAGGTCGTGTAGCATAACCAGGTTGCCCGTGCACCTCCCGGCGCACGAGCACGATGCATTCAACCCTCCTGCTGCAGAAAGCCTGCAGCCGTTCTAGACCAGAGGAGGTGGGTCAATGACGCATCAGTACGAGTTGATGGTGATTCTCGATCCGGAGATCGACGAGCGCACCGTCGCCCCGAGCCTGGACAAGTTCCTGGGCGTGATCAAGAACGACGGCGGCACCATCGAGAACGTCGACATCTGGGGTCGTCGCCGCCTGGCGTACGAGATCAAGAAGAAGTCCGAGGGCATCTACGCCGTCGTCAACTTCACCGCGACGAGCGCCGCCACCCAGGAGCTCGACCGCCAGCTGAAGCTGAGCGAGGCCGTGCTCCGCACCAAGGTGCTCCGCGCCGAGGAGGCCGTGGCCCGCGTCGCGAAGCTCGCCGCCGCCGACGAGGCGAAGGCCGCCCGCAAGGCCGCCAAGCCCGCCAAGGCCGAGAAGGACGCCGAGTAGGCCATGGCCGGCGAGACGATCATCACGGTCGTGGGAAACCTCACGGCGGACCCGGAGCTGCGCTACACGCAGTCGGGTCTCGCCGTCGCGAACTTCACGATCGCGTCGACGCCGCGCACGTTCGACCGTCAGGCGAACGAGTGGAAGGACGGCGAGGCCCTGTTCCTCCGCGCGTCCTGCTGGCGTGAGTTCGCCGAGCACGTCGCGGGTTCGCTCACCAAGGGCAGCCGCGTCATCGCGACGGGTCGTCTCAAGCAGCGTTCCTACGACGACCGCGACGGCAACAAGCGCACCGCGATCGAGCTCGAGGTCGACGAGATCGGCCCGAGCCTCCGCTACGCGACCGCCCAGGTGACCCGCACCTCGGGCGGCGGCGGCGGACGTTCGCAGGCTGCTGTGGCCGACGAGCCGTGGGCGGCATCCGCTCCGTCCGACTCGGGCGACGTGTGGAACACGCCCGGCTCCTACTCAGACGACACCCCGTTCTGATCCGCAGCGCGATCAGACCGAATACCTAGAAGGAATCAGCAATGGCTGGAAAGAGCAGCGGCGGCCAGGACCGCCGCAAGCGCGGAGCCAAGGGCGGTAAGAACGCCGCTCCCGCCAAGTCGATCAAGGTCGGCGTCATCGACTACAAGGACGTCGCGACCCTCCGCAAGTTCATCTCGGAGCGCGGCAAGATCCGCGCCCGCCGCATCACCGGTGTCTCCGTGCAGGAGCAGCGCCTCATCGCCCGCGCCGTCAAGAACGCGCGCGAGATGGCGCTCCTCCCGTACGCGGGC
>RDDZ01000128.1 GCA_003852775.1 Microbacteriaceae bacterium | reverse complement strand
AGGACTCCAGGACCGACACCGCAGCCGCCTTCATGTTGTCCAATCGACCGTCCGTGTTCATGGAGCCCGACAAGTCCAAGGCGAAGTACAGCGCGGCACGGCTCACGGTTCCAATCGGGGCCTTTGTCGGATACCACTGGGATTGCCCGCCCCCGCGCTTCAGTACCCTCTGAACCCGGAAGGACCAGGGCTTCAGGTACGGGTTCATGCCCAGATAGCATTGGCGGAGGATCGCCGAAACCACGCCGCGGAAGGACGGGACTTGGGCACCGAGTCGGGACACCAGATAGTCGTTCTTGCCCTGGCCGGTTTCCCCCATCATTATGTCCACAGGACCAGACACGCCGCCTTCGCGGCTTTCCCCGCCGAACAAGTTGGGATTGTTGATGTTGATCCGACCGCCCTGATTGAAGCCCGCCCAGGCGGTTCGGTCGTCCACGTCGATCCGCTGGAGCCGGTCCACCGGCCCGTGGCAGAGGACCATATGGACGCCCAGGTAATACTTGTAGCCGACAGTGACCTTTTTACTTGATCCGCCCACGGGCCACCTCCACTACGGCTTGCGCCATTGCGTCCCCCGTCGCCAACAGAGTCTCCGCGGGGATACCCTCCTGGAGGAACTTTCCATAGTCCAATTCGTGGAGTCGGAACCATTCCCGGACCCCCCGCGAGCAGTAATGGAGGGCGCGCATATCCTGCTGGATCACGATCAGTTGATTGTTGTCCGTCATTTCTTGCCGCCCTTCTTCTTCACGGCGACGGTTCGCAGGTCGCCGTACCAAACCACGTTGGAACTCTTGATGTCCCGGGTGCCGAACACCACGGGTATCTCCCGGCCTTCCTCCGCCGTGGGCAGCTGAAGGTCCTCGAAAGCCGCGGGCTTTTGATTCTGGGGCTTGGGCGTCAGGGCGTAGGAAACCACCAGCGCCGCCACGAACACCGCTACATACCACCAAACCATGTCTAGCCCTCCTCAGACAATGGAACTTCCGCCAAATGGATTCTTGCCGGGAATCCAGGGGAAGCCGCCATAGTTGTCCAGGTTGTTGAACCTGTTGATACAGTGATCCCGCGTCCGGGCGCAGCCCGGATACAGGCCGACTTGAGTCACCCCGGGCTCGCCGTCCTCCTCCAACCGCTCCAGGCGGCGGGATAGAGTCAGGGTGTCCCCGGCGTGGCTCAGGACGTAGCGCGCCGCGCCGTCAGGAGCCCGGACCATTCCGCCCGTGAAGTACCCGGGCGGGTAGTTCGCAGCGTCCGGCACCACGATAGTCCGATCCACCAACGAAGTATAGACCGCATCCACCCGGAACGATTCCTTGTCCAGGCCGCAGCCGGAGCCGTACAGAGTGTGGCGACAGTTGCGCTGGTAGCGGGCGCGAAGGCCCGGACGGCGCAGCGACGTGAACACCGATTCGCACTCCAGGCTCATTTCATCGCCGTCCATTTTGTCGGAGGAGACGCGCCCACGCCAGAACACCGACACCCCGCTGGGCTCGATCTGGAACACGGTCACGGTCGTGATCGCATCGCCCACGTACTTCAGGAACTCCTGGGCAAGGTCGCAATCCCGACCGAACTGGATGGACAAGTCCGCGCGCATGCTATCGTCGCTGGACTCCGGCGAACTCCGACCAATCGG
This sequence comes from Microbacteriaceae bacterium, assembly GCA_003852775.1. Classification (GTDB taxonomy): domain Bacteria; phylum Actinomycetota; class Actinomycetes; order Actinomycetales; family Microbacteriaceae; genus Homoserinibacter. Next base: position 807 of record RDDZ01000128.1, on the reverse strand, counting down.
GATGGCCTTGTACGTCTCCCCGTTGTAGGTGAGGTCCCGATCCGCGCTGGTGAAGGCCCAGACGGACTGACGGAAGGGGACGATCATGCGGGTCACGGCGTTCATGAGCCCGGAGGCGTCACCGTCCACCACTACGGGCACGCCGTCGCCCGGGGTGTTGTCGATCCGCGCGGTTTGGGAGGTATCGCCCAGGGCGATGTTGATTCCGTAGATGCTGACCGCGGTGCCCTGCTGGTGATTCCGGGGGCCGGTCGAAGCGTTGATCATCGAACCGCAGGACACCAGCGCCTTGTCCACCGAATCCGCGGGCTCCGGCAAACCGTCCGTGATGAAGAACAGGAGGTTCTGGGCGGGCTTGTCCACCGGGAAGAAGGCCAAGCCCGGAGTCAATCCGGCCTCAAAGTTCGTTCCGCCGCTCGCCGTCCGCGCGTCCACCCAGTCCTTCAGGTCCTGGATGTCCTGGGCGTCGATGGAGTTGCGGGTGATAACGCTGGTTCCGTTCGACCAGGCATTCAGGCGGAGGTTGATGGGGTAATCCACGCCCTCCGCGAGGGTTCCGATGTAGTCCAGGGTCCCTTTCAGCGCGATCTTGGCGATGTCCAACCGGGTCACGGTCTGTTCCGGGTCCACGAACTCGTTCATGGACCCGGAGGTGTCGAAGGACAGCATGATGTTGGCTTCCGACAGGATGCCTTGCGTGAATCGGAACAGTTCCGGGACTTCTTCGATCATGTTCTCAACTCCAATATATTCATTTCACAAGTACATACAGCGCCCCCGCGGTGATCCAGGTCAACCCGGAACTGT
>RDDZ01000096.1 GCA_003852775.1 Microbacteriaceae bacterium | reverse complement strand
TCGTCCCGGAGGTCTTCGCCTACCTCAGGCGTTCACAACGTGTCGAGGAAGAACAGCTAGCCTGTCGGGGCGCCCCTGTAGCTCAATGGATAGAGCATCGGCCTTCTAATCCGACGGTTGCGCGTTCGAGTCGCGCCGGGGGCACGGTGAACCCGTCCTCGCCCATCCCAGCCCCCCTGCCGACTGCCCTCGAGGCGGCGGAGATCGCGCGCTGCGTCGTCGCGGATGCGCGCGCCGGCCGTCTCGCGTCGTGGGGCTGGTCGACGGTGGTCGACGAGTTCGTCGGAGAGGCGGTCGTGCCGGAGGGTGTGGTCACGGCGTTGCACCGCCTCGCCGGACTCCGGGCGCGGTTCCCGCTCGGCAACGCGGGGCTGCTGCACGTGTACGGCTACTGGTTCGCGACCCGCGCGACCCCCTTCGGCTACAAGCGCGACCGCTGGCTCGACGGGCGGCTCGCGCGCGCGTTCGGCCTGCCGGATGCGGCCTTCATCCCGGGCGCCGATCCGGCGACGACGCCGCTGCAGCGCGTGCTCGAGGTTGCGCTTCCCCTTCTCGCCGACCCGCGCGATGCCCTCGCATCGGCCGACGCGTCCGTCGACGGCAGACTCACGCGCGTCGTGCTCGCGCGCGACCAGGGCTCCGCGGCGACCGCCCTCGTCTACGGCGTCGACGGGGGAGACGGCCTGCGCCTCGTGACGACCTTCCCCGTCGACGGCGACGGCGACGTCGGCGCAGTGCTCGACGAGTTCGTCGCGGAACCGAGATTGCGCTGGAACGCGGTCGCGGTCGCCGAAACGTAACCAGACGTTCACCCAGGATGGTCCTTCCGGCCGCGAAATGCCTCTAGTTTGGACGCATCGTCCAGGATCACGAGGAGCGTGCATGACCCCGACCATCGTCTTCGACTTCGATGGCACCATCGCGATCGGATCGGGACCGGTGATGGCGTACGCGCGCGAGGTCGCGCGTGCGGCGGCGGATGCGGCACTCCTCGAGCGCATCGAGGTCGCGCTGGCGGCGTTCGAGTCGGGCGACACGAGGTACCGCGACGGCTACGACGTCGTCGGCTCGCTCGCGGAGCAAGCCGGAGTCGACGCGGCGGCGCGAGCAGCCGCCTACGACGCGAGCCGCGCGCAGCTCGGGAGCGAGCTCGCGCCCGTCGAGCCCGTGCCGGGGCTCGCCGAGCTGCTCGACGCCCTGCGCTCGCACGCGCGGCTCGTGCTCGCGACGAACGCGCCGGCATCCGGCATCGAGCCGCTGCTCGAGCGCTGGGGCGTGCGCGACGGCTTCGACGAGCTGCGCTTCGCCGTCGGCAAGCCTGCGGGGCTCGATCCCCTCATCCGCGAGGCGCTCGCCGCGGGCCCCGTGCTCGCGATCGGCGACATCGTCGAATACGACCTCGCGCCCGCCATGGCGCTCGGCGCCTCGACGGCGCTCGTCGGGGCCACCGCGGCGCACTCGACGGCGAACGTCACCATGCGCGCCCTCACGCTCGCGGAGCTGCGCGACGACATCGAGACCTGGGCCGCAACCGCGGCATCCGAAGACCCCGCGTCGAACGGCGCGGCCACACCCATCGAAAGGTAATCCCGACATGCGCAAGTCCCTGCTCGTCTCCAGCGTCGGTCTCGTGGCCGCGCTCGGCCTCGTCGGCTGCAGCGCCGACACCGGCGCACCGGCCGACGGCGGCGACACCGCCTGGCCCGAGTCGATCACGATCTCGCTCGTACCCTCGGTCGAGGGCGAGGACCTCGCCGAGGCCCTCGGGCCGCTCACGGCATACCTCTCCGAGAACCTCGGCATCGAGGTCAACGGCGTCGTCGCCGACAACTACGCCGCGACCGTCGAGGCGCTCGGTGCCGACCAGGCGCAGGTGATCATCACCGACGCCGGATCGCTCTACAACGCCATCGAGCGCTACGACGCGCAGCTCATCCTGCGCGACGTGCGGTTCGGAGCCACCTCGTACGCGGCGGTGGCGTACACGAACAACCCCGACAAGTACTGCGACGATGAGCCCGTGATGGCGACGTACGCCGCGAGCGGCATCGAGCTGTCGTACTGCAACGGCCTCGAGGAGGCCGGAGTCGACGCCGCCGGTCAGGGCCCCGCCGCGACGGAGGCCTTCGCCAAGATCGCGGGCGCCAAGGTCGCCCTCCAGGCCGCGACCTCGCCCGCCGGGTACCAGTACCCGGTCGTGACGATGCGCGAGGCCGGCATCGACACCGACGCCGACATCGAGCAGATCCCCGTCGAGGGCAACAACAACGCGGTGCTCGCGGTCTACAACGGTGACGCCGAGGTCGGGTTCGCCTACTGGGACGCCCGCACGACGGTCACCACCGAGGCGCCCGACATCGCCGACAAGGTCGTGGCTTTCGCCTACACCGACATGATCCCGAACGGCGGCGTCGCGGTCACCTCCACCCTGCCGGCCGACCTCGTCGAGCAGCTCACGGAACTGCTCGACGGCTACGCCGACTCCTCCGACGAGGCGGCCGACGTCATGTTCAACCTCGTGGGCCTCTCGGACTGGACGAGCGAGACCGCCGACGACGAGATCACGCGTTACGGCGAGATCCTCGCCGAGTTCCAGAACTGAGCGGATCGACTCAGTCCAGATGAACGCTGCAACACCGGATGCGGGGGTCGCCACGACCCCCGCATCCTGGCCCATTCGGCTCGAGAACGTCACCGTCACCTACCCCAACGGCACGACGGCGCTGCGCGACGTCTCGCTCGAGATCGCGGCGGGTGAGATGGTGTCGATCGTCGGGCTCTCGGGCTCGGGCAAGTCGACGCTCATCCGCACGATCAACGGGCTCGTGCCGGCGACATCCGGAACCGTCACGGTCGGGCCGCACACGGTCACCGGCCTGCGCGGCCGAGGCCTGCGACGCATGCGCGGCCACATCGGCATGATCTTCCAGGGCTTCAATCTCGCCGAGCGCGTCGACGTCTACCGGAACGTGCTCGTGGGCCGCTTCGCGCACACGCCCACCATCCGCACGCTCACGGGCATCCCGACCGCCCGCGACCGCGAGCTCGCCCTACGCACCCTCGACTCGGTCGGCATGCTCGACAAGCTGTGGGCGCGGGCGGGCGCCCTCTCGGGCGGGCAGAAGCAGCGCGTCGCCATCGCGCGAGCCCTCGCACAGGAGCCGAGCGTCATGCTCGCCGACGAGCCCGTCGCGAGCCTCGACCCGCCCACGGCGCACTCGGTCATGCACGAGCTGCAGCGCATCAACGCCGAGCAGGGGCTCACCGTGCTCGTCAACCTGCACCTCATGGATCTCGCGCGTCAGTACACGACGCGCATGATCGGCATCCGCGCGGGTGAGATCGTGCACGACGGGCCCGCGGGCGACGCCACCGACGCCGACTTCGAGCGCATCTACGGGCGCTCGATCCAGCCGCACGATCGCCTCGGTACCGCGACATGAGCGATCGGATGCCGCTTGAGGCGCCGACGCGCCCCCGCACGTGGCGGCGCACGGCGCTCGTCGTGCTTGCGGTCGCCGCCTTCACGGTTGCGACGTGCATCCCTGCGATTGGCGGCGTCGAGCTCGACTTCGCCGCGATCGCGAAGAACTGGCGCTTCGGCGCCGAGAAGATCGGGCAGCTCATGCAGCCCGATTGGACGTTCCTGCCTCGCACCCTCCAGCCGATGCTCGAGACGCTGCAGATGGCCCTCGTCGCGGCGGTCGCCTCCGCCATCGTGTCGGTTCCGCTCACGCTGTGGGCTGCGCGTCCCACCAATCCGAACGGGATCACCCGGCGGCTCGTGCGCGGGGTCATCAACGTCATCCGCGCCGTGCCCGATCTCGTCTACGCGACGGTGCTCGTCGCGGTCATCGGGGTGGGGGCACTGCCGGGCGTCATCACGCTCTTCCTCTTCAACCTCGGTATCGTCGTGAAGCTCGTCTCGGAGGCGATCGACTCCGCCGACCACGCCTACCTCGAGGCCGGGCGCGCGGCGGGTGGCACGCAGACCCAGCTCAACCGCGTCACCGCTCGTCCGCAGAGCATGCCGCTTTATGCCAACCAGTGGCTGTACGCGCTCGAGCTCAATGTGCGCGTCTCGGCGATCCTCGGCATCGTCGGGGCGGGCGGCATCGGACGCCTGCTCGACGAACGCCGTGGCTTCTACGCCTACGACGACGTGGGCCTCGTCATCCTCGAGATCCTCGTCGTGGTGATCGTCATCGAGGTGTTCTCCAACCTGCTGCGTCGGAGGCTCGTATGACGCTCCGCCTCACGGCCCGCGAGGCGGGCCTCGACCTGCCAGCGCGCCCGTCGCGTCTCGGCCCCACGATCGCCGCGATCGTCGTCGGCGTGATCGTCGTGCTCGCGACGGCCGATCTCGACATCGACTGGTCGGAGGCGGGCGCGATCCCGGGCGAGCTCGCGCGCTACGCGGGGCTCATGTTCGCGCCGCCGAACTGGGAGAAGCTGCCGCGCGCGCTCTTCGAGATGTGGCGCTCGATCTCGATGGCGTGGCTCGGCGCGATGCTGTGCGTCGTGCTCTCGATCCCGCTCGGCATGCTCGCCGCGCGCAACGTGGGACCGGTCTGGCTGCGCCTGCCGCTGCGCGGCCTCTTCGCGGTCATCCGCGCCGTTCCCGAGGTCATCATCGCGCTCATCCTGCTCACCGTCACGGGCCTCACGCCCTTCACGGGTGCGCTTGCGCTCGGCATCGCGGGCATCGGCACCCAGGGCAAATGGGTCTACGAGACGATCGAATCGGCTCAGGAGGGCGCTGCCGAGGCCGTGCGGGCCGCAGGAGGCGGCATCGCCGAGGTGACGCGCTGGGCGCTGTGGCCGGCATCCGCCCCCGCCCTCTTGTCGTTCGCCCTCTACCGCTTCGAGATCAACATCCGAACCTCGGCCGTGCTCGGCCTCGTGGGCGCCGGCGGCATCGGCAGCATGCTCTCGAACTACACGAACTACCGGCAGTGGGATACCGTCGGCATGCTGCTCATCGTCGTGGTCGTCATCACGATGATCATCGACGCGATCTCCGGCGCCCTGCGCCGCCGCATCAGGGAGGGGGCTACGACGCGTGGCGTGGGACGGATCTCCTGAGGCGCCGCCGACGGCGCGCATCGTCGCGCTCGGGCACTCGCTGCAGCCGAGCGAGCGGCGCATCCTCGAGGCCATCGCCGACGACCTCGGGGCGGCGGTCGAGCGCACGGCGCAAGAGCTCGCGGATGCCGTGGGCGTCGGTCGTGCGAGCGTCATCCGGGCGGCGCAGTCGCTCGGCTACGAGGGCTACCCGCAGCTGCGCGTCGCGCTCGCGCAGGAGCTCGCTCTCGGCAGCGCGGCCGTCGCGACCGACGACGGCACGCTCATCGGGGCACTCCGCACCGAGGTCGACCGCTTCGGCGCCCGCCTCGGGCACATGATGTCGGCCCTCACGGAGGATGCCGTCGACGCGTTCCTGACCGCGCTCGACGAGGCCGACCGAGTGCTCGTGATCGCGAACGGCCTCTCCGCTCCGCTCGGCCTCGACATGATGCTGCGCCTGAACTCCGTGGGGCGGCCCGCCGAACAGCTCGCCGACGCTCTGGCGCAGCAGATCTCGGCACGCCTACTCGGCGCGGGCTCGGCGTGCCTCGTGCTGTCGGGATCGGGCGCCAACCGCGCGACCCTCGCCGGCATGACCGCGGCACGCGAGAGCGGCGCCCGGGTGCTGCTCGTGACCTCGTTCGCGCGATCGGCCGCGGCCGAGCTCGCCGATGTCGTGCTCGTGATCCCGCCCGTCGACGGCAGCTTCCGCGACGAGCTCATCCACACCTCGCGCGCCGGGCTCATGCTCGTGGGCGAGGGCCTGGTGGGGCTGCTCGTCGCGCGCCGGGGCGAGCGGGGACGCGAGGCGCGGGCGGCCGCGCTCTCGGTGCTCGGTTCAGCTATTCAGGAGTGACGCGCGGCATCCGGTAGGCGGATGCGCACGCCGCTCAGTCGCGCGCCTGTGCGTCGCGCTCGCCCGTGTCGGTCGTGGGCTCGGCGGTTCCGGGCGCCGGGGCCACGGGTGCCGCGTAGCGATCGGTGAGCGAGGCGGTGGCGGGCGTGACCGCTGTCGACTCGGCGGGGCCGGACGGCTCGACGAGCGGCTCGTGGGCGACGGGCTGCGAGGTGGCGGCAGTGAACTGCTCCTCAGCCCACTTCTGCTGCTCGATGACGACCGGGTCGGCGGCCTGGTCCTCGTAGCGCCAGCGCTCGAGGTCGGCCGCGAAGAGCTTGCGGGCCTTGTTCGGCTTGTGCAGCCACAGCACGAGACGCTCCCGGTACTCGGCGAGCGTCTGGTCGGCCTGGTAGCTGAAGCTCACGGAGTTGACGCGCATGTCGGCGAGCTGGTGCGAGGCCCAGTCGGCCGCGAGCGCGGCGCCGGGGATCGGCAGCAGGCGCACCATGACATCCGCGTCGTTCGCGAGGTGCTCCGCGTGCTCGCGCGCCGCGGGCGACTGGCTGTGCCAGCGGGCGGCGTTCTGCCCCGCGGAGATGAGCGCGGTCACCGCCGCCGCACGGGTCTCGTGGTCGCGCTGGGCGACGATGCGCTTGGTCGCTCCGCGGCCGATGAGGGCTCCGATGATGCCGGCGACGACGATCGCCAGGAACGGGATCACGGCGGACACGAGGATCCGCTGGCCGTCCTCCGAATAGAACCAGTCCACGAAGTCGTTCCACCACTGCATGGCGGCACACTACGTCGGGCGGGGCGGAACGGCCTGTCTTCCCCGCCGCGCGCCGCGCTATTGAGGACTTATCGCCAGCGTGCGCCCGTGCCGTGCACGGCGTACGGCTCGATCGCCGCGATCTCCTCCGCCGTGAGCGGCGCCGCGTCGAGCGCGCCGAGGTTGTCCTCGAGCTGCCGGACGCTCGAGGCGCCGATGAGGGCGCTCGTGACGGCCGGCTGGCGCAGCACCCACAGCAGGGCGAGCTGGGCGAGGCTCTGGCCGCGCTCGCGGGCGATCGCGTCGAGGGCGCGGGCGCGCTCGAGGTAGGTCTCGCTGATGTTCTCGGCGTCGATCCAGCGACCCTCCGCGGCGCGGGAGCCCTCGGGGATGCCGTCGAGGTAGCGGTTCGTCAGCAGGCCCTGGGCGAGCGGCGAGAACACGATCGAGCCGATCTGCAGCTCCGCGATCGTGTCGAGCAGGCCCTCCTCGGGGAGGCGGTTGAACATCGAGTAGGAGGGCTGGTGGATGAGCAGCGGCACGCCCTCGGCGGCGAGCGCCTCGTAGGCGCGGCGCGTCTCCTCCGGCCCGTAGTTGGAGATGCCGGCGTAGAGCGCCTTGCCCGAGCGCACGGCGTGGGCGAGGGCGCCCATCGACTCCTCGACGGGGGTGTCGGGGTCGGGGCGGTGGTGGTAGAAGATGTCGACGTACTCGAGGCCGAGGCGCGAGAGCGACTGGTCGAGCGAGCTCAGCAGGTACTTGCGCGAGCCCCACTCGCCGTAGGGGCCGTCCCACATGTTGTAGCCGGCCTTCGACGACACGATGATCTCGTCGCGGTACGGGCGGAGGTCGCTCGCGAGGATGCGGCCGAAGTTCTCCTCGGCGGAGCCGGGAGGCGGGCCGTAGTTGTTCGCGAGGTCGAAGTGCGTCACGCCGAGGTCGAACGCGCGCAGCACGATGTCGCGCTGGGTCGTGAGCGGGCGGTCGTGGCCGAAGTTGTTCCACAGCCCGAGCGAGATGCGGGGGAGCTTGAGCCCCGAGCGGCCCACGCGGGCGTACTCAAGCTGGTCGTATCGGTCGGCGGCGGCTGTGTACGGCACCGGGCCAGCCTATCTCTGTGGAAACCTCGAGCGCCGCCTCGAGAGTCAATGATGAGGGCAGCTGGACGAGCGCGCGTACGGCTTCCGCCTGCGGAGAGTCCTAATCGAGTGGGTTCGCCGAGACCGCGGGCGGCGTCGCACCGGCACCCAGCAGCGCAGCGGCGGCGACGGCCGCCGCAATTCGATGCCTAGTGTTCATTCGGTGGTTCCTTTGCTCGCAGCGTGGTGGTCAGTAGGAGGACCGCGCCTCCGACAAGGGTGACGAGTGAGGTGACCGGAACCCATGTGCCGAGTTCGATGCGCGTGGTCTCAACCCCGGTCCCGTCGCTCCGCTCCCATGCGCACACCAGCTGGAAGGGGATGAGCGTGTAGTGCAGCCTCAGCGACTCGGCCCAGGTGCCTTTCGGGTTGCCGAAGTAGCCGTCGGTATTGAAGCGGTTCTCGCAGGTGTGGTGCGCGAAGGCCGGATCTGTTGCTCGGAAGAGTGCAACGGTGAGAATGCCTGCGAGTGCGCCTATCACGATCAGTGCGACTGCCGCTCCCCGCAGCCATGACGCCGAGCGACGATTCGTAAGTCTTGCTCGCGTCATGATCTCGAGACTAACCGGGTAGAACGCTCGTGTCTCCCCTGATCCTGGTTCGGCGGCACCCCTGTTTTGAGGTTCCTCAGGGAACGGATGTGACATCCGCTGCGTTGTACCCGGCGTCCCCCTCATTCCAGGAAAGTAGGGTCGCATCATGCGCACTTTCGTTCTCGCCGGCGGCTGCTTCTGGTGTCTCGACGCGGTGTACCGCACGCTCGAGGGCGTCACGGATGTCGTGTCCGGCTACACGGGCGGCCACGTGCCGAACCCCAGCTACGAGCAGGTGTGCACCGGCACGACCGACCACGCCGAGGCCGTGGCGGTGACGTTCGACGAGGACGTCATCCCGTCGAGCGTGATCCTCGACGTGTTCTTCACGCTGCACGACCCGCGCCAGCTCAACCGGCAGGGCGCCGACATCGGCACCCAGTACCGCTCGGCGATGTTCTACGCCGACGACGCGCAGAAGGCGGAGTTCGAGGCCGCCCGCGAGCGCGCCTCCGAGTACTGGGACGGCGGCATCGTCACGACGATCACGAAGCTCGGCGAGTTCTACCGCGCGGAGGAGTACCACCAGGACTTCTTCGCGAAGAACCCGAACCAGGGCTACTGCCTCGCGGTGGCAGTGCCGAAGGTCAACAAGATCCGCAAGAGCTACGCGCAGTACATCAAGGCCGCGTAGTCGGGCCTGACGGATCAGGGGTTGCACCCAAAAGCTAATGGCATTAGCTTTTGGGTATGACCTCCTTCCTCACTCGCCCCACCACCAGGGGAACCGCGCGCCTCGCCTACGAGGTGCGCGGTGACGGGCCGCTCGTCGTGACCATCCCCGGGATGGGCGACCTGCGCTCCGCCGACGCCGGACTCGCCGAGGCGCTCGCCGCCGACGGCTTCCGCGTCGCGAGCCTCGACCAGCGCAACCTGGGCGACTCCGACCGCGGCTTCGACGAGCTCGGCGACGAGGCCACGGCATCCGACTACCTCGCCGCGATCGAGGAGCTCGGCGGTCCCGCCGTGATCGTCGGCACCTCGATGGCGGCCTCCGCGGCGCTCATCGCGGCGGCCGAGCGCCCCGACCTCGTTCGCGGCGTCGTCGCGATCTCGCCGTTCGTCAGCGACGGCGGCGACCAGGCGTTCATGCGCATCGTCTTCCGGATGCTGTTCGCACGCCCGTGGGGCGTCGCGGTGTGGACGTGGTGGTACCGCAGCGTGCTCAACAAGGGCCGGGCGCCGGCCGACCACGCCGAGCACGTGGCCCGCATCCGCGCCGCCATGTCGCAGCCCGGGCGCCTCGCCGACTTCCGCCGCCTCACGCAGGTGCTCGACCACGCGCCCGCCGCGGCCCGCACGGGGGAGGTGCGGGTGCCGGTGCTCGCGATCGTCGGCGCGCTCGACCCCGACTACACGGACCCGGCCGCCGAGCTCGCGCGCGTCGGCGAGGCCGTGCCGGGCGCGCAGACGCTGCTCGTCGACGAGGCGGCGCACTACCCGCATCGCCAGCGCCCCGACCTCGTGCTGCCCGCCGTGCGCTCCTTCGCGGCCGAGGTGACGGCGCGTGCCTAGGGTCGGGCTCACCCGCGACGCGGTCGTCGCGCTCGCCGTCGAGCTGCTCGAGGAGGATCCGGTCGCGCCCCTCACTCTCGCGCGCGTGGCCGCGCGGGCGGGTGTCGCCGTGCCGAGCCTCTACAAGCACGTGAGCTCCCTCGACGCGCTCCGCGACGGCGTCGCGGTCGTGGGCGTCACACGCATCGCGGACGCCGTGGAGGCCGCCGCGGGGTCGGGCGACGGGTTCGCGGCGTTCGCGGGCGCGGCGCACGCCATCCGCCGGGAGGCGCTCGCGCATCCGGCCCTCTACCTCGCGAGCCAGCCCGCACCGGGTCGGGATGCCTCGCCGGAGCTGCTCGGGGCCGCCGGACGCACCGTCTCGCTGCTCGCCGGGGTCGTGCGTCAGGCGGGCGTGCCGGCCGAGCGCGAGATCGACGCCGTGCGCATCGTGCGCGCCGCGATCCACGGCTTCGTCGTGCTCGATACCTCGGGCGGCTTCGGTCTGCCCGACGACGTCGACGCGAGCTTCGAGCGGCTGCTCGAGGTCGTGTGGGCGGGGCTCGCGTCGCTCACCTGAGGGAACGCCGACGGTTCGTGATCTTCCCGTGACCTTCCGTGCGCGCGGGGGTACCGTCGAGGTGATGCCCCAGTCGTCCGAGACTGAAGGAGAGATCATGAGCGAGAGCACGACCGTCGAGCAGCGCTGGGTGGCCTTCGGGCAGGCGGGAGCCGTCGGAGCGATCCACCGCACGGCCGACGGCTACCGCGTCAAGCTGATCGACGACGCCGAGTACCGCGGCACCTACCCGTCGCTCGAGGTGGCGAAGAGCGCGCTCCACGCGGCGCTCGCCCCCGGCTCCGACTGGCCGGAGTTCCGCGAGCACTGAGCCCGCATCCGTTCCTCCCCTGAGTCGCGCACTCCGGCTCCTCCACGGAGTGCGCGGCTCAGACCTCAGGCGCCCCGCGACCTCGTGATGCTGGCCTGACGGCCGCCGGATGCGCCTCCGCCTCCGCCGCGGCCGCCACGCCAGCCGCGCCGTGGGCGCACGAACAGGGGAGGACACATGGCCGACCAGCTCACCGTCGCGGGCGTCGTCGCGACGCCCGTCAAGCACACCATCACGAGCGAGGGGCTCGACGTGAGCCAGTTCCGGCTCGCCTCGAGCAACCGGCGCTTCGACACCGCGACCCGCTCCTGGGTCGACGGCGAGACGAACTGGTACACGATCGTCGCGTTCCGGCACCTCGCCGCGAACCTCGCCGCGTCGCTCGACAAGGGGCAGCGCGTGCTCGTGACCGGCAGGCTGCGGGTGCGCGACTGGCGGTCCGACGACAAGAAGGGCACGAGCGTCGAGATCGTCGCGGATGCCGTGGGGCACGACCTCGCGTGGGGCACGGCGCGGTTCACCCGCACGCCTCGCGCCTCGACCGGCCCCGCCGCCGCGGAGGATCCCGCCCCCGTGGGCGACCCTTCCGAGGCGTCGGCCGCCGAGGCGTTCCCGGAGGACGCGCGGGAGCCCGCCGCCGTGCCGTTCTAGACTCGTCGCAGCCGCGCCGCACGCGCGTGCCGAGTCCCGGAGGAAGCGATGACCCGAACGCGCCGCGCGCTCGCGTGCGCCGCCGCCGCCGTGCTCACGCTCGTCGCGCTCGCCGGCTGCCAGACCGCGGGGCCCTCCGCGCCGCCGACCGCGTCGTCGACCCCGAGCGCGACGCCGTCGCCCACGCCCACGGTCGACCCCGAGCCCGTCTTCGACGGCACGGCGGCCGACAACCAGGCGTACTTCGACAAGCTCAACCGCGACCTCATCGCCTCCGGCGCCGAGCTCAACGGCCGGGCCTTCATCGACAACCTCGTGGCGGCGGGCTACCCGCGCGAGAACATGGAGGTCACGCCCGACCGCACGGCCATCAACGAGCCGGCCGACAACATCGTGTTCTCGATCCGCTTCGGTGACACGTGCCTGCTCGGGCAGTGGGGCAACATCGGCTACACGAGCCTCGTGACCGACGTGCCGTCGACGGGGCGATGCATCATCGGCACCGCCCGCCCCGCCTGATCGCCTACTCCGAGAACTCGAGCCGCATGATGACGCGCGGGAACCCCGCGAGCACCGACGTCGTGTCGCCCGCGTAGCGGAACCCTGCCTTCTCGAAGAGCCCGCGTGTTCCGACGTACGCCATCGTGAGGTCGACCTTCCGTCCGGCGTTGTCGACGGGGTAGCCCTCGATCGCCGGCGCCCCGTGCGAGCGCGCGAACTCGACCGCGCCCGCGAGCAGGGAGTGGGAGACGCCCTTCCCGCGGTGTCCGGGCCGCACGCGGATGCACCACACGGTCCACACGTCGAGGTCGTCGACGTGCGGGATGCGGCGGTTCGCAGCGAAGCTCGTGTCGGCCCGGCGGTGCACCGCCGCCCAGCCGACCACGTCATCCCCGTCGTAGGCGAGCACGCCCGGGGGCGGGTCCTGTGCGACGAGCTGCGCGACGCGCTCGCCGCGCGCGGGACCGACGAGCTCGCGGTTCTCCCTCGACGACAGGAGCCGATAGCTCAGGCACCAGCACACGTTCGCATCCGGACGCTTCGGCCCGACCATCGTCGCGACGTCCGCGAACACCGTCGCCGGGTGCACCTCGATCGCCATGCCCACACCCTGCCATCCGCCTCCGACGCGGACAACGCCCACGGCTCGCCCGGTGCCGCCGTGCCCGCTCGTAGCCGCCGATCAGCGAACTGTCAACGGGCTGGGCACATCCGCCCGCCTCCCGTCGAATGGAAGGGAGACGAAGGAGAGAGACCACATGGCTCAGATCATCGAGAGCATCGACGTGGACGTGCCCGTCACGACCGCCTACAACCAGTGGACGCAGTTCGAGTCGTTCCCGCACTTCCTCCAGGAGGTCGAGAGCATCACGCAGCTCGACGACACGCACGTGCGCTGGAAGGTCAACGTGGGCGGCGCCGAGCGCGAGTTCGACACCGAGATCACGGAGCAGCACCCCGACGAGCGCGTCGCCTGGAAGAGCATCGGCGGCGAGACCGAGCACGCGGGCGTGGTGACCTTCCATAAGCTGAGCGACACCACGAGTCGCGTGACCGCCCAGATCGACTGGGAGCCGCAGGGCGCGCTCGAGACGGTCGGTTCGTGGGTCGGCGCCGGCTCGCACGCCGTCAAGAAGGACCTCGAGAACTTCAAGGAGTTCATCGAGAAGCGCGGCGCCGAGACGGGCGCGTGGCGCGGCGACGTCGAGAACTGACGCCGCACCGAGCTCACCGAAGCGGCATCCGGGCCCGTCAGGGACCCCGGGTGCCGCTTCGCTGCGCCGGGGGAGGGGCGCGGCCCGCGGCTAGTCGTCCGCTCCGGCCTCCGCAGCCCGCCGCGCCTCGAGCGCGTCGAGGATGAGCTCGAGCCCCACCTCGAACTCGTCGCCGTAGCTGTAGGGGCGGCCGACGATCATGTGCTGGATCATCTCGGTCATGTGCGGGTAGCGCTCGGCGCCGATCGCGAGCTCGTCGGCGTACGCCTCGAAGGACTCGTCCGGGGCGATCGGCAGCCGCTGCTCGGTGAGCACGAAACCGTAGACGTAGGCGTCGACGAGCGAGAACGCGTGCGCCGCGAGGGCGACGCCGAGACCGCCCCGCCGCAGGTTGCCGAGCACCGCGTCGTGGTACCGGAGGGTCGGTTCGCCGGGCGCCCGGCGCGACTCGACGAGCGAGAGCCCCCACGGGTGCGCGCTCAGCACCTCGCGCATCGACAGGGCGCGGGTGCGGGTGCCCTCGCGCCATCCGTCGTCGGGTCCGGGCGCGTGGAAGTGCGCGAACACCCAGTCGGCGAGCTCGTCGAGCAGCTGCTCCTTGCCGGAGATGTGGTGGTAGAGCGACATCGCCTCCACACCGAGCTGCCGCCCGACGTGGCGCATGCTCACGCCGGCGAGCCCCAGCTCGTCGGCCACGGCGGCGGCCGCGTCGACGATCCGCTCGCGCGTGAGGGGCGCGCGCGCCGCGCGGCTCGTGCCGGCCATCCGTTCTCCCGCCCTTGCGTTCTTACGCCTGTAAGGCTAGCGTACTCGGCGGTGGGCTTACAGGTGTAAGGAGAGTGTGGATGCGCGCGGTCGTCGTCGAGAGGTACGGGCCCCCCGAGGTCGCCCGGGTGGTCGAGGTGGCGACGCCCGAGCCGAAGGCGGGCGAGGTGCTCGTGCGGGTGCACGCGGCGGCGGTGACGAGCGGCGACGCGCGCATGCGCAGCGGCGGGTTCCCGCCGGGCTTCGCGCTTCCCGCGCGGCTCGCCATCGGCATCCGGGGCCCCCGGGTGCGCGTGCTCGGTGTGGCGTTCTCGGGGGAGATCGCCGCGCTCGGACCCGGCGTCGACGCCGTCGCGGTGGGGGACCGCGTGGCGGGGATGACCGGCGCCGGGTTCGGTGCGCACGCCCAGTACGTGCGCGTGAAGGCGGAGCGGGCGCTGCGGATGCCGGAGGGGCTGGGGCACGACGCCGCCGCGGCCGTGCTGTTCGGGGGCAGCACCGCGCTCGACTACCTCGACACGAAGGCCGGCCTCGAGGCGCGCGGCGCGGGGGCGCG
>RDDZ01000030.1 GCA_003852775.1 Microbacteriaceae bacterium | reverse complement strand
CCTCCCCGGGTGTCTTGATTATACGTCCGCCGCGTTCGGAAGGTAGGGGAATTCATTGAACAGCAAGGTATGACCCGCGCCGCCCTCCGCCGCTTCCATGGACAGGGGCAGAGTGATCGGCTGATCCTGCTCCACGTTCAGGCGACCCTCGCCCAAGGCGATCAGCGGGATGTCCCAGACCATACCGGCGTTGTTCTTCACCAAGGCGAAGTCCAGCGTCACGTCCGCGTTGTTGCGCACGGCCTGGACCGCGGCGATGTCCGCGAAGTAGGCCGTGACGTTGCCGCCGACCTGGAACGTGCCCGCGCTCACATCGAACGCGCCCAGCACCGCGATTGCCTTGTTGGGCTGGACGTTGTTGTTGATCGTCAGCGTCAGCTCCGTCAGGAAAGCGAACAGCGGGTTGGGGTTCGTGTTCCCCGCGGCCAAGACGTGCATCTTGATCCGGGAGAAGTCCGAACTGGTGTTGAACGCGGGGGACTCGATCAGGTCCGGGCGGGCTCCGGCCTTCGGACCCTGAAGGCCCGGGCGCTGCTCGTTGTCCGTGGCGATGAAGCTCAGGTCCACCGTGACCTTGTCGGCCTGACGGACCTGGAGGCTCAACTCACTGGCTACCGCGCCCACCAGGTACTCCGACATGGTGCCGTCCGCGTCCTGACCCAGGGTGCGCTCCAGCTGGTAGCTGCGGCGCTTGATCAGGTTCGCCTGGCGTTCGTTCTTCAGGACGTTGCCGAAGAACAGGCGGATGGTCTTGGAGGTTCCGGTTTCAGCGGCCATCGTCGCGCCGGTTTTGTCGAACTCGATGAAGTCCACGCCGACCTGACGGACCCGGGCGAAGCCGTTGTTGCCTGCCGTGGTGAAGCGGGTCGCCGCGGCGTCGCCGCCGATGAACACCCACTCGCCGGGGACCAGGCCGAAGGTCGTGAAGTCCAGCGCGCCGGTCGCGCGGACCAGGCGGGGGTAGGACCCGGAGACGTTGATGTTGACCACGCCGGAGGCGAACTGATAGCCCACGGTCTGGAGTTTGGCCGCCGCGGTCGGGGTTTCGTCCACCAGGGTTTCGTTCACGGTCACGGCGGTCGCCGTCGAACCCGACACCTGCTTCAGGCCGTTGTTCGCGGCCTGATCGAAGCCGGAGGCGAAGATCAGGGAGCCCGCGCCGAAGATCGCCAGACCCGCGGCGGCTTCATACTCGCTGTCCGCCGCCACCACGCCGGTGAGCGGAATCGCCGCGCCGTTGGTCGGGGCCGTGGTCGCCTTCTCGCGGATGTCCGCGAAGAAGAAGCCCTGGAGCAGGCGGGTCAAGCCGGTCTGCGTCAGGTCCTGACCGAAGCCGCCGGAGGCGTCCAGGTCGGTGATCACGCCCTTCTTGCGCTGGCGCGAGGGGTTGATGGGGTTCCGGGCGATGGTGGTCACCTGACCGCCAAAGTCGTTGTAGCCGTTGGGCTCCAACGGATGCCAGACGGGAGCCAGCGGCAGCTCCTTCAGGCACTCCTCCTCCGCGTAGCGAAGGCCGGTGACGTTGGAATCAATCTTTTGGGAAGTACAAGCCATTTTGGGGCCTCCTGTAATTCAATCGGGTCACGGGTGGGCGTCAGCGTCGCTCATCATATTGGAACTCCACCAGCACGTTCATCTGGTACCATCCCGCCGGGTCCAGGCCTATCTCCTGAATCCGGGCGTTTCGGAACCAAATGCCACTAGCCGTGCCGCGGCCCTCATAAGCATTACGCGCGATTGTAGCTAACTTTTCAGCAAGAGACAAGCCGCCGCCGTCGATTGTGGGGGTGAAAACCTGAACCGTAACCAAGCCCGTGCGTGTGAATCGGCGGCTTCCCGCAGGGGCGAGGGTATGGACAGGGGTGTTCGAGTGGCGGACCGTGACCCGCGCCCAAGGGGCTCCGACCGGCGGCGGGGTCTGGGCGTCAACGCCTTGCCATTCGACCCGCGGCACCACGCCGCCGTTGACGGCGGGCGTCTCCGCGTCCCAGCGTGCCTTGAACAGGCCCTGGATTTCATCGCGCGCGGTGTCGAAGGTCGGAAGGCTCATTGACGCACCTGTATCTCATACATAATCTGTTGACCGTTCGGGGCCAGGGGCTTGACGTTGACAATCTTCCACGTCTCCGCTCCCCGGAGGATCACCCCCTCAACTTCCGGGGCGACCGTGAGGCCGTCCGCGGGCATATACACGCGCTGATCGCCCATACGGACCAGCTCGCCGTCGATGTACTTCTGCTCATAGTCCAGGAACACGGCCTCAATCGTCTGATCCTGCGGGACGTTCGGGCCGGGCTTCCAAGGCTTGTCCGGGTCCGGGGCCGGAGTCCCGGAGAAGCCGCGAAGCGTGACCAACTGACCGTTCTTCTTGATCAGGCGCTTGGCGAGGGCAATGGCGTTGTCGAAGCGAGCCATATCACGCCCTCACCACGTTGCCGCCGGATATAACCAGGCAGGCGCGCACCAGCTTCGAGTCCGCCGCCGGGTACTTGGGCCCGGAC
>RDDZ01000038.1 GCA_003852775.1 Microbacteriaceae bacterium | reverse complement strand
CATCAGACAATTAGCCGGCAGCGAATCAGACCATGGCAAGAACGGTTCGAGCGTCTCGGCATCAAGCGGACCGGTGAGCTGTGGCAGTTGCTCGAAAAGGTACTGCAAGTAGTTGAACGGAATCAAGCCATTCTCCTTCGCAGTCTCGATCACGCTGTAAATCGTCGCGCTTGCTTTGGCGCCGCGTGGTGTGTTGGCGAATAACCAGTTCTTCCGCCCGATCACAAATGGCTTGATCGACCGTTCGCTGCGGTTGTTGTCGAGTTCCAGGCGACCGTCTTCCAAGAATGCCGTCAGCTTCTCCCACTGATTCAGGCTATATATGATCGCCTCACCCGCCTTGCTCCTGGGTGTCGTCCGGGACCGTTGCTGCTTGAGCCACTTCCCGTAACTTTCTACCACCGGAAGACTGTTGGCCTGGCGTGCTGTTTTGCGCTCCTCCGGCGTAACCTCAGTCCAGCCGCGTTCAAGCGCAAACAACTTGTTGCAAAAAGCAAGCCCTTGCACCGCAACCGACTCGGGATTGTTCCGGGTTTCCGGCGGTGCTACGCTGAGCGCTTCGTCGAATTTCCGGCGCGCATGTGCCCAGCAGCCGACGAGCTTCACCTTTGCAACTTTGTGGTAGCCGGGATAACCATCCACATGCAAGTAACCGCTGAATCCTGCCAGAAAGTTTCGCGGATGTTCGCCGCCCCGCGTCCGTTGGTACTCGTACAACACGGCAGGCGCAACGCCGCGCCCGGTGCGGTACAGCCACAAATACGATTGGGATTCGGCCGACTTGTCCGGTTCTTTGAGCACTTGCAGCGTCGTTTCGTCCGCGTGCAGCAGGCTCTGGCGCAGCAAGTAAACTTTCAGCACGGCGAACAACGGTGCCAGCCACTGCTCGGCACCATAGATCATCCAGTTCGCCATCGTCTGACGGGAAAGCTTGTACCCGAGGCGGGCAAACATTTGCTCCTGCCGATAGAGCGGCAAGCTGTCCACGTATTTCTGGCACATCACGTGCGCGAGGATCGACGGCGACGCTAAACTGCCGGGATACACCGGTTTTGGCGCAGGCGCGGTCACGATTGGCGTTTGCACTTCGTTTCGTTCGCAATGACGGCAACCGTAAACCTGCCGAACATTCCGGATGACCTTGACTTGCGGCGGTATGATGGCAATCTCGCTGCGTGTTTCGGTGCTCATCTCGTGCAGTGAGCCGCCGCAGCACGCACAGATTTGCTGGCTTTCTTCAAGCGTATACACGACCGTCTCCACCGGCAGATCCGAGAGATCGTCTTCCCGTTTACCAGCCTGCTTGCGGCGTTCGTAGGTGACCTTTTCCATCATCGGCTCTTCGCCGGGAGGCGTAGCCAGCACTTCGGCCTCGTTGAACAAGCTGAGCTCCAACTGATCCGGATTTGTTTTCTCGCTAGAAGCGCCAAAGCGCTTGTGCTGCGCCAGACGAAACTGTTCCTCGTACCATTTCAGCTTGGCAGACAACTCGGCGTTTTGGCGGATCAGCTTTTCATTCTGTTGTTGAAGTTCTTCCGGGGTGAGGGATTCCGCTCGTTTTTCCATAGCTTACAGTTTCGACAACAAAGAGCCGAAACCTCCCGGCATTCATGTCGAAAAACGGAAGGAATTCCTTGCTAAATCACCGTTTCGGCTACGACCTTCGCATGCGCTTGCCGTTGATTTAGGGCGAGTCCGTCAAGCAGCCAGCGCAGTTCGCGCGCGGAAACATTCACCGTTCGTTCGTGATGGGTTGGCCACTGGAAAGTGCCACGCTCCAAACGACGGTAGAAAAGCCAGAATCCGTTGTGATCCCAGTACAGCAATTTGAGCTTGTTTCGCTCACGGTTACAGAATACAAACAGGCTGGAGGAGAAGGGACTGAGGCCGAAGCGCTCCTGAACAATGGCTGCCAGACCGTCGATGGATTTACGCAAGTCCGTTGGCCCGACAGCCAGATAGACACGTTGCTGGTTGGATAGCGTCAGCATGATGGTCTCAGTGTAGCGACAACATCGCGAAGCAACCCTGGATTGAAGCCGACGTTCACTTCGATGTGAACGTCACCGACATGGAGCCGAAGCGAAGCGCTTGATGGAGAACTGCTGGATTCATTTAATACAAGCGGCACAAAAGAAGTCGGCGCAGGAGAGCCCGATCCGCCGGCCTCGGATTTGAATTTCCGAAGCCAGTATTTGAGCTGATCCAAGGTTACACCTTGTTCGCTGCACCAGACTTTCATCGTCTGTCCGCTTTGTTTGTAGGCCGTAACGCGCGCGATCCATGTTTGGCGACGTTCTTCTTTACTGGACATGAGGCAACCTCCTATTCGTAACGTTGGCCCCATTCTCTCATAGGTTTCACTGCTACTGAAGGTGGGTTACGTTTGACGCTTACCCGGAAAGGAGAAGGCGGCGAAGAAAAATAAGCTGCCAGGCCCGGTTTGATCGGGCAACGAGGGCTTTTTGCAGGGAACGTTAACAGGTTTCTTCGAACATCTCGGGCGGGAAAGAGGTTTTTGCGGGGGCGTTAGCAGGTTT